>JACQWA010000163.1 GCA_016209425.1 Candidatus Rokuibacteriota bacterium
CACCTGGCAGGTCGCGCCGGGTGGCCCGCTGAAGCACTTCTGCGTGATCATGCCCGGCCCGGAGCCCTATAGGCCGGAGCTGATGCCGCCGGAGGCGCGGGGGTCGATCGCGTCGTAGCCCTCAACGCGGGGCAGGACAAGAAAGGGGTAAACACATGGGCTCAGAGCGTCGCTTCCCGTCGCACGTGGTGTTGGCGTTCGTCAGCGGCCTCCTCGCGATCGCTGTGGGATGCCCGGCGCAGGCGCAGCCGAGAGTGGTCGCCTTCGGCGCCGCGGTGTCGCTGTCGGGCACCCTGGCGCACGAGGGCCAGCGGACCAAGGACGCGTACGAGTTCTGGAAGGATCTGGTCAACAGTCGAGGAGGCATCAACATCGGCGGCGTCCCGCACAAGATCGAGATCCGGTACTACGACGACCAGAGTGACGCGACGACCGCCGCGAAGCTGGTGGAGAAGCTGGTGACCGTGGACGGCGTAAAGCTCATCCTCGGGCCGTTCGGCAGCGGCGCGACCTTCGCGGCCAGCACGGTCACGGAGAAGTATCGGGTGCCGATGGTCGAGGGAATGGGGATCATGCAGAACATCTTCGACCGGGGCTATCGGTACGTCTTCACCACCATCTCGACGACGGCGCAGACGTACGCGCCGCTGTTTGACCTCCTGATGAAACTGCCGGAGAAGCCGCGGCGCATCGCGCTGAGCGCGCAGTCGGCGGCATTCCCCCTGGTCCAGATCGAGACCGCGAGGAGGTTCATTAAGACCCAAAACCTCGAGGAGGTGTACTACGGCGAGTTCCCCTCGGGGACGAAGGACTTCTCGTCCATGCTGTTGCAGATCAAGGAGCGTAACCCCCAGGTGTACATCGGGACGGGATATTTGAACGAACACATCCTGCTCGTGAAGCAGATGAAGGAACTCGGTGTGAACCTCCCGATGGTGGTGCTCACGCTGGGGCCCACGTACCCGGACTTCCGTACCGCGCTGGGAAAGGACGCCGAGTACCTTGTCTCCGACAGCCATGGATGGCACAACGAGATCACGGTGTTCCGGGATGCCGTGATCGGGACCGCGCAGGACTACACGCGGGTGTTCAAGCAGAAATTCGGTTATGTGCCGGACTCGAATCAGGCCTGCGCGACGGCGGCGGGGCTGGTGTTTCAGCTGGCGCTGGAAAAGGCGGGAACAACGAACCCCGTCAAGGTGCGAGAGGCCATCGCGAGCCTCGACGTGACGACGTTCCTCGGGCCGATCAAGTACAATGAAGCCGGGGTGAACGTCAAGGCGTTTCGGCTCGTCGGGCAGGTGCAGCAGGGTGAGTATTTCGCGGTCCATCCGAGCGCGTACGCACAGCGGAAGGTGATCTATCCCGCGCCGAAGTGGTCTGAGCGGTAGGGCGAGGCCGGAGGGCAGTACGCGTGGGCGCCGGCGTGCAAATCGTCATCAACGGCATCCTGATAGGGGGGATTTACGCCTGCGCCGGGCTCGGGTTCTCCCTCGTCTGGGGGGTGATGAACATCATCAACATCTTTCATGGCGCCACCATTATGCTGGGCGCCTACATCACCTTCTGGCTGTTTCACCTCTACGGGATTGACCCCCTGGTGACGGTCCCCGTGTCGATGCTGACCCTCTTCCTGATCGGCTACGCGGTGCAGCGCATCCTGATCAACCGGATCCTCGGTGGCCCGCTCTTCATGGCGATCATTCTGACGCAGGGGTTGACCCTGATCGCGGTGAACCTGGCTTTCTACCTCTGGACCGGCGACTTCCGGTCGATCCGGCCGCCGTACGCGACCTGGTCGCTCGCGCTGGGGCCGC
The DNA here is from genome assembly GCA_016209425.1 of Candidatus Rokuibacteriota bacterium. GTDB lineage: Bacteria > Methylomirabilota > Methylomirabilia > Rokubacteriales > CSP1-6 > JACQWA01. The sequence goes on from JACQWA010000163.1 coordinate 1,818, forward strand.
TGGTCGTTCCGTTTTTGCGGCTGATCATCTTCGTCGCCTCCCTTCTCCTCACGGCCCTGCTCGTGGTGTTCCTTGGGTGGACGAAGGTCGGGAGAGCGATCCGGGCGACTCGGATGGACCGGGAGACCGCCGCGCTGATGGGCGTCGAGATCGAGAAGATCTACGCTCTCACGTTTGCCATTGGGTCCGCGATCGCTGCCGGTGCGGGCTCCCTCATCGGCACCGCGTTTGTCGTCGAGCCTGGAATGGGGGACTCCTTCCTGCTGAAGTCCTTCGTCGTCTGCGTGATTGGCGGGTTGGGCAACATGGGCGGCGCCCTGGTCGGGGGCCTGACGTTCGGGCTTGTGGAGACGATCGGCGTCGCCGTCTTCGGGCCCGGCTACAAGGACGCCATCGCTTTCATCCTGCTGGTGGTGATCCTGCTCATCAGACCCGAAGGGCTCTTCGGGAGGGAGTACTACGCGCGGTAATGGGCGGCCTCGCCGGTGGCGTGCGGCGGGGAGTGACGGTCGCCCTCGTGGGGCTCGTCGGGGCCGTGGTTCTGGGCAGCGCCCTTCTCTGGGCGAACAACTATGTTCTCCGCCTACTGACGACGATCCTGATGTACGCTGCGCTCGCGCAAGCGTGGAACCTGCTGGGAGCGACCGGCTATGTGAGCTTCGGGAACGTGGCGTTTTTCGGCATCGGGGCCTACACGGTGGCGATTCTCATGACACGGTTCGACGTCGCGTTCGTGGCAGCGGCGGCGATCGGCGCGTTCCTCGCCGCGGCGCTCGCCGTGGCCGTCGGATTCCCGATGCTCCGGCTGAAAGGGCACTACTTCGCCATCGCCACGCTGGGCGTCGCCGAGGCCGTGAGGGAGATCGTTGGCAATTTGGAGTTCGCCGGCAAGGGCAAGGGGATCAGCCTGCCGGTAATGGACGCCGAGATCACCGAGATCTACCAGTATTTCTACATCGTCATGCTACTGATCGTGCTCGGCGCTCTGCTCGCCTCACACCTCATCCTGAGCGGCCGCGCGGGGTACGCCCTGGTCGCCATTCGGGAAGACGAGGACGCGGCGCAGATGGTTGGGATCAACACCACGGCCTGGAAGCTCTCCATGTTCGGAGCGGGGGCGGCCATCAACGGCGTGGGCGGCGGCGCCTATGCGTACTGGATGTCCTACATCGATCCGGTCAGCGCGTTCAACTTCCTGGTGACGCTGATGCCGCTGTTGATGGCGTTGCTCGGCGGCGTGGGCACGCTCTGGGGACCGCTCGCAGGGGCGCTGATCCTCGAGGTGCTGGCCGAGACGGCGTGGAGCCACTTCCTCGAGTTCCACCGTACGGTGCTCGGCGCCATGATGGTGCTGGTGGTCCTCTTCTTTCCCGGAGGTCTCCGCGACGTGATCCACCTGCCCCAGGCGAGGTTGGTCGGCATCCTGCGGGACCTGCTGCGGCGGTACGGAGGCGCGCGGCGGTGGTGGTGTTAGAAGGCGAAGGGCTGACGAAGGTCTTCGGCGGCCTCACGGCGGTCAGCGACGTGAGGTTCAACGTTCACGCCGGCGAGATCGTTGGGCTCATCGGACCGAACGGCGCCGGCAAGACGACGCTGATCAACATGATCAGCGGCCTGTGCCGGTGCGACCGGGGGACCGTGAGATTCCGGGGGCGGGACATCACGAGCTTGCGTCCGTATCGAATCGCCCGGATGGGCCTGGCGCGGACGTTTCAGATCGTGCGCCCCTTTCCTCGGCTGACGGTGCGGGAGAACGTCCTGATCGGCGCGCTGTACGGCACACGAGCGTATCGGACGCGGGAGGCGCTGGCGCGGGCCACCGAGGTCCTGGAGTTCGTGGGTTTGGCGGACAAGATGGGGCAGCGGGTCGCGGATGTGACGCAGGCGGACCAGAAGCGGGTCGAGCTGGCGAAGGCGCTGGCGACCGAGCCGACGTTGCTGTTGTTGGACGAGGTGATGGCGGGTTTGAACGCCAAAGAGATCGAGGACGTGATGCGGATAGTGTTGCGGATCAGGGCGGCGGGCGCCTCGATCCTCATGGTGGAGCACGTGATGAAGGCCATCGTCGGCGTGTCGGACCGCGTGTTCGTGATGCACCAGGGCCGGAAGATCGTCGAGGGCAGGCCGGCGGAGGTCCTCGCCGACGACCGGGTCATCGCCGTGTACCTGGGATCGCGGTTCACCAAGAGGTAGCGTCCCGCGTGCGCACGGGCGTTCCGGCGTGACGGGTGGGAGCCGCCCGGATGGCTCGACGTGGCCGCCCAACGCTATGCTGCGGATCGAGGGGCTGGTCGCGGGATACGGCCGTACGGTAGTTCTGCGAGACGTCGACCTGCAGGTCGGCGCCGCCGAGATCGTGGCCCTGGTCGGGATGAACGGCGCGGGGAAGTCGACGCTCCTGAAGACGGTGTCCGGAATCGTCAGGCCGATGGCCGGCTCGATCGTGTTCATGGAGCGCCTGCTGAACGGCTTGGCGCCCGCGCAGGTCGTCGCGCTAGGGATCGCGCACGTACCGGAAGGGAGACGCCTGTTTGGCGGGCTCACGGTCAGGGAGAACCTGCTCATGGGGGCCTACACCCGCGTGGATCGCGGCGAGGTGCGTGCGCAGCTGGAGCGGGTGTGGAGCTACTTCCCGATCCTTCGGGAGCGGCAGCGTCAGCTTGCGGGCAAGCTGAGCGGGGGCGAGCAGCAGATGTGTAGCATCGCAAGGGGCCTGATGGCGAAGCCGAGATTGCTCATGATCGACGAGCTGTCGCTGGGCCTCGCGCCGCTCGCTATCGAGCGGCTGCTGCCTACTCTCCGGGAGATAAATCGGGACGGCGTTAGCATTCTTCTCCTCGACCAGGATGTCCAGACGGCGCTGGAGCTCGCTCACCGGGGATACGTCCTGGAGACGGGACGGATCACGATGGAAGGCGGTTCGGCGGCGCTGTTGGGAAGCTCCGATGTGCGAGCCAAGTACCTGGGCATCTGAGGTGGCGCAGGCTTGTGGGGTGGCGGGTCGTCCCAGCCTCAAAAGGTGATATTCGGCCATAGGATCTAGGAAGTTAGGAGTCGATCTTACGGCGTAGAGAGCGGCCTTGATGGCCACGATCGGGGAGGAAGGCCCGAGGCCGTGACGACAGAGCGGGAGATCTCAAGACGAGGGTGGTTTCCTGTGGTGTGGTGAGCATCGTGGGTACACTGAGGCGGCAATGCCGCGAGGTCCCTCCGGGCACGCTGGGGCAGATTCCACCCGCAACTTTGGCGGTTTCCCTCGCAGACTATGGAGGCTCGGCCCGCGCGCTGAGGAGTGAGCAAGGAGAGCACCGTGGACCTCACGTTTACCTCGGCGGAAGAGCAGTTCCGTCTCGAACTGCGACGGTGGTTGTACGAGCACCTGCCTGCTGGCTGGGGCACGCCCGGATACCAGTACCCGAAGACGTATGAAGAGTGGGTCGCGCTTCGACGCCAGTGGGATCGAACGCTCTACGCCGGCGGGTACGCGGGGCTGTCGTGGCCGAAGGAGTACGGCGGACGTGGCGCGACGCTGGTCGAGCAGGTGATCTACTTCGAGGAGATCGCGCGCGCCCGCGCGCCGGAGGAGCTGAACCGCGCGGCGAAGCTGCTTCTCGGGCCGACGATTATCCATCACGGCACCGAAGAGCAGAAGCGACGGTTCCTGCCGAGGATCCTAAGCGCCGATGATCAGTGGTGCCAGGGGTTCTCGGAACCGAACGCGGGCTCGGACATCGCCAGTCTGTCGACCCGCGCCGTCCGCGACGGCGACACGCTCGTGATCAACGGGCAGAAGGTCTGGACGAGCTTCGCGACCGTCGCCGACTGGATCTTCATGCTCGTCCGGACCGATCCCGATGCGCCGAAGCACAAGGGGATCACCTTCCTGCTCGCCGACATGCGGACTCCCGGGATCACCGTGCGCCCGATCGTTCAGATGACGGGCAGTGGCGAGTTCTGCGAGACGTTTTTCGACAACGTCAGGGTGCCGATGGCCAACGTGCTCGGCGGCCTGAACCAGGGCTGGCAGGTAACCGCCACGGCGCTCACTCACGAGCGTGGCACTCTGGCCTTCCACCGGCACGCCATGATCCGGCTCGAGTTCGATGAGTTGATCGACATGGCAAAGCGGATCACGCGGCGCGGCCGGCCCGTCATCGAGGACCCGCTCCTTCGCCAGCGGCTGGCTCAGTGCCACAGCGAGATCGAGATGCTGCGGTGGACGCTCTACAGCAACCTCACGAAGCGGTTACGCGGCGAGCCCGCCGGTTCCGAGGGCTCGATCGTGAAGCTCTACTGGAGCGAGTTGTACCAGCGCATCGTCGAGCTGGCGCTGGAGGTCCTCGGCCCGGCCTCGCAGATCGCGGATGGCGCGCTCGCCGAGGAGGGCGGGCGCTGGCAGCACCGGTTCCTCAAGTCCCGGGGGGACAGCATCCACTCCGGCGCGAACGAGATCCAGCGCAACATCATTGGCGAGCGGCTGCTCGGCCTGCCGCGCTGAGGAAGGAGGCGGCCATCGACTTCGATTTCAGTACGAGCCAGTACCTCAGTCGCGACAGCGCGCGCAGGTTTCTCGCCGACCGGCTGCCGACGACGCGGCTCCGGCGCCTGGTCGACACGGACACGGGATTCGACCGCGAGCTCTGGCGCGGTCTCGCCGAACTGGGATGGACCTCGGTGCTGCTCGGGGAGAAGCACGGCGGGCTCGGCCTGGGCTTCCTCGATCTCGCGCTGCTGTGCGAGGAGAGCGGGCGGGCGCTCCTGCCGGCGCCGCTCGTCGAGACGGCGGTGGTGTTGCCGCTCGCGCTTGACGCCGGCAGCGCGGCGCAGTGCGAGCGATGGCTGCCGCGGGTCGCGACGGGCGACGCCGTCGCCACCGCGGCGCTCGCCGGTCGCGACGGCTTCCCGCTGCCGTCCGGCATCGACGTTCGTGCGCGTCGCGAGGGCGCGTGGTTCGTGCTCGACGGGGAGGCGCTGGTCGTGCCGTTCGCCGATGTCGCGGACGTGATGCTGACCGCCACGCGTGTGGATGACGGCGACGGGATCGCGCTCTTCCTCGTCGAGCCCGGCGATGCTGGCGTCTCGCGGCAGGCGCTGCCCGGGCTCGATCCCACGATTCGCACGGCTGCGGTGCGCTTCGGCGGCGTGCGTCTCGGCCGCGACCGGGTCATCGGCGAAGCGGGCGGCGGCCGGCCGGCGCTCGAGCGCGCGCTTCGCGCCGCCAACATCGCGCTCGCGTTCCAGGCCGTCGGCGGCGCCGGCCGTGCTCTCGAGATGGCCGTGGAGTACGCGAAGGTGCGCCAGCAGTTCGGCAAGCCGATCGGGAGCTTCCAGGCCATCAAGCACAAGTGCGCGGACATGATGGTGCAGTACGAGACGAGGCGCGCGGGCGCCTGCTACGCGGCCTGGACGATCGACGCGGGCGCGCCGGATGCCGAAGTGGCGGCCGCAATGGCAAAGGCGATGTGCACCGAGATGTTCCCGTACGTCGCCGGTGCCGCCATCCAGGTCCACGGCGGTATCGGGTTCACCTGGGAGCATGACCTGCACTTTTACTTCAAGCGTGCCAAGTACCTCGAGTTCGCGCTCGGGACGCCGTCGCAGCACCGCGAGGTCGTGGCCGCGACGTGGCTGGCGAAATCATCCGTCGAAGGAGACCATAGATGACAAGAGCCTCGTGGTGCCGTCGGGTCCTCGCGCTCGTTCCCGCGCTGCTCCTGGTCGCCACGGGCTCCTCGGCGCAGACCGGGCAGCCGATCACGATCGGCGGCGTCTGGGATCTGACGGGGCCGTCCTCCGCCGGAAACGGGCAGGTGGCGCGCCGAGCGATCGAGTTGCGGGTCGAGCAGGTGAACAAGGCGGGCGGCATCAACGGGCGCCCCATCCACCTGGTGGTCGAGGACGAGAAGGGGCAGCCGACCGAAGCCGTGGCCGCGGTCAACAAGCTCATCAACCAGGATAAGGTCGACGCGCTGGTAGGCTTCACCACCAGTGGCTCCGGGCAGGGTGCCATGCCGATCATCGAGCGGTCAGGCATCCCGTGGGTGGGGGGCGTCTCGGCTGCCGTCTTCAGCACGCCGCCGTGGGCTTCGTGAGCCCGGAGACGTTCAGCTTTCACCTGACCATCCAGCTCCTGGTTATCCTGGCCGTCGGCGGCATGGGCGCCATCTGGGGACCCGTGCTCGGGAGCTTCCTCGTGGTGATTACCAATGAGTTGCTTCGCCCGGCCAAGGAGTTCTCGCCGCTTGTCTTCGGGTTGGTGCTGGTCCTCTTCATCGTCTTCGCCCCGGCCGGATTGACGGGCTGGCTGTCGCGCTGGCGCCGGCCCGCTTTCTAGGCGCCGCCATGTCCTCCGACTTCAACTCGGTCGCGCCGCTGCTGAATCCGGCCTCCATCGCGGTCATCGGCGCGTCCTCCGATCTCGGACGCGTCGGCGGAATGCCGGTCAAGTATCTGTTCGCTTCCGGGTTTAAGGGAGGCATCTACCCCGTCAATCCATCTCGGCGCGAGATCAGTGGCCTGCCATGCTATCCGAGCATCGCGGCGGTGCCGCGCCCGCTGGACCTGGCCGTCATCGTATTGCCGGCCGACCGCGTGGTGCAGGCCGTGCGCGAGTGCGCCGAGGCCGGGGTCCGTGGCGCCGTCATTTTCTCGGCCGGGTTTGCTGAACTGGGTGCCACCGGGGCGACGCTCCAGGAGGAGATGGCGAGCATCGCGCGCGCCGCCGGCATGCGGGTGTGGGGGCCGAATTGTGCTGGCCTCATCAACCTCCATACCGGTGCGACGGCGACGTTCGGTTCGCATCTTTCCGATCCGCGGCTCATCCCGGGCTCCATCGGATTCGTCAGCCAAAGCGGCGCGGTTGGTGCGTACCTGTTCAGTTTCGCCCGCCAGCAGGGAATCGGGTTCAGCCACTGGGTCACCACGGGGAACGAGGCGGACACTCAGGTGGCAGACTACGTTGGCTATCTCGCCGACGATCCTTTGACCCGCGTCATCGGCATCTATCTCGAGCAGGTGCGCGACGCCGAGCGGCTCATGGTCGCCGTGCATCGTGCCCACGCTGCGGGCAAGCCCGTCATCGGCATCAAGGTGGGCAAGACTGACGCCGGACGGCGAGCCGCGATGGCGCATACCGCCGCGCTGGCCGGCGATAGCGCCGTGTACGCCGCCGCCCTGGCGGAGATGGGAATTCTCGAGGTGGAGAGCTTCGACGACTTCCTCGACCTGATGGGTGTCGTCGCAGGGCGCCACGTGTCCGTCGGGCGCCGTGTCGGGATCGTCACGATCTCTGGTGGCGTGGGCATCATGATGGTCGACCGTTGCGTTCAGGCGGGCCTTGAGGTGCCGGAGTTACCGGTCGCCGTGCAGGAGCGGATGCGAGTCATCCTGCCCTTTGCGGCCACTGTCAATCCGGTCGACGTGACGGGCAACATCGCAAACCGTCCCGAGGTGTACGCGCAGTATCTGGAGCTGCTGCTCGAGCAGCAGAGCATCGACGTCGTCGTGGCGTTCCTGGGGCACGTGGTTCTCGCCAAGACCGGCCAACGCTTCGGTCGGGAGACGGCGGCGATCGGCGGCCGCTCCGGTAAGCCTGTCTGGCTCGTAGCGATGCAGGACCCCGAGGGCGTGGTGCGAGCCGCTGCAGCCTCCGGCGGTCTCCCCGTCTTCCAGGATCCAGTGCGTTGCATCGACGCTCTGGGCGCTCTCGCACGGGTGACGTCCTGGGCGAAGGACCCTGAGCGCCCGGCGGTGCTGGCGCGTCGTGCGGCGTGCGCCTCCGTTGCGCCGGGCCGGATCGTCGCCTGTCGTCGTGTGCTCAGCGAGGTCGAGTCCCGCGCCTTCCTGAGATCCGCTGGCATTCCCGGGCCTCGGGAGCAACTGGTGCACTCGCCCGAGGATGCCGCCGCCGCCGCCGCGGCTCTCGGAGGACCAGTCGTTCTGAAAGTCATCTCGGCCGACATGCCGCACAAGTCCGCCGCCGACGCCGTGGCGCTCGGCGTCACGGTCGAGACCGCCGCCGCGGCGTACAGCCGCATCGTCGCCAGAGCGCGGCGCCACAGGCCTGACGCCCGCCTCGACGGCGTCCTGGTGCAGGAGCACGTCGAGGGCGAGGCGGAACTTATCATCGGCGCCCGGCGCGACGACGTGTTCGGCCCGATCGTCCTCGTCGGGGCAGGGGGCGTGCTCGTCGAGCTGATCCGCGACCGCGCACTCGCCCTGGCGCCGCTCGACCACGCGGCGGCGGCGCGGCTCCTGGCCCAGACTCGGGCTTCCCAGTTGCTGCAGCCCGTGAGAGGCCGGCCACTGCTCGACGAGGAAGCCGTCATTGATCTGCTCGTGTGCGTGTCGCGGCTGGCCTGGGAGCATCGGCACGAGGTGGCGAGCGTGGAGCTGAACCCGGTGATCGTCCGCCGCCGGGGCGAGGGGGCCCTCGCGGTGGATGCGCTTATCGAACTGAGTTAACAGCGAGGACAACTGACACCATGGCCAACATCAAGATCTCGAACGAAGGGCGGGTCGGACTCATCGCGATGGATCGGCCGCCCGTCAACGCGATGTCCACCGAGATGTATGGCGAGCTGAACGATGCCTTTCAGGCTGTCAGCCGGCGCGAGGACATCTCGGTGGTGCTTCTGGTCTCGTCGAGCGAGCGCTGCTTCACCGCTGGCGCCGACGTCAAAGAGCTCAGCGTGATGACCGCCGCCGGGGACAGCGGCCGGGACGAGCGCCGGCAGGCACTCGCCCGGACGATGTTCGACTCGATCCTGACCAACCGCCAGCCGGTCATCGCCGTGATCAACGGCCCGGCACTCGGCGCCGGCGCCGTGCTCGCCGCGTGCTGTGACATCCGCTACGCCTCTGAGCGCGCGACGATCGGCATGCCGGAGATCAATGTCGGCCGGTGCGGCGGGGGGCGGCACATGATGCGGCTCCTGCCGCAGGGCAAGATGCGGGAGATGTATTTCACGGGCCGGCCGATCGATGCGCAGGAGGCATACCGGCTGGGACTCTTCGAGCGCGTCGTGCCGCACGGCACAGAACGGAACGCCGCCATGGAGCTCGCGCGTGAGATTGCCTCGAAGAGCCCGCTCGCACTGCGCCTCGCGAAAGAGGCGCTCAATTCCTGCGAACCATTGCCAATTAGCGAGGGCTACGCTCTTGAGCAGACGTTCACGCTGCGTCTGGCGAAGAGCGAGGACGCGAAGGAGGCGACCCGGGCCTTTGTCGAGAAGAGGACACCCGTCTGGAGGGGGCGGTAGAGTCCTTGAAGGCTCAGAGTTGTAGTGAATGAGTCAAGTTTCATTCGGCGCTTTCGCCTGTGCGCACGACTCGTCCATGGCCTGCTCCAGCCGCTCGAACGCCCGTCGGAGTGTGCCGTCGTTCGGCGCGATATCGGGCATGACGATCGCCAGCCCGGGACG
>JACQWA010000009.1 GCA_016209425.1 Candidatus Rokuibacteriota bacterium
CCCTCCTGCCGCCCCAACCGGTGCCGTCGCGTAGGGGTCAGAACCTGTAGCCGAGCGCGAGACGGAACACGACCGGGTTGAACTCGATGTCGACCTTGTTGACCGCGAGCGTTTCGCTGGCCTGGTTCTTCAGCGTGATCGTCGCGGTGCTCTTGAGCGGCAGGAAGGACACCGAGCCGATGCTGAACCAGTTCTTCGCGAACTCGTATTGGATGCCTGCGGTCACCACCGGCTGCCAGGAGCTTTCCACGTCCACGCCGACCTTCGCCGGGCCGGTCGGCGGCTTGCCCATGCCCAGTTCCAGCAGGGGTCCGAGGTCCCGGAGCTGTTTCTCGAAGTTCCTCTTGAGCTTCACGTCCGTGAAGAACGTGTAGTTCACGCCCGCGCCCAGGAAAGGCCGGAATTTCGTGTCGTTGTCGCCGAAATAGTACAGCAGCAGCAGGGTCGGGCTCCATTCGCGCACCGTGGCGAGCGGATTGTTCTCCGGCGCGCCCAGATCGACCAGCGTGAGCGGGCCGACTACCGGCACCGGCGCGATGACGTTGCCCCGGCCGGTGAGCTTGAACTTGGGGGGGAGACCGAATGCGAACGTGGCGGCAATGTTGTCGGTGAAGAAGTGCGTGAAGGTCAGCACGAGCGTGTCGGAATCGCTCACCATCGTCTCCGTGCCCGGCGACTGATAGGTGCCGAGGTGGAGCGAGCTGGTCGAGGTCCGGACCGGTTTTGAGGAGTCGACCGTGTGGATGTGAGCCCAACCGATTCCGAGCACGTTCCTGCCGAGAACGTAGCGCTCCAGAAATCCGCCGGGCGTTTCTGCCGCCGGGGCCGAGGCGTCCGCCGACTGACCGAAGGCCGACCACGGAAGGAGGCCCGCCGTCAGCGCGACGCAGGCAAGGAGGCAAAGGGTACCGACGGGGGAACGGGCCGCGCGCGGAATGCGCACGAGGCTCATGGCCGTCTTACTCACGGTTGTTATGGCGGCACGATCCGGTTCGTGTCGCTCGTCCAGCGGCAAGAGAGGAGAACTGGGATCGAGGCTCGCATGGCCGTAATTCAGGAAGTACCAGTTCATGTCGGCGAATGGCCGGTTGATGGCCTGATAGGCGTGGCGCCATATGAACCGCCGGGTTCCTGGAGAGGTGGAAGAAAGATAGTTGACCGGTTGCGCAATCATGATGTTCCTCTGGGTGGCGCGGGCCTCAGATTGTCGTCGATGATCCGGGCGAGCCAGGGGAGGGAGCGGAGCGAGTAGACGTAGCTCCGGCCGTCCACCGCGACGTGGTCCTGTTCCTCTCCGGGGCGGGCCTTCAGGAAGACATCGACGTTGACGTTGGGTCCTCGGCGGCTGCAGCCGCCCGCGCACCCTTCACGCACCCACACCCGTCCCGCGAGACCCCGCCGGCGGATCAGGCGCTCGAGATGCCTGGCGATGGCGTGGGCGTCCATCCGCTGCGGCCGCCCCCCGCGCTCGACCGGGAGGATGACCTTGCCGGGCTCTCGGGGGCAAACGGTGATCTCCAGGAGTCGTGTCATGGCCTGAGCCCGCGCGCGAGGCGGCTGGCCATTGCGTGGGCGGCGATCACGGGGGGTTCGGCGGGGGCGACGATGCGGGCCGCGACGCCTTGACGTCGGAGGGAACGCCAGACCCCCCCGCGGAAGGCCCGGTTCTCCATCAGGCTTCCCGCCCAGCTCACGCGAACGGGAGCGGGGAGGTGGAGGTCGCGGGCGACGTCTCTCGCGAACGTGGCGAGATGCTCCTGGGCAGCCCCGACGATCGCGCGGGCCCCTCCGTGACCGCGCTTGGCACGACGGAGTACCGTCGGCGCCAAGGCGGCGATGCGGCTCACGGCGTCAGGGGCACGGCCGATCTCCCGGGCTCGCGCGACGGCTTGACCACGAGTCGCAGCGCGGAGCCACTCGCGGCCGATCCAGAAGGCCGAGCCCTCGTCGCTCAGAAGCGGCCCGAGCCCGCCGGCGCGCGCATAGCGAGCGCGGCGGTTTCGTCCGAGCACAATAGATCCGGTGCCTGCGAGGACTAGGAGCCCGGGACCCTCCCCCAACGCGCCCCGGAACGCGGCTTCGACGTCCGAGATCACCCGCACCCGCCTGGCGAGCCCGAGGAGGCGCCGCTCCTGGGCCCGTCGCTCGCCGGCTGTCCAGATTCCTCTCGTTGCGACCACCAGCGCTTCCACGTCGCGTCGCCTCACCTCCCACCGCCGCCAGAGGCGGGCGAGAAACTCCGGCAGGTCGGCCAGCGTCGGGGCTCGAGCGGCGACCGTGCGAGACCAGCGCCGGTGGGCCGCGTCACCGCTGGCCACCAGCCGGATCCGCGTTCCGCCCAGATCCACTCCGACCGCTACGCCTGTCGGCACTCGTTGAGCTCGTGACGTCCGTGATTCGCCGCTGACTATGTTCTCAGGTCGACAGCGTGTCAACCCCGCAATTCTGGGGGCGTTCGCGCCTTCCCCGGGATGGCACACGATATGCTCCGTCAGGAGCGCGGGGCTCACCCCCATTCTTCCCGATGGAGGGCAACCATGCAGAAGGCTCTGGCAGCGTGGCTCCTTCTCGCGGTCAGCCCCGCATCGATGGCCAGCCCGACGGAGGTCATCCGGGTCGCCGTTGAGCAGGTGGTGCGGGTGGTGCAGGATGACGACCTGGCGCGCCCCGCGGCCGCCGAACGGCGTCGCCTTGAGATTCGCCGGATCGCCGAGAATCTCTTCGACTTTCAGGAAATGGCCCGGCGCTCCCTGGCGCGCCACTGGACCGACCGGACCTCCCAGCAGCGCGAGGAGTTCGTGCGGCTCTTCGCGGAGCTCCTGGAGCGGTCGTACTTCGGCAAGCTCGAGAACTACTCCGGCGAGCGGATCCTCTACCTCAGCGAGACCGTGGATGGAGACTATGCCACGGTCCGCTCCAAGGTTATCACCGGCCGGAAGGCCGAGATCCCCATCGAATACCGGCTCCACCTCCTGGGCTCGCGCTGGGCGGTCTACGACATTCTCATCGAGGGGGTCAGCTTCGTGAGCACCTATCGCGCCCAGTTCAACCGGGTGATCCAGACGTCTTCCTACGACGACCTGATCCAGAAGCTACGGCTGAAGGAGCTGGAGCACTCGACCTTCGATCGGAACGCCCGCAAGGCCTACTGATTCCCCGTCGAATCCTTCGCGCTCGACGCCGCCGGGCGAGGCGGTCCCAATCGACGGCTGCGGCCGAGGCCGGGACCACCAACTTGGCGCTTGACTCCCCATTTATCCGCGGTGTATCGGGAAAGAACGGGAGGGCCATACGGCGGCCGCATCCGCCACGCCCGGGAAGGGCCTCGAGAGCGGGGTGAGGGCGAGAGGAGAATCATGAAATCAAAGCACGACGATAAGAGAGCAAAGCACTGGGAGAGGAGACCCGAGAGGAGATGGGAAAAGTTCGAATTCAACCAGCCCTATTCGAAGGGGCGCAGTCGCTTGCGTACAGTCCTTGACCAAACCAATTTCGATCCAGCGGTACTGTGGCAGTGGGGCACGATGCAGGCGATGGCGGTGATCGAGATCCTCAAAGCCGCGGAGAGGAGCTTCGGGCGAGAGGGTCAGAAGCTCGTGAGCGAAAGCCTCTACCGCGTCGGGTATGACGTCGGAAAGCAGATGACGGATGGCACTTCGATACCCGACGACATGACGAGCACGGAATGGATAAGCTTTTTCGCCACCGTCATCAACAGGATCGCCTACGCATCGCTCGAAACGCCTGAGATCGAGGAGGATGGCAGTGCTTACTTTCACATAGACTGGTGCCCCCATCAGGATCACTACGCGGCGTTCGACTGCCGCGTCCAGCGATACTTCGTGCAGGGGATGATCGACGCTGGACGGGATTTCATGAAGAGCCGGGGACGGGAAGATGCATGGGACGTGGCGTTTGAGACGACGATCCCGTCCGGCGGCGAAACCTGCCTGTTCCGGCTCCGCCGCGGGAGCGCGGAGGAAGTGAGGGCGTGGGGTGAATTGACGAGGCTGATTGAAGAAAAAGCTCTTCGCGTCGCCGCCACGGAACCGAAACAGGCCTAACCCGAAGGCCTCCCCGGGCCAGCCGCTTCATCCCATCGGCGCTTCGTCAAATCTTTCGGCGGGGAGCGGGGGCCGGGCTATGATGAGACCGGCCCATGCCCAGCTGGTTCTCCGGCTCGAGCTCGCTGACCTGGCCGGACTACGGCGTCCTCGTCCTCGCGCTGGCCTGCCTGATCGCCATCGGGGTCCGCTTCACGCGGGAGCAGCGCGACACGGTGGACTTCTTCCTGGCCCGTCGCCGCGTTCCCTGGTGGGCGGCCTGCCTCTCCTTCCTGGCCACCGAGATCAGCGCGGTCACCATCATCTCGGTGCCGGCCACGGCGTACAGCGAGAACTGGGAATACGTCCAGTTCTTCGTCGGCTGCAGCCTGGCCAAGTTCGCCGTGGCCCTGTTGTTCATCCCGGCCTTCTACCGCTATAACTGCACCACGATCTACGAGTTCCTCGGCTACCGCTTCGGGCAGGCAACCCAGCTCACCGGCTCGATCTTCTTCTTCATCACGCGCCTCCTGGGCTCCGGCGTCCGCCTCATGGCGGCCTGCCTCGCCGTCTCGATCCTCCTCGGCTGGCAGATCGGGCCGACGATCGCGCTCTTCACCGCCGTGTCCATCCTCTATATCGCCGCGGGCGGCGTGAAGGCCGTCGTCTGGACCAACGTCTTCCAGGCCCTGACGTTCCTGGTGGCGGGCGCCGCGACGCTGGCCTTCCTGCTCACGCGCATCGACGGGGGCGTGGGCGTGGTGCTCGCGGTGGCCGGCGAGGCGGGCCGGCTGAACGTCATCAACTGGGGCCCATCCCCCGGGGCGCCGGATTTCTGGACGCGGATCCTGACCGATCCCAACATCGTGTGGCTCGCCCTCCTGAACGGCGTGGTGGGCTGCGCGGCGGCCTTCGGCACCGATCACGACCTGATGCAGCGGCTGTTGACGGTGGAGACCCGGCAGCAGAGCCAGCGGACGCTGGCCCTGACCCCGCTGGGAACACTCCTCACCCTCGGCATCTATCTGGGGATCGGGGCCGCGCTCTACGCCTACTACGCCCAGCACCCGACCCTGCCCGTGCCGCGCCCCGACGATATCTTCCCCCACTTCATCGAGTCGGCCATGCCCGTCGTCCTCAGGGGACTCATGCTCTCGGCCATCGTGCTGGCCTCCATCGACTCGCCGCTGGGGTCGCTGGCGGCATCGTTCGTCACCGACATCTACCGCCCGGTCTTCATGAAGCGCGGAACGGAGCACCACTACCTGCTCGTCTCGCGGCTGAGCGTGGTCGTCTTCGGCGTGATCCTGGCCGGGCTGGCCTACGGCTTCTCCTTCTTCGACAAGATCCTGTGGCTGGCCTTCAAGATCGCGGGAGTGACCTTCGGCTCGCTCCTCGGCGTCTTTCTGCTCGGCCTGCTCTCCGCCCGTCCGGCCAATCGGGCCAACGTGGTGGCGATGGTGGTCATGGCGCTGGTGAATCTGGTCCTCCTGATCCTCTCCGAAACAAAGGTCCTGGCGTTCGGCTGGAGCTGGCTGGTGATCTGGGGGACGGTAGGGACGATCGCCCTGGCCTGCCTCCTCGGCCCCCGGCTCGACGGAGGTCCGACGTTTGACGAGCACATGAAGAAAATGGCATAGTGATGCGGCCGGAATCAGGTGAGGGGACGCTTCGAGTACGGTTTCCGCTCATGGGCGGTCGCGGGTAGACGTGAGGGGGGGAAGATCAGCATGCGGGCCATCCGTTTCCTCCTCCTCGGCTGCGGCGCCGCGCTCCTCGCAGTTCTGGTCGTGCGGATCGGACCGGCCGCGGTTCTCTCGTCTTTTTCCCAACTTTCCTGGCGGCTACTCCTTGTTCTTTGTTTCCCGTTCTCGCTGATGATGCTGTTCGACACGCTCGGGTGGCGCTTCGCCTTTCGACGCGACCTCGTTCCGTTCCCCGCGTTGCTTTCGGCCCGCCTGGCGGGTGAAGCCTTCAACCTGACGACGCCCACGGCTTCGGTCGGCGGCGAAGCGGTCAAGGCGTGGCTCCTCCGCCCTCACGTTCCGCTCGACGACAGTGTGCCATCCGTCATCATCGCGAAAACCACGATCACGATCGCTCAGGGTGCCTTTTTGCTCCTCGGCATCGCGTGCGCCTTGTCGACGCTTCAGCCTGGCTTGCCCCTGGTGCGGGGAATGGAATGGCTTCTCGCGGTCGAGATCATCGCCGTGAGCGGATTCGTTCTGGTGCAGGTGGGGGGCGTGATGGGCGGGGTCAGCCGCGTTCTGAATCGGCTGGGACTGCCGTGGGCGAGCGAGCGTTCCGAGGCGCTCCGACGGCTCGACGGCGTCCTGTTGAGCTTTTACCAACGTGAGCCGCGGCGCCTGTTTCTCTCGATCGCCTGCCACTTCGTCGGCTGGGCGCTTGGCGCCCTGGAGACTTACTTGATCTTGCGTTTTCTCGGTGTGCCCGTGCCGCTGGTCACGGCGGCCGTGATTGAAGCGTTCGGCACGGCCGTCCGCTTTGCAACGTTTTTCGTCCCTGCCAGCCTCGGGGTCCTGGAGGGTGGCCAGGTGGCCGCCTTCGTCGCCCTGGGACTGGGCGCGACCCCAGGAATATCGTTCAGCCTTGTCCGGCGCGTACGCGAGGTCGCGTGGGTTGGAATTGGCCTCATCGCACTCGCGGCCATGCGACCGGCATCGCGGCTGCCTGCCGGGCGCGAGCGGGAGGGCTGAGCCCTTATGTGTGGCATCGCCGGCTTCGTCGCGCCACCCTGCGAGCGGGTAGACCGACGCGTGCTCGAGCGCATGGTCGCGACCCTTCGCCACCGCGGCCCCGACGCCCTGGGTTACCACTTGGAGGGTCGCGTGGGCCTGGGGGTGGCGCGTCTGCGTGTGATGGATCCCGCGACCGGCGATCAACCTATCGCGAACGAGGACGGCTCGGTTCACGTCATCTTGAACGGCGAGATCTATAACTTCCTTGCCCTTCGGCACGATCTCGCCGCGCGGGGGCACCGCTTCAGGACTCGTTCGGACACCGAGGTCCTTGTGCACGCGTGGGAGGAGTACGGCGAGCACTGCGTCGATTCCCTCAACGGCATGTTTGCCTTCGCCCTCTGGGATCGGCGCCGGGAACAGCTGCTCCTGGCCCGAGACCGGATGGGCGAGAAGCCTCTGTACTACACGCAGGCCGGCGGCTGGTTCGTGTTCGGGTCAGAGCTGCGCGCCGTGCTGGCCCATCCGGCTGTGAGTCGAGAGCTCGACCTCGAGGGCGTCTCGCGCTATCTTGCGTTCGACTACGTGCCGGACCCGCACTCCATCGTTCGGGACATCAGGAAGCTGCCGCCGGCGCATTCGCTGACCGCCTCAGACGGGAAGATCCTTGTCCAGAATTACTGGGAAATCCCGTTCAGACCCGACCCGGCCATTGACGAAGCTACCTGGTGTCACGAGATTGCCTCGCGCTTTGACGAGGCGGTTCGACTTCGACTCAGAAGTGATGTGCCACTCGGCTGCTTCTTGAGCGGTGGGGTTGACTCGACAGCGGTCGTGGCGACCGCGGCTCGAGAGTGCGCCGGCATCCGGACCTTCTCGGTTGGCTTCCGCGAGGCAGCCTACGATGAGCGGAGCTTCGCCCGGATCGTGGCGGAGCGGTTCGCCACGCAGCACGAGGAACTCGTGGTATCCGCCGGCGATGCGCGGGTGTTGCTGCCGCAGCTCGGAGGACTTCTCGATGAGCCGCTGGCCGATATGAGCTTCGTGCCCCTCTACCTTCTCTCCCGCGCCGCTCGCCGAAGCGTGACTGTCGCCCTGACTGGCGACGGCGGAGACGAGCTCTTCGCCGGTTACCCCGCGATGGCGGCCGACTGGTGGCACGGTGAGTTCGCCCGCCTCCCGCAAGGGGCGTGGCAGGCATTGAGGGCCGTGACGGAGCGGCTGCCATTTGTGCCGGAGCCGCTGCGGGAGTTTATCCACGCGCTCAAGTACGGACCCGAGGCCCGTAACCAGGCGCTCATCGGCGGTCTACCGCTCGAGCGCCACACGGCCCTCTTGTCCCGGGAGGCACGGGAGGCGCTCGAGGGGTTTGACCCGTACGCGGACATCGATTCCGTGCTCGCCGGATGCACGACGAATGATCCGGCGTCCCGTCTGATCTACCGGTACTGTAAGCTCTACCTGGCCGGCCAAAACCTGGCCAACGCCGACCGCGCGAGCATGGCTGTCGGCCTCGAGCTGCGCGCGCCCTTTGTTGACCATACGTTCGTAGAATTTATGGGCCGCATCCCATCGGCGTTGAAGCTGCGTGGGTTCAGCCGACTGAAGCGGCTGCTCAAGCGCGCGCTGGTGGATCGGCTGCCGCCCGAGATTCTTCGTCGCGGCAAGCAGGGCTTCGGCGTTCCGTTCGGCGCATGGTTCCGCGGCCCGCTCGCGGACGCACTGCGGCAGGTGCTCGCGCCGGACCGTATCCGTGCCGGGGGAATCTTCGATCCGGCGGCCGTCCAGCAGCTTGTGGCCCAACACGTTGGCTTCCGCCGCGATCACCGGAAGAC
>JACQWA010000144.1 GCA_016209425.1 Candidatus Rokuibacteriota bacterium
CCCGTGGGTGATCGCGGGATTGATCGTGTACTTCGCCATGTAGCGCTTCGCGCGGGCGTTGTCGCCACGCCCGTCCCCGGGCAGCGGCCCGCGCTGACGCTTCATCTTGTCGGCGGTCTGCCAGGTGCGCGTGATCACCTCACCGATACGCCCCATGGCCTGGGAGTCCGACGAGAGCATGCTGATCGCACCCAGGTCGTGGAGCACGTCCTCCGCGGCGATCGTCTCCGCGCGGATCCGCGACTCGGCGAAGGCCAGATCCTCGGGAATCTTGGGATTCAGGTGGTGGCAGACCATCAGCATGTCGAGATGCTCATCCATGGTGTTCACGGTGAACGGCATGGTCGGGTTGGTGGAGGACGGCAGACAGTTGGGCTCGCCGCAGACGCGGATGATGTCCGGCGCGTGGCCGCCGCCGGCCCCTTCAGTGTGGTACGTGTGGATGGTCCGGCCCTTGAAGGCGCGAATCGACTCCTCCACGAACCCCGCTTCGTTCAGCGTGTCGGTGTGGATCGCCACCTGCACGTCGTACTCCTCGGCCACGCCGAGGGCGCAGTCGACGGCAGCCGGCGTGCTCCCCCAGTCCTCGTGCAGCTTCAGGCCGATGGCGCCCGCCTCGACCTGCTCGCGGAGGGGGTGGGGGCGCGAGGCGTTCCCTTTGCCGAGGAAGCCCAGGTTGAGCGGCAGGCCCTCGGCGGCTTCCAGCATGCGATGGAGGTTCCACGCCCCCGGGGTGCACGTGGTGGCGTTGGTCCCGGTGGCGGGTCCGCTGCCACCGCCGATCAACGTGGTGAGTCCGGCAGAGAGCGCCTCCCAGGAGAGCTGGGGGCAGATGAAATGAATATGGGTGTCAATCCCCCCCGGCGTGACGATCCGCCCCTCGCCCGCGATGACCTCGGTCGCGGCACCGACCACCATCGCCGGCGTGACTCCGGCCATCAGATCCGGATTGCCCGCCTTCCCGATGCCGACGATGCGGCCCCCCCTGATCCCGATGTCGGCCTTGACGATCCCCCAGTGGTCCAGGATCAGCGCGTTGGTGATGACGCAGTCGAGCGCCCCCTCGGCCGCCGTGGCGCGGGCCGACTGCCCCATGCCGTCCCGGATCACCTTGCCCCCGCCGAATTTCACCTCATCGCCGTAGACGGTGAAGTCCCGTTCGACCTCGATGACCAGCTCGGTATCGGCCAACCGGACCCGGTCGCCGACGGTAGGCCCGTAGAGATCCGCGTACTGCTTCCGCGTCAGCCGAAGAGTCATGGGCGCGCCCCCTGGAAGCCCCCCCGTGCCGCGCGGTCCACCGCGGCCTGGCGCCGGGCCTCGTCGACTGCTCCATCGGTCAGCGCGTTCAGCCCATAGACCTCGCGGGCGCCGGCGAGCTCCACCAGCGTTACACGTTTTTCATCGCCGGGCTCGAAGCGAACCGCGGTCCCCGCCGGGATGTTGAGCCTCATCCCGAACGCGCGGGCCCGGTCGAACCGAAGCGCCTTGTTGGCCTCGAAGAAGTGAAAGTGGGAGCCGACCTGGATCGGGCGATCGCCCGTATTCGCGACGGCCAGCTCGACGGTTCGACGGCCGACGTTGGCCACGATGTCGCCCTCGCCCAACAGGTATTCGCCTGGGATCATGGAGTCCCTCCGCCCCTCACCCTGCCCTCTCCCCCACGGGGGAGAGGATAAAGGTGAGGGGGCTATCGGATAGGATGGTGGATGGTGACGAGCTTCGTGCCATCGGGAAACGTCCCCTCAACCTGGACCTCCTCCAGCATCTCCGGCACGCCCTCCATCACATCGTCACGGGTGAGGATCTTCACGCCGGACGCCATGAGCCCGGACACGGACTGCCCGTCCCGGATGCCTTCGAGAACCTCGGCAGTGATGAGGGCGAGGGCCTCGGGGTAGTTCAGCCTGAGGCCCCGGGCCCGCCGGCGGCGCGCCACTTCCGCGGCTGTAAAGATCAAGAGTTTCTCCTGCTCGCGCGGGGTCAGATGCACGTTCAACCTCCGTCACACACTGAGATAGGCGCTGACCTCGTCCATGCGGAACGCCGCCCGATCTCCCTCCAGGGCGACGACGCCCTTTTCCATCACGTAGAAACGATCGCAGATCGAGCGCGCGAATTCAAGATACTGCTCCACCAGCAGAATCGATCGGCGTCCTTCCTGCTTGATGCGCTGCAGAACGGCCGCGATCTCCTGGACGATGGACGGCTGGATCCCCTCGGTCGGCTCGTCCAGCAGCAACAGTTTCGGATCCGAGATCAGGGCGCGCGCGATGGCGAGCTGCTGCTGCTGCCCTCCGCTCAGATCTCCCCCGCGTTTCCCCAGCATCTGGGGCAAGGCGGGAAAAAGGGAGAGGACGTAATCCAGCGACTCCGGCGTCGGCTGCTTCCGGCGGGCCCCCAACACGAGGTTCTCTCGAACGCTCAGGGTCGGAAAAATCTCCCGCCCCTGGGGGACATACCCGATGCCGAGGCGGGCCCGCTCATAGGGAGTCAGCCGGGTGATGTCGCGCCCCTCGAAGACGATGGCCCCCCGTCGCGGCGGCAGGAGCCCCATGATGGTCTTGAGCAGCGTGGTCTTGCCCACGCCGTTTCGCCCCATGACGCACACCACCTGGCCCTCCGCCACGGCGAGATTCAGGCGCGACAGGATCCGGCTTTCGCCGTAGAACACGTCGATCGCGTTGACGGCTAGCATGCGGCCCCCGCCGTAACCCGGCCCCGGCCAAGGTAGGCTTCAATCACGCGCTCGTCAGACTGCACCCGGTCGATGGACCCCTCGGAGAGCACGCTTCCCTCGTGCATCACGGTCACCTGGTGGCCGCGACGGGCAATCTTCCGAACAAACTCCATGTCATGCTCGATGAGCATGATGGTGCACGCGGACCGCTCCACGATCGACTCCATCAACGCGGCGGTCTTCTCCTTTTCCGCCCGGGTCATCCCGGCCACCGGCTCGTCCAGGAGGAGGAGCGTCGGCGCCTGGACGAGCAGCATGGCGATCTCCAGCCACTGCTTCTGGCCGTGCGAGAGGCTCCCGGCCCGCTCGTTCGCGTGCTGGCGCAGCCCGACCTGGTCCAGCACCTCGGCGATCCGGTCGTGGTCCAGCGACGAGGCGCGAGCCGAGAGCGTCGCCAGGAACCGCTTCCGGCCCGAGGAGAGCACCATGTTCTCGAACACGGTGTGGTCCGGGAACACGGAAGGGGTCTGGAACTTCCGGATCACGCCGCGATTGGCGATGGCATGCTCGCTCAAGCCAAGCAGGTTGATGTGGTCTTGGAAGAGCACGCGGCCGGTGACCGGCTTGACCTGTCCGGTGAGGGCATCGAAGAGGGTGGTCTTGCCCGCGCCGTTGGGGCCGATCAGCAGGCGGATCCTCTCATGACTGTCGACGATGAGATTCAGGTTTCTGAGCGCCAGAAAGCCGTCAAAGGAGACGACGAGACCGTCCACGTAGAGCAGCGTATCCATAGTCCCACTCGAAGGGGGGCTACGCCCCCCTTCCGAACCCTCCCCCCAAATTCGGTTGCGCCGGCCGGGTACCCGGGCCGGAGGCCTGGGTGGGCGCTCGAACGGAGACCCATTTCCTCACGCCGAGGGCCTTGAGCCGGGCGCCGAGCCCGACCAGTCCCTGGGGGAAGAAGAGGATGACGCTCACGAACAGCCCGCCCAGGATGATCGGCCAGAGTCGCGGGTACGTGGCGGTCAGCAGGCTGCGAAGCCAGTTGATGGAGATCGCGCCGAGCAGCGCCCCCCAGAGCGTTCCCCTGCCACCGAACGCGACCCAGATCACGATCTCCAGGGAGGGGAGG
>JACQWA010000145.1 GCA_016209425.1 Candidatus Rokuibacteriota bacterium
AACTGCTCGAGCGCCTCCTTCTCCGTCGGGAGCTTTAGGCCGACGTCCCGGCTGGTGCGGTTCTTGCCCTCACGCTTGGAGCGGGCGAGGGCGTGGCGGACCTTCTCGATCAGGCCCGACGCGGTCTGAGCGTCCTCGGGAAACGTCGCGACCCCGAGGCTGGCTCGGATCAGAATCCCGCTCTGGGCGTGGGGAAGGGCAATGGGCTCGGAGCTGACCCGCTGGCGGATCTCCTCGGCCCGGGCCATCGCGCGGGCCCCGTCCACCCCCTCGAGGAACACGAAGAACTCATCCCCCGCATAGCGGATCGCATACCCTCCCTTGCGCCGGCCCTCGACAAGGAGCTGGGCCACCTGCCGGAGCACCACGTCCCCCGCGAGACGGCCGTGGGTCTCGTTGACGGTTCTGAAATCATCGAGGTTGAGCATGATCACCGACAGCGGGATGTTCTGGGCGGACAGCCACGCAAAGCGTTCCCGGAGGTACTGCGCCATGAACCACCAGTTGTAGAGTTGGGTCAGCCGATCGAAGAAGATGAGCCGCGCGGGGTCGCGGGACGGCAGTGTCATTTTCTCGGCTTGCGTTCGAGTTCCTGTTGAACGCGCAGCAGCGCCAGGCGAGCCGCCGAGCGGACCGTCTTGTCCCGATCCTTCAGGGCCACCTCCAACCCCTTCCGCGCCTCGACGAACGCCAGCTCGCCGAGCGCGCGCGCCGCGGTCGCGCGGATGCCCTCCGGAAGGCCCTTCACCAGACCGAAAAATCGGGGGCGGCGTTCGAGCACCCGGAGGAGCGGATCCACGGCGCGCTTGTCGTTCAACCTGCCGAGGCACAGGCAGGCGGCCCTCAGCACGTGCTCGTTGGGGGGGGTGGCCAGCAGGCGGAGCACGGCGTCCAGCAGCTCGATCCCCCGAAGCCCCCGCACGCACTCGAGGGCGCCGAGCATCAGCTCGGACTTTGGCTGCTCCAGGGCCTCGCCGAGGAACCGCATGGCGTGCTCCCGGCCTATCCGGGACAACGTCCGGGCCATCTCGGCCCGGACCTCCACCTCCGGGTGGCCCAGGAGAAACAGAAACTCGCTCCCCAGGGAGGGCGCAAGGACGTCGAGCATGCTCACGATCCGGCAAGCCCGCTCCACCGAACCCCCAGCCGGGAGCTCCTGGGTCAGGAGGCGGATGCTTGCGTCCCCCTGAGCGCGCAGGAGCTCGGCGGCGACGCGGGTGATTTCTTCGCCCTCGCCTCGCAGCACCAACTGCAGCAGGAATTGGGCCGCGCCGGCGCCCAGCCCGGCCAGCACCGCGCTGCCCTGCTGGCGGTGGGCCGGATCGGCGTCCTTCAGAGCCTTCCAGACAGGCTGGAACGCCCCGGCCGCCGCCAGCGAGTCGACGAGCCCCCTGACCGCCGCGACGAACCTCTCCGGGTCCCGCCTTCCCGGAGGCGTTCCGCCCACGGCCTCGGCCAGGCGCGCCGCACGGGAAAGATCCCCGCCGAGCAGGAGCCGCTTCAGAGTCTCGCCCACCACCTCGACTTCGACCTGGAACGCGTCCAGCTGCGTTTCCTTTTTCACGGCGGCCCCCAGCGGATCCAGGATCTGGTCAACGAGCCAGTCGACGGATTGGGCCTCCACACTCCTGAGGGAGAGCACGAGGTCCTGGGCCGCTTTACGCCGAAAGCTCCCCTCCGACTCGCCCAGCGCCCCCGCAGTCCGTTCCACGAGCTGCCGGGCAACATCCTCCCGCGCCAAACGCCGCAGGGCCCCCAGGACCGGTGGAATTTCCTCCTGGACCGCCCGCTCCAGGAAACTCCTCAGGGGTTCCTTGAGCCACTGGGCCGCGCGTCCGAGTAGCTGCTCCACCTCGGAGAGTTCCTGGGGGGAACTCTCCCGCGGGCCCCCCGAGGTGGAAAGCCCGGATTGAGGCCGCTTGGCCTCTTCCAGCCTCGGAGCGGCCGCCACGTACCTCCGGGTCCCTACTTCGATCGCGGCGATGCCGCGCCCTTCCAGGAGGCTCTGCCAGAAGGCCGGCGCCCGATTCGTTTCCGTGGGGGGCTGGGCGAGCTCGGTGAGAAACAGTCGCAACTCCTCCCGGCTCACGCCGCGCCGGATGGTCAGGCTGGTGAGGCCGTTGTCGTCCATGAGCTTTTGCAGGACCTCGATCGTGATCCCAAAGAGCCGCGGATTCGGTCGGGTCGCGTTGATGACGATCGTCTCCTCCGCCATCCCGACCGTCAGGTTCGGAATGCGCGCGAAGAGTGCCCGAGCCTGGCGCTCCAGTTGATCGAGGGTCAGGGTGATGAGCTCGCTCTCGGGCGGGTAGAGCCGGATGTTGTCCACCGCCGCCGCGAGGGAGCGGAGGACGTCGCGCACATGGGTGAGCGTCACCTCGTCCAGGGGGGACTCTTTCGGTTCCAGCCGCCGGAGAATCTTTCCTTCCCGGGTCGCCAGATAGATGACGGGGAACACGCGCACATGGGCACTCCCCTCCGACTGAAGTCGCCGCTGCCACCCCCGGATACTGTGCTGGATCCCCGGCGACGGGCGGCTGAGAATCCTGAGGAGGCCCATCAGGTCGGCGTCGGTCGCTCCGGGCTCGAAGGTACAGCGGCGGACCCCGTGCTCCGCGTAGACCCGCAGCAGATCCTGGACGACCGGAAGGAGGCCTTTGCTCTCCACCGGCTGGCTGTTGATCTGAAAGGCTTGACCTTCTTCGGCGAAGGTGATCACCCCCACGCGGGCGAGTAGCTCCCGCAGGATGGCCGTCGCCTCCGCCACGCCGTCCTGCACCAGCCGACTTCCCTCCGGGTACACGCGCATGTTCTTCACCGCCACGGTCAGGGCCCGAAGGAAGCGTTCGGCCAGTGGGAATGTCTCCGCGTCCAGCGGCAGGGTGGGCCGGTCGGCTCCGACCTCCAGGCTCAGCTCGCTCTCCACCTCGGTCGCGGAGAACAGGTTCCCCTGGAGCTCCCGAACTTGCTGGCGGTAGAACTCCGCCTTGGCCGCATCGTCCGAGCGCTCGAAGTGATAGGCCAGCGGCCCCAGCACCGTCACGACCCGCTCCCCCGCCAGCCGCTCGGTGACCTCTCCCACGACGCGGTGCGTCCGCCGACGGTTGTCCTGGTCCTGATGGGAATAGACGATCTGCTGGAAGCATTGACTCAGAAACCGCACCTCCTCCTGGTCCCCCAACGGCCCCGGTTCCTCGAACACCCGGGACTTCTTCCCTCGATCCACGAGCTCCAGGGTCTCCCCCGGGTCCTTCCCCAGCACCCCAGCGAGCAGTGTGACGTTGACGTGGGGGCCAACGATCGCCGCCTTGGAGATCATGTCGTGGGTCTCCGGGTCGAGCGCCTCCAGCCCCCCCAGCACCGCCGCCTCCAGAGAGGCCGGCACCGCGGCGGGCGCCACCGCGTCCAGGTTCCACACCCCCGCCGACGCTTTCAGCGCCCCTTGGACGATCAGCCCCCTGAGCGTCTCTTCCACGAAGAGCGGGATTCCCCGGCTCCCCTCGTACAAACGCTGGACGAAGTCCCGCGACGGCGTATGGTGCTGGAGGATTTCCGTGATCATCTGCGCGACCTCGGCGATGGTCAGGGCGGAGAGATTCAGCCTCAGGAAGTTCGGCGACTGGCCGAGGCGGTCGGAGAGCCTCGGCAGGGCGAGCGGGGCTCCCTCCCCCAGGGCGAGCCCGTCAGACTTGGCCGCGCCATAGACCACGACTTGGCCTTCCTCTTGGTCCAGGAGACGCGAGAGGACTTCCAGGCTCGCCTCGTCCACGAAGTGGAGATCGTCGAGGAAGAGCAGCAGCGGAGCCTGCTCCGAGAGGAGGCAGAGGAGATCTCCCATGCCGTGAAAGAGAAGGCTCCTCCGCTCCTCGGGGTCGACCGGCTCCTCCGCCCCTTCAGACGTCGCCAGGCCGGGAATGATCGTGCCGAGCTCCGTCACCGTCGGGCCCGACAGCCGCTCCCTGACTGAATGAAGCTGCCCGGGCTCCCGGGTGAAACACTCGGTCAGGATCGGCGTGAGGCTGCTGTACGGAATCGCCCGATGCGAGTCCAGGCAGCGCTGGAAGAAGCACCGGAGGCCCCGCCTCCCGGCATGCTGCTTCACCTCGGCCAGAAGGCGGCTCTTCCCCAGGCCCCGGTCGGCCTCCACGAGGAAGAATCGGTTCCCTCGGTTGGTCCCATCCAAGAACGGTCGCTCCAGCTCCTCCAGCTCCGCCTGCCGACCCGCGACACGGGGACATGGAAACCGCTTCAGGACCTCTACCTCTGGCGGGAGTGCCCAGCCGCCCGCCCGGCTCACGCAGTTCTTCCCCATCCGCTTGGACCGGTAGAGCGCCTGGTCCGCGGCCTCGATGAGCGCGGGCGCCGTGGCAGCGTCCTCGGGAAATGACGCGACCCCGACGCTGATCCGGATCGGGATCTCGGTCTGGGCCTTCTGGCTGATGAACCGCTCCGCGCTGACCCGTTCCCGGATCCCCTCGGCCACCCTCATGCCCCCATCTCCACCGACCCCTTCGAGAAAGGCAAAGAACTCGTCGCCGGCAAAGCGGATCGCGAGTCCGTCGGGGGGGAGCGTGTCGCGGAGGAGCTGGGCCAGCCGCTTGAGGATGAGATCTCCCTCCAGATGACCGTAGGTGTCGTTGATCTGCTTGAAGCCGTCCAGGTCGAGCATGATGACTGAGAGGGGCGTGTTGCGTTGGGCAAGCTCGTCGAGGCGTTCCCCCAGATATTGCCGGAGGAACCGACGGTTGTAGAGTCCCGTCAGCTCGTCGACGAAAATCAGCCGTGAGGCCTTACGAATCGCCTCAATATCCATGTCGGGTCGGCGCGGTCTTGTCCGCTAGGCCGGGCATGCTGGTCGCTCTTTTGCTGGGCATCCGTCTTTGCTCGCCGCCGTTCATGTTCTTACTTTACTACAGATGCAGTAACCGTGCCAAAATGGCGGAACCGCCCTACCCCGGGGTTCCCAGGGGGAGGCGGATGGCCGCATCCTGCCGGCAGCGACTCCCGGCTATGCCGTGTGTCCCAGTTCCTGCCGAATCCCTCGAACCGCACTGAGCATCGCCTCGAGCTTTCCCCGGGTTTCCGCGATGGTTCGGGTTTTCAACCCGCAATCCGGATCGACCCAGATCCGGTCCGGCGCGAGCACCCGGACGCCGCGCATGATCCGCGCCCGGATCTCGGCGGGGCTTTCGATCGTGTGGCTGTGGACGTCGAGAACGCCGAGGGAGAGGTCCTTGGTGAACGGGTCCTTCTCGAAAATCTTCAGCAGGTCAAGGGCGCTGTTCGAGATCGCCAGGTCGAGGTTGTCCACCGGGAGGTTGAGCATGTCCGGATAGATCGTTTCGAAGGCCCCGTAGCAGGCGTGGGTGATGAAATAGGCCGGGAGCCCGTCGATCGTGAGGTGCATGGCTTCGATCGCGAAGGGCAGCTCCTCCTGCCGGACCGAGATCGCGGGCTCGTCGATCTGGATGATCTTGGCTCCGGCCTCGATCAGCGCCTCGACCTCCTTCCTGATCTCTCGGGCCAGGGCCACGCAGGCGGCCTTCCGGTTCGGGTAGTAGTCGTTGAACGACCAGTCCATGACCGTGTAGGGGCCGGTCACCATTCCCTTCACCGGTTTGCCGGTGAGCGCCTGCGTCCACCGCCACCACGCCACGGTCATGGGGCCGGGCCATTTCACCTCGCCCACGATCACGGGTTTGTGGTAGTAGCGGTTGCCGTACGACCGGACCAGGCCACCGGTCCGAAAGCCGCCCATGATCTCCGCAAAGTACGCCACCATGTCGCCCCGGTACTGTTCGCCGTCGACCAGGATGTCGAGCCCGATCTCCTCCTGAGTCCGGATCCAGAACTCCGTGGCCTTCTTCTCCAGCCCCTCCAGCTCGTGCTTGGTGGTCTGCTTGCGGGCGTACCTGGTCCGGGCCTCGGCGAGTTCCGGGGTCTTGGGAAAGCTCCCCACCGTGCTCGTCGGGAGCAGCGGCAGGTCGAGGCCAAGGCGCTTGAGTTTCGCTCGGCTCATCGTCGTCCTCCAACGTAGGCGTCCCTGAGCTGCTTCATGGTGAGGAGCTTCTGGCGGGCGCGATCACGGGGGAGAAACTCGAGCCCGCAGGATGGGGTGAGGTAGGCCTGGGCGGTCTTCAGGACGGGGAGGACTCTGTCGAGGATGGGGAACACGCTCTCCGCCGCCTCCAGCTTGGTGTTCCGGGCGTCGATCAGGCCCAGCGCCAGGGACTTCTCCGAGCCCATATCCGCGATCATGGCGGGAAGCTTGGGACTGTAGGTGAAGTCGAGCCCGAGCACGTCCACGGGCAGGGCCTGGAGATCGCGGTAGAGCGGCGTGACATCGCCGAAGGAGGTGTGAAGCACCAGCTTCGCGTTTCCCCGCTCTCCGGCCAGGCCCACCAGCGCCTCCGCGAGCACGTTGAGGTCCTCGGGAGAGCGCAGGATGGCGGGTTCATCGACCTGGATCAGCGGGGCGCCGACGCGGGCGAGTTCCCGCACCTCTTCCGCGAGGACCTGGGCGTAGGCGAGGGCCAGCGAGTGGACGGAGCGGTAGCCGCCGTTCAGGATCGAGCCCCGCGCCAGGGTGTACGGTCCCGTCAGCACGGGTTTGACCGGCCGCGACGAGACGGAGCGGGCGAACATGTACTCGGGGAGGAGGATCGGCCCCCTGCGACGGATCGGCCCCTTCACGACCGGTTGGCGAAAGTAGAAGTTGGTGTCGAACAGGCGAAGGAGTCCGTCGATTTCGACGCCCTCCAGGCGGCGGCAGAAATGGGAGTAGGGATCATACCAGCGGATCTGCCCGTCGGTGACAAGCTCGACGCCGGCTTCGATCTGCTCCCGGATCACCGCGGCCGTCACCTCGTCCTCCACCTTCCGGAAGGCCTCCTCGCCGATTTCCTCCCGTTCGCGCTGGGCGTAGGCCTTGCGGTGCTGCTGGAGTTCGGGGCTGTCCCCGATCCGGGGATAGCTCCCCGCGTTGCTCAGAATCAGTTCCATTCAGTTCCCCGGCCGAAGCGTTCGGCCGCTGCATCCCTCATCGTCAGAGTGACTCCACGAAGATCGCGTGGACCTCCCTAGGCCCGTGGACGCCGCGGGTCAGGGTCAGCTCGATGTCGGCGGTGCGGCTGGGCCCCGTGATGAAGGTGATGGACGCCCCTGTCAGATTCTCGTTCGGGTTCCGATGGAGCGCCTCAAGGAGCACCCCGACCTGCTCCAGGGTTTCCACCAACGCCCCCTTGCCAAAGATGGCCACGTGGTAAGGGGGAAGCAGGGACACCCCACGGGCCTTCCCTGGCCCCGAGATCACGACCAGGCTCCCGGTCTCGGCAACCGCCAGATCCACCCCCGTCACGCCGATAGCAGCCTGCGCTGCGATTTCCCGCAGATGGGTGCGCTCCTCCTCGGACACGGTCGCGGCCGGCTCCTCCACGACCTCCAGCCCAGCGGCCGAGAGGGCCGCCCGGAGCCCCAAGCCGGACCAGGTCAAGACGCGTCGGACATCGCCCTCCCGCGCGATCCGACTGACAACGGCCGGCAGGTCGTTCATGCCGGCAGCGCGATAGAAGCGGCCGCCGACCCGTTCGAGCTCCGCCCTGAAGGTCTCGAGGGCCGCTGGCCACCGCTCGGCGACCCGGCGCCGTACGGCCTCCGCCGCCGCGGCCGGATCGGCGGGACGCTCGGCGCTCGTCGCGGGGAACAGCCCTC
The DNA here is from genome assembly GCA_016209425.1 of Candidatus Rokuibacteriota bacterium. Classification (GTDB taxonomy): domain Bacteria; phylum Methylomirabilota; class Methylomirabilia; order Rokubacteriales; family CSP1-6; genus JACQWA01. Next base: position 7,711 of record JACQWA010000145.1, read on the forward strand.
CGGTCCTGGCCATTTCCCGCCGGAGGCGCCCGAGAAACTCGGCCCGGGTCGTCATGATTTCTTCTCCAGGTCGGACCAGCGTTCCCGGAACGATCGCTCGGCGACCGGCGGCAAGTCCCGGGAGTCGGTCCACCTTCTGAAGAAGTCCGGCAACCCTTGAAGGCGCCCCTCCTTGAGGAACGGCCGCTGCGCCAAGCGTGCCAGGCGTGCCGACAACCGATAGAGGGAGGGTCTCCCCAGGAGACGGGCAAGGGCCTTGAAAACCAGCCGCTCGCCGAGGGGGGCGATTCGTTCCCGATCCAGATGCTCCCTGAGCTCGATCAACATTCGCGGGATATCGATCTTGACCGGGCAGGCCTC
>JACQWA010000157.1 GCA_016209425.1 Candidatus Rokuibacteriota bacterium
ATGTCACTCCGTCAACGGCGTGGGCGGCAAGGTCGGACCCGACCTCGGACGCGTCCTGCGCCCCCGATCGTTCTACGATCTCGCCACGGCCATGTGGAACCATCTTCCCAGGATGGCGGAGCGGATGCGGCAACTCGGGATTTCGCGTCCGTACCTGGAGCCGCGGGAGACCGGCGACCTCATCGCCTTCCTCTACACGCTGAACTACTTCGATCCCCCCGGCAACGTCGACAAGGGCGGGCGGCTCTTCGCCGAGAAGAGGTGCATCGTCTGCCACCAGGTGGGCGGGACCGGCGGGGTGGTCGGCCCGAACCTCGACGCGCTCGCGCGCTACGGGTCGCCGATCCTCGTCGCCACCACCATGTGGAATCACGGCCCCGCCATGGCCGAGGCGATGCGGGCCAGAAAGATCGAGCGCCCCACCTTCAAGGATTCCGACCTGCTCGACCTGATCGCCTACCTCAGAGCTGCGGCGCCGGCCCCCGCTGAGGAACCGCTCTACGTCCTGCCCGGCCGTCCCGAGGAGGGGCGCCGGCTCTTCGTGGACAAGCGCTGCATCGAGTGCCACAGCGTCGGGGGGCAGGGCGGCCGGGTCGGCCCGGACCTGGTGGAGCGGGAGCTTCACCGGAGCCTGACCCAGTTCGCGGCGGCGATGTGGAACAAGGCGCCGGCGATGATGGAGGCGATGAAGGCGCGCGGGATCTCGCTTCCCCCGCTCAGGGCCGAAGAGATGGCCGACCTCGTCGCCTACCTCTACGCCGTCCGGTACTTCGCCGAGCCAGGCGATCCCAGGAAGGGACGGGAGCTGGTGACGGACAAGAGGTGCCTGGGCTGTCACCCCTTGTACGGCAGGGGTGGCAAGATCGCCGGCGACCTCGCCGGAGTGAAAAACCTCGACTCGCCCGCCACGGTCATCTCAACGCTGTGGAACCACTCCTTCATCATGGAGCACCGGGCCGAACGCCGGAAGGTTTCCTGGCCCGAGTTCAAACCCGAGGAGATGGCGCACCTCGTGGCCTTCCTTCAAGGGCTGGGGCGGACCCCGTGAGGGCCGTCGGGGGACTCGGCGCCGTCGCGTGGGTGGCGCTCCTCGCGCTCCTCGGCTGGCCGTCGGCCGCCGCCGGCCAGCAGCGGGTGGAGAGCTGCGTCACCTGCCACCTCGAGACCGGCGACGACCGCCTGGCCGACCCGGTGAAGCGGTTCGGCGAGGACATCCATTCGGCGAAGGGGTTCGGCTGCGTCGCCTGCCACGGCGGCGATGCGAAGGAAGCCGGGATGGAGGCGATGGATCCGGCCAAGGGATACATCGGCAAGCCCGACCGCCAGCAGGTCCAGACCGTCTGCGGACGCTGCCACTCGGACGCCAGGTTCATGAAGCGCTACAACCCCGCGCTTCGCGTTGACCAGGTGACCGAGTATGCAACCTCGGTGCACGGCCGTCGGCTCAAGGAGCTCGGCGACCCCAAAGTGGCGATCTGCGTGAGCTGCCACCCGGCCCACTCGATCAAGCCGCCGTCGGACCCGAGGTCCACCGTTCACCCGCTCAAGGTGGCGGAGACGTGCGGCCGCTGCCACGCTGATGCCAAGCACATGGAGGCCTACAAGATCCCGACCGACCAGTTCCAGAAATACAAGGAAAGCGTCCACTGGCGGATGATGTCCATCAAGGGAGACCTCTCGGCCCCCACGTGCAACGACTGCCACGGGAACCACGGCGCGGCGCCGCCGGGGGTCACCTGGGTGGGAAATGTCTGCGGACAGTGCCACGCGGTGCAGGCGGAGTTCTTTGCCAAGAGCATCCACGCCAAGGTCTTCGCCCAGATGGGCGCGCCCGGCTGCGCCGCGTGCCACAGCAACCACGAGATCAAGGAGGCGACCGACGCCATGCTGGGGCTCGGCGACAACGCCGTGTGCGCCGGATGCCACGCGGCCGGAGACAAGGGCGGGAAGGCGGCCGTCGAGATGCGAGCCCTCCTCGACTCCCTCAGCGGCGAGTCCGAGAAGGCCCGCGCGATCCTGCTCCAGGCCGAGCGCGCCGGGATGGAGGTCAGCCAGGCCCAGTTTGATCTGAACGGCGCCAAGGACGCCCTGGTCAAGGCCCGCGCGGCCGTCCACGCGTTCACCGTTCAGGCGGTGAAGAAGGAAGGCGAGCCGGGCTTTGCGATCGGCGCGAAGGCGTACGCCCGCGGGGTACGGGCGCTCGACGAGCTCCAGTTCCGCCGGAAGGGGCTCGCCGTATCGCTGGTCATCATTCTGGCTCTCATCGTGGGTCTGGTCCTCAGGATCCGCCAGCTGGACCGCCGATCATAAGCCCCTCACCTTTTCTCCTCTCCCCGACGGGGAGAGGCAGGGTGAGGGGGCACAGGAGAAACGCGATGGCTGAGGACACGCTCGAGCCCGAGCCGACCCGCCGGGGATTCATCAGCTGGTTCCTCGGCACGAGCGCGGGAGCATTCCTGCTCTCGGTGCTCTACCCTGTGGGACGGTACTTGATCCCGCCGCCAATCGCGGAGTCCACGGCGGGAACGGTGACGCTCCCGATCAAGCCCGACGACGTGAAGCCGAACACGGGGCAGATCTTCAAGTTTGCCAACCGCCCGGCGATCCTGATCCGGACTCCCGCCGGCGAGCTCCGGGCTTTCTCCGCCGTCTGCACGCACCTCAACTGCACGGTCCAGTACCGGCCTGACCTCGCCCACATCTGGTGTGCGTGCCACAACGGCCATTACGATCTCAACGGCAAGAACATCGCCGGCCCGCCCCCGCGGCCGCTGGACACCTTCGTCGTCAACGCGCGGGGGAACCAGATTGTGGTGAGCAAGAGCGCCTGACGTGCTGATTCCCCCAAACCGGCACGGCCGGCTCTGGACCTGGCTCGACACCCGCGTCGGCCTGGCCGAGCTGGAGAAGCTCCTCAAGAAAAAGGAGGTCCCGGTCCACCGGCACACGCTCTGGTACTACCTGGGCGGCATGACCCTCTTTCTCTTCATGATCCAGGTGGCCACGGGCATTCTCCTCCTCCTCTACTACCGCCCCAGCGCCGAGGAGGCCTACGAATCGATCCAGTTCCTGATGGCGGAGGTGGAGTTCGGCTGGCTGATCCGCTCGATCCACGCGTGGGCGGCGAACCTGATGATCTTCACGCTCTTCATCCACCTGTTCAGCGTGCTGCTCCTCAAGGCGTACCGCCCGCCACGCGAGGTGACGTGGCTCTCGGGCATCGGGCTCCTGGGCGTGGCCCTGGGCCTGGGCTTCACCGGCTACCTGCTGCCGTGGAACCAGCTCGCCTACTTCGCGACCAAGGTCGGGACCGAGATCACCGGGGTCGTCCCCGTGGTCGGGCCGTTTCTCGGCCGGGTTCTCCGCGGCGGCGACGAGGTCACCGGCGCCACCCTCACGCGCTTTTACGGGATTCACGTGGCGGTTCTCCCGGCGATCACCACGCTGCTCTTGGGCCTCCACCTCTTCCTGGTCCAGCGACACGGCATGAGCGTCCCTCCCAGCGTGGAGCAGGCGGGCGGCCCCAGGCGGACGATGCCCTTCTTCCCCAACTTCCTCCTGCGCGACCTGGTGGGGTGGCTCTCGGCGCTGGCGGCGCTGGCGGCGCTGGCCGCCTACTTCCCCACCGAGCTCGGCCAGAAGGCCGACCCGTTCGCGCCCGCGCCCGCCGGCATCAGACCCGAGTGGTACTTCATGTTCATGTTCCAGACGCTGAAGCTCCTGCCGAGCTACATCCTCGGCATCGAGGGCGAGGTCGTGGGCGTCATCAGTTTCGGGCTGGGCGGCCTGTTCCTCCTGCTCATTCCCTTCCTGGACCGACGGACCGCCCGGGGCGAGCCGAGCCACCTGTTCACCTGGATCGGCATCGCCATCATCGTCTACATGCTGATCCTGACCTACCTCGGGTATACGATGGTCCCGACGCAATGACTTCCCGTTCCATCCTCGGCCCGCTGGCGCTCGCGGCGGGCCTTTCATTTACCCTCCCGACCTGGCCGTCGGCGGCCGCAGCGCCGACGGGGGACGCCGGGCGCGGCCGCGCCGTCTTCGAGGGGAAGCGCTGCGCCCGGTGTCACCTGCCGCGCGGCGAGCTGGGCGTCGGTCCGCCGCTCGAGGAGCTTCGACGGCCGCAGGGGGCGTTCGAGCTGGCGGGCCGCCTCTGGAAC
>JACQWA010000010.1 GCA_016209425.1 Candidatus Rokuibacteriota bacterium
ACCTTCCGCCCCACGTACTTTTCCATGAGCTTCTGGCTGGACAGCAGGTCGTACTCGTAGTTCTGCTCCAGGATCCTGAGCCCGGCCGGGTCCGTCAGCGACCTGAGGTGAACGGTGGTGGGGTCGATCAGGGCGGCGACGTCCATGAACTGGACGGCGCCGTTGCCGCTCCCCAGGCGGACCTCGCGCACATCCTTCACGAGGCCCAGATTGCCGTTGTAGATCGTGACGGATAGGTCGCGCTGATCCTGCTGGGTGCTGATCTGGCCGCGGGGATCGGGGCGGGACCAGACGGCGCCCGCGGCGGCAAGGCTTATGACAAGCGTCAGGATTATCAATGAGCTTCGCATCGTTCGCTCCTCCTTGATCGCATCGATCTGTCTGCCCTGTTGGACAGCGAGGAGGAGCGAAAGTTCCAGGGTAGAGGAAAGAGGTAAGCGAGCAGCTATTCGGCGATGCGAAGGGCGACGCGCACTTGCTGGGGGAAGCTCGAGGCCCGGGTCTCCACGGTGAAATCGCCGATCTGCCGGAGCCCGGCCTCCAGCCGTGGGTAGGCCTCGCGCGAGACAATCACCTCGACGATGCTCCCCCCGCCCATTGGCTCGGCATCGCGAACGAGGATCCCGCCCACCTGCTTCACGAGATCGGTGAGCTGGCTGTCGAGGGCTTCGAGATTCTTCGCCTTGAGCTGTCCGACCAGGTGGAACGGCCCCTGAGCCCGGGCGGCCGGCTTCGGCTCCACGGCGGGGGCGGCCGACTTACGAGCCTCGCGCGCCGCATCCATCCGGCCCCCCACCGCCGGCGGCTCGGCGGCTGGCGCCGCTTCCTCTTTCCCCGGCCGGTCCTTTTCCCTTGGCGCCTCGAGGGCACCGACCCGCTCGGACTCGGCCGCCTTCGGCGGGGAGGCGGGGGGAGGCGCCGTCACACCGGGGACTGAAGGCGCCCCGAGGTCGCGCTGCCGCTGTTCCAGGGTAACCGACTTCGCGGGGGGTTCGGCAGCAGGCGCCGCCACCCTGGGGCTGGGTGGTGCCTCAACCGCGCGCTGAACCTCGGGCGTCTGGCGATAGAGGAAAATCACCAGCGTCGAGACCAGGACGATCGCGGCGGCCTCCAGCGGAAGTTTCACGTGGAGCGGGAGGAACACGTTTCGAAGCAGGCGGCGAAGCCACGGTTCCCGCCTCGCCGCTTCGATCACGCGCGCAGCAAAACCGGCGGGAGCCCGCGCCTCCTCCAGGGAGTGGAGCAGGCTGACGGTCCGGCGGAAGCGCTCCCACTCGCGGGGACACTCGGCGCAGGTCTGGAGGTGGAGATCCAGCGCCCGGCGCTGCTCGGGAGTCAGAAGGGCGTCCACCCTCGACGAGAAGAGCTCGCGGGCCTCCGGACAGTTCATGACAAGAACGGCCTCAGGCGCCTTTTCAGCTCCATCCGCGCGCGGTGGAGGCGCGAACGCACGGTGTTGAGCGGGAGTTCCAGGGCGGCCGCAATCTCTTCGTAGGCCAGCCCGTGGAGATCCCGCAGCACCACAACCATCCGCCGCTCGTCGTCCAATTCCGCAATGGCCCGATGGAGCGCCCGTTCGAGTTCTGAGGCCTCAAGCCTTGCGCCCGGATTCGCGTGAGCATCCGCGATCCTCGCCAGCGCAGCCTCTCCCACCCGACGCTGACGGCTCCCGCGCTCCAGCTGGTTCAGGCAGAGGCGCGAGGTGATCGCGTAGAGCCAGGTGGAGAGCTTCGCCTCGCCACGGAAGTCCCGGATTGACCGGTGAACGCGAAGGAAGACCTCCTGCGCCACCTCCTCGGCCTCGCCCCGGTCGCCGAGCATCCGGAGCGCAACGCTGTAGACCCGGTGCTGGTATGCCAGCACCAGCCTCTCGAAGGCTTCCGGCGCCCCCCGCCTCAGAGCTTCGACAAGCTCGAGGTCATCGGTCGTCCTCCCGCCAGGTTGGACGGCGCGGGGCGGGGAAAGTTCCCGCTGCACAGAACCACTATGGGTGAAATCCGTGACCTGCGCAACTTTTCGATTCCCCCTGCACGGCCGTCGGCCGTTGATCTGCCGCCGGGGGCTGTGCCATAATCCGCCGCATGGCAGTCCAGGGCCTGTACGCGCTCCAGAATGGCTTCATCGGCTTCGAGCGAAACGGCCTCTTCTTCGGCGAACGCTCGGGAGACAGGGTCCAGATCCCGGTGGCCTGCTACCTGGTCAAAACGGGGGACGCCACCATCCTCTTCGACACCGGCTTTGCTCCCCGCGCGGTGCCGGGCCTCCTCCGCGACGATTCCCTGGCCCGCTTTTCCGACGAAGACCTCCTGGTCCACCGCCTCGATTCCATCGGGCTCGAGCCTCACAGCGTGGACGTCGTGGTCCTCTCGCACTTGCACTTCGACCACGCCGGAGGCACCTCGCTCTTCCCCAAGTCTGAACTGATAGTCCAGCAGGATGAGTATTCCTACGCCCACCATCCGGCCTCCTGTTTCGCCTCCTTCTATTACCGGAAGAACTTCGACCTTCCGGGCTACCACTGGCGACTCATTGAGGGCGATGTGGAGCTCGTTCCCGGCGTGACCGTCCTCCGGACAGAGGGCCACACACCGGGCCACCAGTCGCTCCTGGTGGAGCTGCCCGAGAGTGGACCCATCATCCTCGCGGGAGACTGCGCGTACTGGCAGGAACACATCGACCACGAGCGGGTCCCCGGGGTGGTCTGGAACCCGACCCAGGCGCTCCATTCCGTCAAGCGGCTCAAGACGATCGCCCGGCTGACCGGCGGAAAGATCTTTCCCAGCCACGACCCCCTCTTCTGGGCGACCGTCACGCAGGCCCCCGACGCCTACCGGTAAATGTTGCACCGCTTCGATCTGGTCACTTTCGAGCGCGGGCTGTGCCCGCGCAATCTTGTTCCGGGGGGAGGAATCGGAAGGGGGGCGGAGCCCCCCTCCGAGTGAAATGAAGATCGCCATCCTCGGAGGAACCGGGCCGGAGGGCGCGGGGCTGGGGCTCCGCTGGGCGCGGGTCGGCCATGAGATCATCATCGGCTCGCGCGAGGCCGGGCGCGCCAAGGCCAAGGCCGCTGAGCTGGCCGCGCGGGCAGCCGGCGCACCCATCCTCGGCATGAGCAACCCCGATGCCGCCATGACCGCCGCGGTGGTGGTGCTCGCGCTTCCCGCGCAGGGGCTGGCCGCCACGCTCCCCCAGGTGAAAGAGGCCTGTCGGGGGAAACCCGTCGTCAGCACCGTCGTGCCTCTCACGTTCAGCGGCTCCCGCCTGTTCACTCCCCCGCCAATCGGCTCGGCGGCCGAGGAGATCCAGGCGCTCCTTGGGCCCGAGGCCAAGGTGGTCGCCGCCTTTCATCACATCGCCGCCCATGAGCTGGGGTCGGAACACCCGATCGACTGCGACCTGCTGCTCTGCGGCGACGACCCCGAAGCCAAGGCGACGGTGACCGAGCTTGGGAAGAGCCTGGGCCTCCGGGTCGTGGACGTGGGGCCGCTCGCCAACGCCGGGCCGGTCGAAGGGATCACGGCCCTGCTCGTGACGATCAACCGCCGCCACAGGATCAAGAACTCAGGGATCAGGATCACCGGGATATAGGAGGCGACACACGATGGGACAGGATGCGGTGATTGTCCGCCACAGCCAACTGCAGACGTTCATCACGGATGTCCTCGGAGCGCTCGGGATGCCCCCCCACATCGCCGAGCCCACCGCGCGTCTCATGGTTCACACGGACCTCCGTGGCGTGGACTCCCACGGGATCGGGATGCTCCCCCGCTACGTCGAGTGGACCCAGGGAGGGTTCATCGATCCGGCGGCGGAACCCAAGACCGTCCGTGACGACCTTGCGACGGCGCTGCTCGATGGCCAGAAGGGACTCGGGTATTACCCGTCCACCGTCGCCATGGAGCTGGCCATCGCCAAAGCCCGGACCTACGGGGTGGGGATCGTTGCGGTGAGAAACTCGAACCACTTTGGCGCCGCCGCCAACTACTCGATGATGGCGCTGGCCCACGACATGATCGGCCTGGCCACCACGAACTCCCCCTACATCTCGATGGTCCCGACCTTCGGGCGGGCCCCGATGCTCAGCACCAACCCCCTCAGCATCGCGGCGCCCGCGGGCGCCGAGCCCCCCTTCGTGCTGGACATGGCCACCACCACCGTCGCCGTCGGCAAACTCACGATCGCCTCGCGCTGGGGGAGGCCCATCCCGGAGGGGTGGGCGATGGATCCCACCGGGCGGCCCACGACGGACGCCAAGGTCGCGCTGGCCCACCGCCTCCTCTCACCCCTCGGCGGAAGCCGCGCCCTGGGCGGCCACAAAGGCTATGGGCTCGGCGTCATGGTAGACATCCTGTCGGGCACCCTGAGCGGCGCGGTGTACGGCAATCTATTTTTCCGGAGCGACATGCCGAAGGAGAAGCTGCACAACGTCGGCCACTGCTTTGCCGCCATCGAACCGGCCCGCTTCCGCCCCCTCGAGGAGTTCAAGGCCGACATGGATGACATGCTGCGCGCCCTCAAGCAATCTCCGAAGGCAGAGGGGGAGGAACGGATCTACACGGCCGGAGAGCCGGAGGCCGAATGCGAGCAGCGACGCCTCGCGGAGGGAATCCCCCTGGCGCCCGTCCTCGTCCGACAAGTCAACGAGATCGCGCGCGCGCGGGGGGTCAGGCCTCTCACGCCGAATTCCCCCTGACGAGACCGCCCTCCCCGCAACGGAACCCGGCAGAAACATGTTCCCCCGAACCCCTCCCTGAGTCGCGGCCGAATTGGCCCGTGCCCAGATGGAGCGCCAACACGGAGTCTAGGACCCGAAATCCACCGGCTTGGGCACGTAGTCTTCCGCCCCCATTGCGACGGTGAGCCGGAACGTCCTGCGTAAAGGGCGGACTTCCGGGGAACGCTCGCCCGGAGCCGTTTCCGGGGGTGCGGTCGGCGCAACCACGCCGGCCCGGGCCAGAGTCTCCGAGATTTGGGCCAAGTCCAGCGGCTTCGCGAAGGTCCCGGCCACACTCACCCTCGCCTCTGCGACCATTTCCAAGGCATCAGCCACCCCGCTGACGAGAATGACCACCATCCGGCGGTCGAACCTCCTAATCCGGTCCAGCGCCTCGAGCCCGCCCATGTGAGGCATGAACAGGTCGAGGATGGCCGCCTCGGGGATCCACCGCGTAACCTGAAAGAGCGCTTCCACCCCGTTTGTCGCGGTGAGCACGATAAACCCTTGGCGGGCAAAATGCTCCCTTAACACCTCGAGAACTTCCGGATCATCGTCCGCACACAAGATCTTCGGCGAGTGGTCCGGCTTGGGCATCATCGAAGGTCGGTTCGTCCCGAGCGTCACCTGGCGCCGTTCGACCGCCTCATTGAGAGGCGGCCCGAGCCACCGCATCGAAGAGGTGGCTCAATTCGAAAGGCTTGGCCACGGTGGGGCAACCGGTGGAGTCCAGAAACGTCCGGGTTTTCTCCCCGACGACACTGCCGGTACAGAAGACGGTCCGCCGCGCCAGCAAGGGGTTCGTCCGGTTGATCTCGGTCCAGAGATCCGTGCCGCTCATCCCGGGCATCCTCACGTCCAGGACCAACACATCCACCGGAGAGCCAGCCAGGAGTTCCAGCGCCTCCCGACCTTCCGCGGTGGTCTCCACCCGGTTCCCCTGATCCGCGAGCGCATCCGCGATCAGCTCCCGCAGCGACTCTTCATCATCAACCACCAGGACTCGGAGCCCGGTGGGGATCGCCCTGGGCTCCACTGGTGGCCTGGGAACGGGCGAGATCTGAGGGATGGGAAGCGTCACGACGAAGGTGGCGCCCTCTCCCAGCTCGCTTTCCACGGTGATGGTCCCCCCGTGCTCGGTCACGATCCCCCGGGCGATGGCAAGGCCTAACCCTGTCCCCTCCCCCGGCGACTTCGTCGTGAAGAAGGGATCGAAGATGCGGGACAGACTCTCAGGAGGAATCCCCGGACCGTCGTCGCCCACGGTGACTCCGATCGTCGCGCCGTCCGGGTTGAGCCCGCTGACGACCCGAAGCGTCCCCCGGCCGGCGGTGGCCATAGCCTGGGAGGCATTGTTGAGCAGGTTCACGAGCACCTGCTGGAGCTGATGAGGGTCGGCCGCGATGAAGGGGAGGTCGGGCGTCAGGGCGGTCTGAACCTCGATGTTGTTGACGCGGAGCTGGTACGCGAGGAACTCCAAGGTCTTGGTGATGACGTCGTTGACCGAGACCGCGACCGTTTCCGGGCGGTGCTTCCGGGCAAAGGTCAGGAAGTTCTGGACGACCCGAGAGGCTCGCTGGGCCGCCTGGAGAAGCCGCTCGACGCGGCCTTCCGTCGCGGCGCCCCTGTGCTCGGTCCGGAGGAGCTGCGCATGACCCGTGAGCGCAGCGAGGGGGTTGTTCAGCTCGTGAGCGATCCCCGCGATCATCTCTCCCAGCGTCGCCAGCTTCTCGGCCTGGGTGAGGTCCTCCTGCAACCGCTTGCGCTGGGTGATGTCCACCATGACCCCCCGAAGCTGCCGGGCCTGGCCGGAGGCATCCCGCACCACGCGTACCCGATCGCGGAGCCAGACCACGCAACCGTCGGCCGCCACACACCGGTACTCGAGGTCGGAATCTCGTCCTTCGGATATGGCGGCACACCGAAGGGCCAGCGTGCGCTCCCGGTCGTCCGGATGGAGGCGGTTGACCCAGAACTCGGGCTCCGTGAGCCACTGCTCCACGGGGCACCCCAGGATCGCCTCTGCCCGCTGGCTCACGAAGGCGAATTGCCAGGTCACTGCGTCGGCCTCCCAGACGATCGCGTCAAGATCTTGCACGAGACCCCGGAAGCGTTGCTCGGAGACCTCGGCCTGGGTGCGCGCCTCCTGCTCACGCGCGAACATCTGGGCGTTTCTGATGGCCAGCGCCGCTTGGTCGGCGAAGGCCTGAAGCAGCGCCACCTCGGCCTCCGAGAAGAGGCGCCCCCCCCGATCGGCGACCGACAGCACGCCGATGATCTCCGTCTTCACGCGAAGCGGCACCGCCAGGAAGGCGCGGTCTCCCGAGGCGACGATTCGCCGGCGCATCTCGTCGGTGAGGACGAAGTCCGGCTCGTTCAGCACGTCACGGCACTGGATCGCCCCCCGCGCGGCGACGACCCGGCCCGAGATCCCCATTCCCGACGGGAGAACGTGCCCCAACCAGGAGTGAGCGCGGGAAGGATCACCGGCGGCGATGGCCAGCAGCGAACCGTCGGGTTGAAG
>JACQWA010000149.1 GCA_016209425.1 Candidatus Rokuibacteriota bacterium
CTCCATGCCTCGGAGTTTCACCTCGACCTCGCCGCCATCGCGCACCTCTGGAACCAGGGGAGCGTCGTCCGCTCCTGGCTCCTGGAGCTGGCCGAGTTGGCCTTGAAGGCCGATCCACACCTCTCGGGGATCAAGGGCTACGTGGAGGATTCGGGCGAGGGGCGCTGGACGGTCCAGGCGGCCCTGGAGAAGGACGTTCCCGCCACGGCGATCGCCCTGTCGCTCTTCACGCGCTTTCGTTCCCGTCAGACCGACGCGTTCGCCGACAAGATGCTGGCCGCCCTCCGCCAGGCCTTCGGCGGCCACGCCGTCCAGCCCAGCGACCCCGGGAGCGCGTGAGCGTCCGATGCCCCAGGAGGAGCCGCTCGCGCTGGTCATCTTCGGGGCCTCGGGGGACCTGACGAAGCGCAAGCTCATCCCGGCGCTCTGGAGCCTCTTCCAGGGGCGCGTGCTGCCCGAGCCGTTCGTCATCATCGGCGTGGCGCGGTCGGCGATGTCCCACGACGAGTTTCGCCACCGGATGCGGGAGGCGGTGGCCGAGTTCGCCCGGGTCCAGCCCCCCACCTCCCACGTCTGGGATCGCTTCGCCTCCTCCCTCTCCTACTGTCCCGGGAGCCCTGCCGACCCGGCGCTCTACGAGCGGCTCGGCGCGCTCCTGAGGCAACTGGAACGCGATAGGGGCACCGGCGGCAACCGGCTCTTCTACTGCTCCACCCCTCCGAGCCTCTACCCGGAAATCGTGACCCGGATGGGGGCCTCCGGGCTTCACCGCGAGACGCCTGGCTGGGCGCGGATCATCATCGAGAAGCCCTTCGGCCGTGACCTGGCCAGCGCGCGGGAGCTGAACCGAATCGTCTCCCGGGTCTTCACGGAGGATCAGGTCTACCGCATCGACCACTATTTGGGGAAGGAGACGGTCCAGAACATCCTGGTCTTCCGCTTCGCCAACGGGATCTTCGAACCGCTCTGGAACCGGCAGCACGTGAACCACGTCCAGATCACCGTGGCCGAAAGCCTCGGCGTGGAGGGACGCGGCCTCTACTACGAGGAGGCCGGCGCCCTCCGCGACATGATCCAGAACCACATCCTCCAGCTCCTCTGCCTGGTCGCGATGGAGCCGCCCGTCTCATTTGACGCCGACGCCGTCCGGGACGAGAAGACCAAGGTATTGCGCGCCATCCGGCCCCTCGCAGCCGACCAGGTGGAGAAGGTGCTGGTCCGCGGCCAGTATGGCCCCGGCTTCCTGGATGGCGAGCACGTGCCGGGGTATCGGAGCGAGAAGGGTGTGGCGTCCGATTCCGCGACGGAGACATTCGTCGCCCTCAAGCTCAGCGTGGACAACTGGCGCTGGGCCGGGGTCCCCTTCTATCTCCGGACGGGGAAGCGGCTGCCCAGGCGGGCCAGCGAGATCGCCATCCAGTTCTTGGGGACTCCGCACCTGCTCTTCAGGAGGCCCGATCTTGCCGACCGGCTCGAGCCGAACCTCCTGGTCCTGCGGATCCAGCCCGACGAGGGAAGCGCCCTCACCTTCCAGGCCAAGTTGCCGGGTCCGGAGATCAATCTCCGGTCGGTCACCATGGACTTCCGCTACGGCACTTCCTTCGGCGACGAGCCGCCCGAGGCCTACGAGCGTCTCCTGCTGGACGCCATCCACGGCGACGCCACCCTCTACGCGCGGGGGGACTGGGTGGACGTGGCCTGGCAGGTGCTGACTCCCGTGCTCGAGGCGTGGAGCGCCGGACCGGCCCCGAAGTTTCCCAACTACGAGGCGGGGACCTGGGGGCCGCCGGAAGCCGACGCCTTCATCGAGGGCGATGGACGTCGATGGCGCCGACCCTAGCCCGTCGAAGGGGGCCACGACGGCCCCCAACGAGCCACCCCCCGATCGGTTGCGCGGGCGAAGCCCGCGCCCGAAGCTGCCGTGACCGGCGCCCGATCTCCGCTCGTCATTCTGCGACACGCCGCGACGCGCCAGGCACTGAGGACGCCGAGATGCGACGGGTATCGGCATGGCGCTCGCGGATGTGACGGTGGTCGCCACGCCGGCGGCGCTGGCTGAGCAGGCCGCCGAGCGATTCGTTGACGCCGCGACCGGGGCGCTCGAGCAAGCCGGGACGTTTAGCGTGGCCCTATCCGGCGGCTCCGCGCCGCGGAGCCTCTACGCGCGGCTCGCCGCTGAACCATTCCGGTCGCGCGTGGACTGGACGCGCGTCCGGGTCTTCTGGGGCGACGAGCGCTGCGTCCCGCCCGACCACCTCGATTCCAACTACCGCCTCGCCCAGGAGCTGCTTCTGTCCAAAGTTCCCGTGCGTCCCGACAACGTCTTCCGGATGCAGGGGGAGGCAGCCGACCCGGACCTGGCGGCGGCCGAGTACGCGGGCGAGCTTCAGACCGCGTTCGGCCTGAAACGCGGCGAGCGTCCCCGGTTCGACCTGATTCTCCTGGGCATGGGGGCCGACGGCCACACCGCCTCGCTCTTTCCCCATTCCACGGCGCTGCGCGAGGTCACGCGCCTGGCTGTGGCCGTCTACGTGGAGGCCGCCAGGGGCTATCGCCTCACGCTGACCTTGCCCGTGCTGAACGCCGCAGCCGCCGTCCTCTTCCTCGCCACCGGGAGCGACAAGGCCAAGCCGCTCCAGACAGCCCTCTCGGGCAAGCCGTCACACACGGCGCCCGCCTCGCTCGTGAGGCCCGAGCGTGGAACGCTCCACTGGATCGTGGACCGCCCCGCGGCCACGGGGCTCGCCGATGCCCTTCCGTGACGGGGCGCTCGAGATCCCGAACAAGACCATGGACCTCACGGGCGGCTCATCAGAAAGATGCGGACGGTGCGGACGGGCCCTGGCGCGTTCACCGCGCGGATCTCGAGGGAAGCCTCGTATTCGCGGCTCACGGGGATCGTGACGAGCCAGGTCCAGGGAGACTTCCCCTCGAGGGGCGGGTACGCCCGGTAGAGATCTCCGCCGGAGTCGACGTACTGCCTGGATGCCGCGTCGTACGCGAATCTCTGGGCCCCAAGCAAGAGGGTCCCCTCCTCTGTGACGCCGAGCAGGAAGGCCGTGACCTCCCGGGGGGAGTCCCGTGAGAGAAGGAGAGCGTACCGCCTGCTGGGTGGCCGCTCGCCGAGGGCCTGGACCACCTCCCACGGGCTCCGATAGTGCACGGCTGCCGTCGTCAGGACCGACAGGCGGTTGCCGCCGTGGGCGACCTCGACCTGAGGCCCCTGAAGCCGCGGCAGCAGCTCAGCCAGCGCGGTGGAGGACAGGGCCGCGAAGAGCGCCACCGAGAGTAGAAGCCACGGTCTCAGGGCTACCCCTGCCCGCCCTGGACCGCGACCCACCCGCTACGCCCTGGAACCCGGCCCCTGACGACCGGGGCCACAGGATGTTCTGCGGGAGTGTCCAGCAGACGCGCGGCGATCTCCCCGACCGGCAGCACCTCGACGCCACGCCTCAATTGTCTCTGGAGGAACTGGCGGAACAGGCGGAGGTGCGGGCCCCCTTCCACCTCGGCGTGCAGCGTGAAGACGTTGAGGCCCGGGACCAGCGCGGCCTCCAGCGCGGCCGGGAGGTCGCGGACCCGACCGACGAGCTCGTCGGCGGTCGGGAGAGTCGTCGGGATCTGAAGCGTCCGGAAGCGCCGGTCTCCCTCAATCGCCCAGAAGGGCCGGCGCCCGCGGACATCGCTGGCGTAACGGAGCCCGACGCCCTCCTGGACCTCCAGGGCCGCCGCGGTCGTCCGCCACCCGGGCGCAGCGCTGGCGACGGGGGTATGGCCGAAGATCTGCCGGTAGGCGGTGACCGCCGACACGAGCTCAGCCTCGACTTCGGGGCGCGACATGCGGTGCACCCGATCCTGCCAGTCGACGTGGTCGTAGCCGTGAAGGCCCACCTCGTGACCCAGGGCGACGATCTGGCGGAGCAGGTCCGGCGCCCCCGCGCCCACCGGCTCGGCCGGCAGAAGCGTCCCCGAGAGAAGTGTCCGAAGCCCGTAGAGCCGGAGCGGATTCGTCCGCGCCATCTTGATCAGGAAGCTGGGCCGCCACGCCCGGCGGATGGCGAGCCCCGACCGGTCCGGGCCGAACGTCACGAAGAAGCTGGCCCGCACCTCGCCCTGCCGGAAGAGCTCGAGCAGGCGCGGGACGCCCTCGCGCAGTCCGCGGCGGGTGTCCACATCCACCCGCAGGGCGAGGGTCAGCGACCCCATCTCAGGCCGTCCATTCCTGCCGGAACCACTCGATCGTCCGGCGAAGGCCCTCCTCGATGGGAATCTCCGCCGCGACGCCGAGGAGTTCCCGCATCCGGCCAGTGGACGGGACCCGCCGGCGGATATCCTCGTACCCGGGGCCGTAGACCGCCTCCTGCGGCACGTACTCGATGGCCGAGGGGGAGCCGGAGATGCGCACCATCAGCTCGGCCAGCTCAGCGATGCTCACCTCCTCTTCCGATCCCACGTTGATCACCTGCCCCACAGCTTCGGGGCGGAGCCCCGCCTGCACCGTGGCACGCACCGCGTCGTCCACATAGGTGAAGGCACGCGTCTGGCGCCCGTCCCCGATGACCGTCAACGGTTTCCCCCTCAGGAGCTGGCCCAGAAAGATCGTGACGACACGC
>JACQWA010000150.1 GCA_016209425.1 Candidatus Rokuibacteriota bacterium
ACCGAGTGGGTCGTCAGGAAGCCTCCCATCAGGGGCCAGTTCGCCGTCTCCGTCAGACCTCAGCGCAAATTCGCCGAACTATCAAGTCTCTTGCAGGCAATGGCTGCGGTCTATCTCGTTAAGCGCTCCCGCTCCGAAGACAAATTCAGCTGCAATATCCGCCACTTGCAGGACTTTGTCAAGCCTCTGTTCTCCGACAAATACTGCGACGCTCACAGTGTATCCAAATATGAGCCCGCAGGATATCCAGGCTAACAAACCGCCGTCACAGGCGGTCCGCGGGGCTGTAAACACCACGCCCGCCCCGGTCCAACACATGGGGATAGACCATTGTCGTGCTCACGTCCTTGTGCCCCAGAAGTTCCTGAACCGTCCTGATGTCATAGCCATCCTCGAGCAAGTGGGTGGCAAACGAGTGGCGGAATGTGAGACTGCCAAGCCGGGCCGCGGCCCAGGGAGGAGGTCCGGCACGCGAAGCACGCTCGGTACCTCGCGGACTATCCTGTCAACTCCCGGGCCTGGAGCCGCTGGCGGGTGAGCCGGTCCTCGCCGAAGAGGGCGAGATACTCCGCGTAGCTCGCGGGGGCAAACACAAACCGGTCGAGGTAGGCGCGGACGGCGTCCGAGCCGGTCGCCTCAATGGCCGCGGTATAGTCGCCGAAATGCTCGAAGTCCGCCTCGTAGAGGCCGTAGCACTCGTGGGGATACGAGCCGAACGGCACCTCGGCCAGGGCGTCCACCACGAATCCCGGAATCACGGTCCGGTCGGGATGCCGGCGGGTCTCCGCGTCGCTGATGATTTCTTCCGCGGTCACGAGGACGGTGGTCGAGGCCCGGGCGATGTCGGCGTCCATGTGCGGGTAGCCGTCGATCTGGCAGTTTCCAAAGCGGTCGGCGCGGTGGACGTGGAGCATGGCCACGTCAGGAAACAGAGCGGGAACCAGGCAGAGCGTCTCGCCGGTAAAGGGGCAGGGCATGCTCCTGGCCTGGCCCACCGACATCAGGTCCGAGCCGAGCATCGTCAGGGTGGGCAGGAACGGGACTCCCATGGCGGCCGCCCGGTATCTCAAGCCCAGCGCCAGGTGGCTCCACTCCTCCATCGGCACCCGGCCGCTCTCCACGTACTCTCTCAGGATCTTCGAGACCCCCCACGGCAGGCCGATCGACATCCAGGAGGTCACGATCTTGTCCACGGTGCCCGCCACCATCAAGAGCTCGCCCTCGTAGCACATGAGGTTCCGCGAACAGGTGAGGTGGCGCGGCCCTCTGCGGAGGATCTCGCGCACGAGGGCCATCGGGGTCCGGGAAAAGAGGCAGCCGCCGATTGCCACGTGGTCGCCGTCTCTGACCCGGCTCGCGGCGGCGTCGAGGGTCGTCAACTTTTCGCCCGCCGACCGCGGCTTGGCCTCGAGCCGGCGTCGCGCCTCGACGAAGTCCGCCGCGTTCACGGGTCCGTGTCCCTGGTGACAGCCGTCACGGTCGCGGGGATTCGGCCGGTACCTCGCTTGTCGAAACGGATCAGGCGGCAGAAGGACCCCAGACGGGCCAGGAAATGGGCCCAGCGAGGATCCTCCCATTGCAACTCCACGTGGGAGACGAATCCGGGGACGAAAACGAGGTCGAACGGACCACTCCCCGTCACCTGGTAGGCGATGTGGACGTCACCGCTCTTGGCGTAGCGTGTCTCGGGTTGCACGGGACTCAGTAGTCTAGGTCGTGGTCGACCCTCTGTGCCTCCGCTGCCGCCGCGATGGGCCGAAAGCGAGCAGTCGTTGCGAAGCAACGGCGGCGAGCATCAGCCCATCGCTCCCGCTCACCTGCGGTCAGCCGGCAGGTGAAGCGGGTTGGTTAGGCGTGACGTATCGTCGGATCAATGAACTGGTCATCTTTCCTCTTTCTCGACCCCCGGCAGCCCGGCAGCGCAATCGAGTTGAATCTCGTGGAATGTACCCAATAGAGGAACATACTCGATGGTGAACACGCGACCCAATATTTGAGAGTCTTTGACGTAACCGCCGCTAAAGCTAGTAACTTTGTTGGCTATCTCTCCAGAGCTACTCATCGCGTAGCCGAACCTCAAAGTAGTAGTACTTAGCCCACCAATGTCGACATTAGTCTGTTGGACGTGAAGAACATTCCCAACGTGCGAAACCTTTAGATTACCCTCCCGGGTCGAGGTCCTCTCGATTTTGGGATAAAAGGCTGGCTTGCCACTCGGAGCAGGCCCACACTGATTTAGGGAGAGTGTCGTGAGCGAGCACTCGCCGTCCCAGCAGAGAAGGTAAAAGAGATGGAGGCCTTTGGCATGTTTACCTCCCTCCTTTTGCCTCACCGTCACCTCCAGGCTGGCGTTTGGGACGCGTGGTCCCGCTGCGAAAAGTTCAGAACTCAGCAATGAGGCGGCGAGGTAGACAAAGGCAACGCCCCTCGACAATCTCAGTCTAAACATATCGGTCTCTCCGGATACGTTTAAAATCGTCCGCTATCATCCGGTTAAGCCCGGTGGCTCGACTCAATCTTTTCCGACCCACGTTGGCAACGGCTCTCCTGTGGCGGCTGCGTCTTCGAAAGCCTCGGCGTCGCGCTCCTGTATCGCCTGCTCTACCAACGCTACGGCTTCAGCGTCGGTCATGACACAAAGGCCAAGTCTCGGGGCGCGCCGCATGGTTTGGCTTCAGATTGAAGCGCACAGCGACCTGCGTTATCACACGCGAGGCTACCTCAGCACACGAGTCGTTCCCGGAGCGCCCAAGCCGAAGAATGAGATCCTGACTCCAATTGCATCCGGACTCGTCAGGCGTACGAAAGGGTCTTGGGGCTTGCGTAAAGCGACACTCGCCACAGGGATCCTGTTGATGGAGTTCCTCGTTCAGGATCTCGTGAAGCTCATCTCGGCGAACGTTCTCTCGTGTCATCCTTGACTCGCCGATCCTTCGCCTAACGATCACGGTCAGCAGCCGGGGCGAGCAACGCGAGCGCCGGTCTGCTGCAGCGTGCGGTTCGGCGATCGGTCGCAGTTGGCTCAGGCGGCGTAGAGGATGATCTCCAGTTCGATTCCCCGGTCCACACGCTCCAGGATCTTGTCGACGCGGGCGAGCACACCGTCCTCAATCAGATATTGCGGACAGCTCGCACACTGGAGGACGGGGAGACTCTTGAGGATCACGATGCCCGCGTCACGGACCTTGAACGGCAGGTCGGTCTTCGTC
>JACQWA010000151.1 GCA_016209425.1 Candidatus Rokuibacteriota bacterium
CCTCGTAGCAGCGCAGGTCGGGATCGAGGCGGGCCGCCGTCGAGAGAAAGATCTCGAACTGCGCGAATGCCTCCGCGAGCAGCGTCCCGCCGCCGTCGAAGTAGCGCGCCGCCAGACGGGTCAGCTCGGCCGGCGCGTCAGCGCGTGGCCGGAATCGCGCCTGACGCTGGGCCCCGTAGTGCAGGTAGACCTCGCTGAAGGGTGGCTCAAAGCCGCGGGCGAGCGCCTGGCGGTTCGCGCGTGTCCGCCCGAGACGCGCCAGCGTGAACTCGATGTGCTTGCACGTCCCCAGCGTATTCGTCGCGAAGTCCGGACATGAGCAGAAATTGTTCCCCGGCTCGGTGCCGCGGATCACGACCCGATAGGTGTTCCAGTTTTGGGGGTTAGTGACCTCGAACTCAGAGAAGAGCGGGTGGCCGCCGGTGTTCTTCAGGAGGAACCGCTGCTCACGCCCGAACTGGCGGCGCAGGGCCCTCTGCCATGCCTCCAGCGACATCCCCTCTGGCCGGTGTAGACGCGAGAGCTTCTTCGGCACGAGGGCCCGTCTCGCGGCCGCGGCGGGCGGTCGCCGTTGTTGCGTCCGGTCACGGGGCTCGGTTATCGCCACGCTGAGGTCCGTCATCGCCGCCGAAGCCATGCGGCAGTGCGCACATCCTAGCGGCAAACAGCCCGCTCCGCAACCCGATCACGACGAACGGGGGCTGAGCGTGGGCAACTCTCCAGACAGCCCGGAGACGCCCTTCAAGCTCCTCCCGCCCGACCTGCCCAGCGTCCGGCCACCAGGCCGGGACGACTGTGTGCTGCCACGCCTCTCACTGGCGCCCGGGTGCGTTCCGGCGCGCCGCCGCCGCGCCGCCTGGTCGACCACGCCGAGCTGTCTTCGGGAAAACCATTTCCGATTGAGCTATGTTTTGGAGCATGAGATTGCAGGGGACCGGAGAGGAAAACTCTGAGTTTTGGTGAGGATTTTGCCAGACCTCCTCTCTGGGGCTCCGATCCGCTTCACATGCGGTTTCTCGCGATCTATGCCTCTGACCTTGGCGCCGGATTCAGGTTAGCCCCCAATCCTTACGAATGGTATGGCGGTTACTTCCAATACTTCACCCCTTCTAGCGCTTGCCAAAATCAGGAGGCTACAACTGCTCAAGGATCTGTACGGCCGCGTCGTGATGTCACCCTTCGTGAAAGTTGAATGCATTGACAACGGGAAGGAGATTGGGGCGCCAGATGCTTATGCGATTGAGAAAGCCGTCCAGGAAGGATGGCTAAGACCATGGCTAAGACCTGCAACCCTGGAGAGGAAGTGGAAAACGCGGGTGAACAACCTCATGCAGCGCGCGCCGATCGGCCAAGGCGAAGCTGAGGCCTTGATCATCGCAAGAGAAAAAGGAATTCCCGTTGTCCTCGACGACGCAGAGGCGCGGGCCCTCGCCAGGGCTTTGGGCATAGAACACATGGGAACGCTGATGATTCCTTACGAAGCCGTTATCAAGGGACTCATCAGGTACGAGGAGCTGGTTTCGATCCTATCGGACCTCAGTAAGGTCCTCTGGATTTCACCCGCGGTCATTGTGGAGATTCTTCGAAAAGCAGAGGAGGTAAGAAAATGAAAAAGGAAGAGCTTGTTGCTGCCCGCCTGCCACGGCAGCTCCTGAAGGCTCTGCAAAAGATAGAAGAGGTAGAGCAGTCGGACCGCTCGGCAATAGTCAGGAAACTCTTGTATCGCGCAGTTGCCGACTGGAAGAAAGACCACGCTGCAAGGCTTTATGGCGAGCGAAAGCTGACGCTGGAACGCGCGGCGATGGAAGCAGAGGTGAGCGTTCGCGAAATGATGGAATATCTCAGACAAAAAAAGGTCCCTGGCCAATATGACCTCAGCGAACTAGAAGAGGATATGACGCGGCTTTACAAGAAGGTGGCGGTCTAAAACAGCATCGATCCTTGAGACTCGTGCCCTTGGTAGTCCCGGAGGAGCTTCTCTGCCCGGACCCCGACGAGGCGGAGTTTCTTGCGCTGGGGATTCTCGCGGGCGTCGAGGAACGGCAGGAGCAGCTGGAGCGCCTGGCTCTCCAGCCCTTCCGGGGTCGTCAGCGGGGCCTTGGTGGTATGGGAGCGGCTGAGAGTCACGTAGTCGGCGAAGCGGACGGTATCCTTGGACCTCCTCCGGCCGGACGACGGTGAGACCGTCGGGCTTCTCGAAGTCCGACGCGATCTTCGCCACGAGCTTGTTCGGCCCGATCCCCACGGAGCACGCGAGACCCTCGCGCTCGAAGATCTCCGCCTTGAGCGCTCGGGCGTGTTTTTCCGCGCGCTCGAAATCCCCGAGCGAGGAGAGATCGCCCCGATGGCGATCGGCCGTCCGCGGAGATCCGGCTGATACCGCTCCTCCACCGCGGCAAAGAATGCGTCCATGTCGAGATGGGCGATGATCCTCATGGCCCAGGTGCGGGCGGTCAGAGGCCGGATTTGGCCGCCAGGGTGAGGGCGGCCTCGGCGAGGGCCTCCACGCGGGGGCCGAAGCCGGCAAAGCGCGCGTCCCGGGTCTGGCCGCGCTTCCACCGGATGTAGATCTGCTGGACGACCACGGCCGTCTTGTAGAGGGCGAAGATCTCGTAGAAGGCGATCTTGGACAAGTCCCGCCCGGTCTTCGCCGCGTAGCGGGTCGCGACCTGCTCCCGCGTGTAGAAGCCGGGCAGGGTCGTGACCTGGACGACCGACTCGCGCCGGGGATACGGGTCGCCGGCCTCGGCCCAGTAGCAGAGGAGCGTGCCGAGGTCCACGAGCGGGTCGCCGGTGGTGCACATCTCCCAGTCGAAGACCGCCACCACGCGCCCGGGGTCGGCCGGGTCGAGCATCGTGTTGTCGAGCTTGAGATCGCCGTGGACCAGCGTGGCGTCGGTCGGTGTCGGGATGCGCTCCGCCAGCCACCGCGCCAGCTCGGTGATGGCCGGAACCTCGCGGTCCTTGGCCCGCTCCCAGCGCTCCGCCCACCCCTTCACCTGGCGCTGGACAAACCCCTCCGGCTTGCCCAGGGTTGCCAGCCCGACGGCGGCGTAGTCCACCGCGTGAAGGGCCGCCATGACGTCCACCATGGCTTCGCTGACCTTGCGCCGGGTCTCCGGATCAGTGCCGAGCTCCGGGGGCCACTCGCGACGGATGACGATCCCCCGTCGGCGCTCCATGACGTAGAACGGCGCGCCGATGACGGAGGGGTCCTCGCACAGGAGGTAGGGGCGGGGGGCGGGCGGGAACACGGGCCAGATCGCGTTCAGGACCCGGTACTCGCGCGTCATGTCGTGGGCGGTCGGCGCCACCGGCCCGAGCGGCGGCCGGCGCATCACGAACTGGCGCTCGCCGAAGCGGAGGAGGTAAGTGAGGTTCGAGTGGCCCCCCGGGAACTGCTCGACGGTGAGGGGCCCGGCAGCGTCGGGAAGGCGCCCGCGCAGGTACGCCTGGAGCGCGGCGACGTCGAACTGTTCGTCGGGGCGGACGCTTGTGGTGTCACGCTGAGGGGGGTCCCCACCCCCCTCAGTCCCGACCGTACCGATGACGCGTTGCCCGGCGCGGGGTGTATCCAAGGGATTAGTGAAACTCCTCGCGGATCTGTCGTGCCACTGCCATCCCGTGATCTGCTGCTATGATAGTCGCGGCCTCAGCCCCGTGCAAACCGGGGGGGTGTACGGAGACCGCCATGGAGAAGATCTGGAGGAGATACTGGCCGGCAGGGCTCGACGAAGCGGCCATCCGCCTGCCGACGGAGCCGCTGTCGGTGTTCCTCAAGCGCCACGCCCGGCGCGTGCCGGGGAAGCCCGCCCTCGTCTTTTACGGGCGCGAGCTCACGTTTGCCGAGCTGGACGAGGCCACCGACCGCTTCGCCGGCTGGCTGCACGCCCGAGGTCTCCGGCCGGGGGACCGGGTCGCCATCTATCTGGAGAACTGCCCTCAGTTCGCCATCGCGTACTTCGGCGGGCTCAAGGCGGGCGCCGTCAACGTGTGTCTGAACCCCATGCACAAGGCGACCGAGCTGCTGCACGAGCTCGAGGATTCGGCCGCGCGGGTCCTCGTCACCTCCGATCAGGGGTGTGCGGTCGTCGAGCCCATCCGCGCCAGGATCCCGCTCGAGGCGGTGGTCGTGACGTCGTACCGGGACTTTCTGCCGGGCAGCCCGACGCTCCCCGTGCCGGTCTCCTTCCTCGAGCCCGTGCGCCCCGCCTCCGACACCGAGGAGTTTCGGAGGGTCCTGGAGAGCGCGGTCCCTCTCGGGACGCCCGAAGCGCGGGTCATGAGCGACACCGCGCTCCTCCAGTACACCTCCGGGACGACCGGCGTCCCGAAGGGGGCCGAGCTGACCCACGGCAACCTCGTGGCGAACTGCGAGCTCCAGCGCCTCTACATCGACCTGACCGAGGCTGACGTTCCGCTGGGCGTCCTGCCGTGGTTCCACATCACCGGCATGGAATGCCAGCTGAACATGATGGCGTACGTGGGCACGACGCTCGTGGCGCTCGGACGCTTCGAGCTCGAGACGGTCCTGAGGGCCATCCAGCGCTACCGCTGCACCCTCACGACCCTCATCGCCACCATCAACGTGGCGATCGTCAACTCCGCGAAGACGCGGGAGTACGATCTCTCCTCCCTGCGCGCCTGTTTCTCGGGCGGCGCCCCCGTGCCCGCCGAGGTCGCGCGGCGCTGGGAGGCGGTGACCGGCTACACGCTCATCGAAGGCTACGGCCTCAGCGAAACGACGGCGCCGACCCACATCAACCCGCCGCACCGCCCGAAGTACGGCACGGTGGGCGTCCCCCTGCCGCTCACGGAGGTGAAGGTCGTGAGCCTGGAGGACGGCGCCACCGAACTGGGGATCGGCCAGTCGGGGGAGATCGTGGTGCGGGGCCCCATGGTGATGAAGGGGTACTGGCGCCGCCCGGAGGCGACGGCGGAGGCGATCCGCGACGGCTGGTTCTACACCGGCGACATCGGGCGCGCGGACGACGAGGGGTACTTCACCGTCGAGGAGCGGAAGAAGGACATGGTCAAGGCCTCGGGGTACAGCGTCTTTCCCGCCGAGGTGGAGGCGATCATGTACCGCCACCCGGCCATCGCCGAGGTGGGGGTGGTCGGGGTGCCGGACCCGTACCGGGGGGAGGATGTGCTGGCGTTCGTCGTCCTCAAGCCCGACGCCAGGGGGGTCGTGACGGAGCCGCAGATCATCGACTGGTGCCGGGGGGAGATGGCCGTCTACAAGGCGCCGCGCCAGGTCAGATTCGTGGACGCCCTGCCGAAGACCGCCTCGGGCAAGATCCTCAAGCGTGCGCTCCGGGAGCAGGCCCGCGGGCCTCAGTCCACCCCCGGGTAGAGCTGGCGCACGCCGGGGGTCCCGGCCTGGACGATGCCGAGCCCGGGACGTCCCCGGCAGCCACAGGGGAGCCGCTTTCGGGGGTGTCGAACCGACGCCTCGACCGAACAGGCTTCGGCCGCGATCAGGATCATCGAGTAGGCGGGCCCTAGCCCCGGCTCGGGTCAATCACCTTGAGCTGGCCGAAGGCTCGCTCGTAGAAACCCCGGTCCCGGGTTAGGAGCGCGTCGGCCTGGAGGAGAGCGTGGGCGCCGATCAGGAAGTCCGCCACGACCCGCGTCTTCGCTCCCCGTCGGCGACCCCGGTATTCCCGCCAGAGCTGGCCGGCCCTCGCTGCGGCCTCGGCTGAGAGCGGCTCGAAGCGCACGCCGAGCAGCCCGAGCACCGCCCGAAACGACTCGTCCGAGGGGAAGTGCGCGCGCACCTCGGCCCAGACCACGTCGCAGGCCATAAGGGCGCCGGCGTTGTACGCAGCGCGAAGGGCTTGCCGCGACTTCTCCCCGAAGCGCGGGTCTGCCCCGAGAACATCCAGGAGGACCGACGAATCAACGGCCGTCCTCACCGCTTTCTGGCTGGCTGGCGACGCCGGGGAGACCCCTGCGCGGCTCGGGGCCTCGGGCCGCGCATCTCGTCCAGGAGCGTGTCCACCGGCCCGGCAAGCTTGAGCCGGCCGAAAACCCGGTCCACGGGGTGGACGCCGCCCGCGCCCTTCCTGAGGAAGGCCCCGCCCTCACGCAGCTCGACCTCGACGGAGGTGCCCGGCACCAGGCCGAGCCGCTCCCGAATCGCGGCTGGTACGGTAATCTGACCCTTGGAGGAAATGGTGGTTCTCATTGCGTAAAGCGTAAATCTCTTTACATTTTTTGTCAAGAAAAAGTCTGGCGGGAGGACTCCTCCGTCTCCTTGCTTGGGTGAGAGGTGGTCTACGCGGGTCTGAGAGAGCCTCCGGCAGGCCTCTCAGGCGCGAGGGGTTCGAGCCGCGCGAGCCGGGTCTCGCCGAGGACCCGCGCGAGGCCATGCCCGATGAGGCCGACGAAGGCTCCGGCGATCAGGGCGACGGCGAGCCCTGCCGCGGTCTCCGGCGCTACCACGATGGCGGTCACGGCGGAGTAGGTCATCAGGTGGGGTGGGATCCAGAAGGAATCACGGCCGATCAGAACGTGCCACTGGATGTCCCAGGTGACCCCCCAGCCGCCCCAGAGCTTGGCGGCAAGCATCCCCCAGAGCGCGGCGCGCCTCAGCGCGTGGACGTCGGCAGTCGCTCGGGCCGTCCGGATTACTTCTTCGGAGGGTCGACGCCCAGCACCTTCAGGTCAAAGTAGAGGGTTTTCCCCGCCAGGGGGTGGTTCAGGTCGATGATCACCGTGCTCTCTTTGACCTCCTTGACCCGGACGAGCCTCGCCCCGCCCTGGGGGCTCTGGGCAATGAGTTCGGTCCCGACGACGAGGGCTCCAGGTGGGAGCATCCCCTTCGGCACCTCGGTCTGGGCCGCGGGGTCCAGGGGGCCGTAGCCCTCTTCGGGCTTCACGGTGACGTGCTTCTCGTCGCCGGCCCGCAGGCCGTTCAGAGCTTTTTCTAACCCGGGGATGATCTGCTGCTCCCCCTGCGTAAAGGTGAGCGGGCCTCGCCCCCTGTTGCTTTCCAGCACTTTCCCGCCGTCATCCTTCAGGGTGTATTCGAGCTGGACCGTGGAGCCGGTCTCGATGACAGGACTCACGGCTTTCTCCTGTGGCTGGGCCCAGCCGACCCCGAGGCCCAGCCCCAGCGTGAGAACGATCACCGCCGCGGTTTTCATCTTGCCTCCAATCGTGCCGGGCACACTCACCCCGGCGTATGCGGGGGAGTCTACACCCTCGAAGGGATTCGGCGCAATCCGCATGTATCGGCCGCATGTATCGGAACCTTGACATTGACAGACGAAACTCGTGGGTATACAAAAGCCGTAATGGAGGGCGCCTGATGGACTCGACCCACATGTTTCTGATTGCGATGGGGGCGTTCTCAATCCTGGTGGCGATCATCGGGTTCTGGCTGATTACCCGGAGACAGGAGAAAGACGAGGCGATCGACGCCGCCATCTTCCTCGCTCAGCGCCAACTCGAGGAATACCTCAAACAGAACAAGTAGCCCGTCCGAAGACCCAAAGAGGCCGGGGTGTTCCCCCGGCCTCTTCCCTCATGAGGCGTCCCGCGGGCGATCGCGACGCTTACGGCGTCAGGTCCAGGGCTTCGACGATCCGCGAGAATGGGATTTGCGCAACAGTGTTCACCTCTTTGACAAGCTCGGGGTTCGCTGCCTCGAACAGGCACATGCAGCGTGACTCGCCGGGCACGAACGTGCTGCGAATGTAGCGGACGGCCTTTCCCTCCGCCGTGAACTTTTTGCCGGTCTCAATCGCCCGCCGCTGAGCTGCGGCCAACTGCTCCATCGTGATTCCCTTCAAGTCGCGATCGACCATGTACACCGCCATCGCTGTCCCTCCCTTTTCACGCTCCCGCTGCCTCGCGCTTCTCCCCCGGACCCGCGTCGGGGGCTCCGGGACTCCCTTCCTGCTGCACTCCAGACTGCTACCAGGAGCCGACCTGCGTGTCAAGGCCCCCGTTCCGAGTCGGCGTCATTCCGATTTCACCAGCGCAGCCTCCGCTCGGCCCAGCCAGAGCGTCATCTCCAGGGAGCTGAAGAGATGGATCGCGGCTGACAGTTCCCATCGTGCCTGATCGAGCCTTCCCATCCGGCCATACAGCGCGCCCAGGCCGAAGTGGCAGTGGGCCAGGAGGGGGCGCATCCCGAGAGACTCTGCCAGAGCGATGGCCTCGCGGTAATAGGCTTCGGCCTGCCCGCCCTCGGGTGGGTCGCGCTGGGCGGCGATCTCGCCGAGGAGCCGGAGGGCGTAGGCCTGGTGTCCCCGTTCCCGGTGATTCCGCGAGAGCTCAAGCGCCCGCGCGGCGAGCTCGCGCGCGTCATCGCTTCGCCCGGCCAGCAGATAGGCCTCGCTCAGGTGGGCGATTCTGAGCGCGTGGCCCACGCGTCTCAGCAAGACGGTCTCCTCCACGGCCCGCTCGAGCAGCGGAACCGCTTCGGCGAGCCGCCCGGAAAGCGCATAGGCATACCCCAAAGGCGACGCGATTGCCGGGAACCACAGCGCGAGGTCTCCGACCCGGCAGAGCGGAAGGCTCTTTTCGAGCGCGGCGATGGCCTCGTGGAGATCTCCTTTGCGCAGGGCGAGCAGGCCGACGCCGAGATACGCGACGAGCCGCTCGAACGGTTGATCGACCGCCTCGGCGAGCCGAACCGCTTCTCCACCGACGGCGGTCCCATCGACGAACTCGCCGAGCTCGGCGAGCCACCAGGCCAGCCACGTACTGGAGAGCACAAGACGGGCGGACTGGTCGAAGCGCTCCTGCCGCGGATCTCCCCGCAGGGACTGGGCGAACGCCCGGATGGAGTCGATCGCTCGACGATAGTCCCCCAGGCTGGCATAGACCTGGCCCAGGTGGAAATTCGCCAGGCGGTGAAGATCGACGTCTTTGAGGTCGTCGGCGATGGCAAGTGCGCGCTCGCCTGCCTCGAGGGCCCGGTCGTGTTCGCCGGTGGCCAGGTAATAATTGATGAGGTGGGAGTAGACCTGCCCGAGTCGCGGTTGATCGTCAATGGCTCGGGCCAGGGTTTCGGCTTCGCGCAGGTAGTCGAGGATCCGCTCGAACTCTCCGAGCCGAAAGAGCGACGCTCGAAGGCTGAACCTGAGATCGATGGCCTGCTGGAACCTGTCGCGACTCTCGGGGAGATGGCTGAGAGCCTCGAGGGCCAGCTCAAAGCATGCCACCGCTTCGCGGTCGGCCGACCGCGCCACGGCCTTCGCTCCAGCCTGGCGGAGGTAGGGGGCGGCTTTGTCCCAGACCCCGCTCCGGTGGGCGTGGTGGGCGAGCCGCTCGACCTGTTCGGCCAGGCGGTCGGCGTAGAGCGCTTCGATCGCCTCGACGAGCTTGCCGTGGAGGGCCTGTCGCCGCTCGTGGAGGAGACCGCCATAGGCCACCTCGTGGGTCAGCGCGTGTTTGAAGGTGTATTCGAGGTCGGGGAAGAGGCTCGTCTCGTAGAGCAACTCGGCAGCCTGGAGCCGGCTGAGACCCCCCCGAAGTTCTTCTTCCGGCAGCCCGGCGATGGCCCGGAGGAGGGCCAGGGGCACATCCTTGCCGATGACCGATGCTCCCTGGAGGAGGCGCTTGTCCTCGGGCGGCAGCCGGTCGATCCGGGCGGCCAGGACTGCCTGGGCCGTCGCCGGCACCTGAATGGTTTGAAGCGGCTTCGCCAGCCGATACGCCCCCCGCTCGCCGACCAACACCTCGGTCTCCACCAGGGTCCGGACGCTTTCCTCCAGGAAGAAGGGGTTGCCCTCGGTCCGATCCATCAGGAGCTGCTTGAGCGGCTGAAGACTCGCATCCTCTCCGAGGAGGGCGTGGAGCAGTTCCTCGCAGCTCTCGGGGGGCAGGGGATCGACCCTGAGCTGGGCATAGTACGTTTTGGAGCCCCACCCGTGTCGGTACTCGGGGCGGTAGTTGACGAGGAGCAGGATGCGCGCCGTCGGAAGACTCTCGATCAGGCTGTCGAGGAACGCCTGGGTCTCGGAATCGATCCAGTGGAGGTCCTCGAAGACGAGGCAGAGGGGCTGGACCTGGCTCTCCCTGAGGAGGAGGCGCTTGCAGGCGTCTAAGGTGCATTGGCGCCGTTGAGGAGGATCCAGGGCGCGCCATTCCGGATCCTCGACCGGCACCTCGAAGAGCGCGAGGAAGGCCGGCAGCGCCGCCTCGAGTGCCTTCTCCAGCGTCAAGAGCTTCCCGGTGACCTTCTCCCTGATCTTCCGCCCGTCATCACGGTCCTCGATCTGGAAGTAGGCCTTGAGAAGATCAATGACCGGGAGGTAGGCCGTGGCCTTGCCATACGAGACCGAACTGCTCTCGAGGATCAGCCACCTCTCGGTGCGGTGGGAATGGGTGAACTCCCAGAAGAGGCGCGACTTCCCCACGCCCGGCTCGCCGACGAGCGCCACGACCTGACCATGGCCGCCGCGAGCCTTCTCGAGGGCTTGGCGGAGGGCCTCGAGCTCGGCATCCCGCCCCACGAAGCGCGTGAGTCCACGGGCAGCGGCGGCCTGCAGGCGCGTCCGGGTGGGGGCGGCGCCGACGAGCTCGAACATCTCGACGGGCTCCGCGAGCCCCTTCACCGGGACGAGCCCCAGGGATGTGACCTGGACAAACCCCTCAGCCAGGCGGAGGGTCTCGACGGTCAGCCGAATGCTCCCGGGGATGGCGAGCTGCTCCATCCGCGCCGCGAGGTGCGTGGTTTGCCCGATGGCGGAGTAGTCCATGTGGAGGTCGTTGCCGATGCTCCGGACCACCACCTCCCCGGAGTTGAGGCCGACCCGGATCTGGAGCTCCAGGCCGTGTTCGCGGCGGACCTCCTCGGTGTAGCGGCGGGTCGCCACCTGCATGGCCAGCGCGGCGAAACAGGCTCTGATGGCGTGGTCCTCGTGGGCCAGCGGAGCCCCGAAGAGGGCCATGATGCCGTCGCCCAGGACCTGGTTGACCGTGCCCTCGTAGCGGTGGACGGCCCCCATCATGCGTTCGATCACCGGGTCGAGGAGCTTCCGCGCCTCTTCGGGGTCGCGATCGGCCAGCAGCTCCATGGATCCCTTCAGGTCAGCGAAGAGCACCGTGACCTGCTTGCGCTCGCCCTCCAGGGCGCTCTTGGAGGTCAGGATTTTCTCAGCCAGGTGCCTGGGCATGTAGGCCTGGGGGGACACGAAGTGGGGACCGGCTGGTCGGAGAGCCGCGGTCGCCAGAGCCTGGCCGCAGCGTTTGCAGAAGTTGTGGGCGGGCGCGTTGGCGGCCCCGCAGGCCGGGCAGGCGATCTCCAACCGGGCGCCGCACTCGGGACAGAACGCCGCGTCGGGCGGCGATTCGCTCTGACATCGAGGACACCGCATGCGTGCCACGCCCGGCGCCTCCGCGATGGGCCCTACCCTACCGCATCGCCGGAGGGCGCGCCTCCGCCACGCCGATCAGGCTGTCGCGCGTGACGAGGCTCGCCAGTTCCTCCTCGCCCATCTGCTCCGTTCCGGACGGACGGGCAGGGATCACGAGGTAGCGCATGTCCGCCGTGCTGTCCAGGACCCGCACCTCGACGTTCGGGTCCAGCACCAGTCCGAACTCCTTCAGGACGCCCCGGGGATCGACCACCACGCGCGAGCGGTAGTTCAGGCTCTTGTACCAGTCGGGCGGGTAGCCGAGGAGCCCGCGCGGGTAACACGAACAGAGCGTGCACACCACCACGTGGTGGACGCGCTCGGTGTTCTCCGCGGCCACGATCGTGGCGTCGAAGCCCACGGTGATCCCGAGCTCGCTGATGGCTGCTTTGGCATCCGCGAGCAGGCGTGCCTTGAACGCCGGGTCCACCCAGGCTCGTGCGACGACCCGGGCACCCTGTGCCGGGGTCCGGGAGTCCATCTCCTCGACGGCCCGCCGGACCTCGTCGGCAGTCAGGATTCCCTTTTCGACCAGAAGGGCCTGAACCGCCTCGACGCGCTTCTCGAAATCGGTGGGGTCGTGATCGGGAGCGGGGGGGACGTGCCGATCGTCGTGGGAATCGTCGTGCATACGTGCCTCCCGAACGTCAGGCCGGTTCCAGCCAGTGTTCGTAGATGTCGATCAGGAGTTGATCGCGCGCGGATCCCGCGTACTTTGCCCAGAGCTCGGACTGGGGGAAGCGGACGAGGTAGAGCGCCTGCCTGGGCAGTCCGTCGCCGCCATACGCGAGTGACTCAGGATTCCGATAGGCGCCGTGGAGCCGTTCGACTCTGCCGATCTTGCCCTGGACGTAGCACGGAGTCCGGACGTGTCGCGGAGGAGACCCGACGCGAACCCTGACGCGGTCTCCGGCCCTGAACCTGCTCATCATGCGTTCTCGGAGGGGGGCTCCGCCCCCCTTCCGACGCCCCGCGGCAAAGCCGCCCCACTCGCTTCGCTCGGGGCTTCGGGGGCTGCCTCCCCCCAGGAGGGGTGCGCCGGCCGCATCGTCATGCCAGAGGCACTCGGCTGGCTGACGCTTGGCACGCTGTGGATCATGGCCGGGCGTCCAGCTCCTTGACCTTCCGGTCGATTTCCTCTCGCGTCAGGATGCCCTTCTCCGCCATGAGCGTTTCGACTGCGTGGAGCCAGCGCTCGTAGTACGCGCACCGCTCGTACGCGGCCGGTTCCATGTCCTCGACGGCCCGGCGAAGTTCATCGACTCGCAGGACGCGCTTCTCCGGGGTCATCAGGAGCGTGGTGATCGCGTCCATCCGCTTCTCCCACCAGGAGAGCGGATGCTCGAATCTGTCGATCGGCCCGGCCCCGGGCCACCCGCCTCGATCATGCACGCGCGCCATCGGGACCTCCTTACCGGGACAGTCTGCCGGTGCCCACATCCTACCCTTCCGCCCCGGCATGTCAACAGCCAGGCTTGACGACGAGCGCCGCCGGGGGAATCATAGACGTGACATGATCACGGAGACCGCGTTCAGGGTCCACTCGGGGCAGTTCGAGCCGGCCTACCTCGGCCTCGGCGTCGAGGAGATCGAACGCCGGACCGGGGAGGCGCTGGCCACGCTGGCCTCCTGCCAGGTCTGCCCGCGGAACTGCAGGGTGGACCGCCTCCACGACAGAACCGCCGTCTGCAAGTCCGGGAGGTACGCGCTCGTCAGCTCTTACTTCCCCCATTTCGGCGAGGAGGATTGCCTCCGCGGCTGGCAGGGCTCCGGCACGATCTTCTTTTCCTGGTGCAACCTGAGGTGCGTGTTCTGCCAGAACTTCGACGTGAGCCAGAAGGACGGGGGAGTCGTGGTGACCCCCGAGCGGCTGGCGGGGATGATGCTGGAGCTCCAGGCGAGGGGGTGCCACAACGTTAACTTCGTGACGCCGGAGCACGTGGTCCCGCAGATCCTGGAGGCTCTTCCCCTGGCGATCCGTGGGGGGCTCCGGCTGCCGATCGTCTACAACACGAGCGCCTACGACAGCCTGGAGAGCCTCCGGTGGATGGACGGCATCGCGGACATCTACATGCCTGACTTCAAGGTGTGGGATGGCGCCGCGGCCAAGCGCTATCTAAAGG
>JACQWA010000153.1 GCA_016209425.1 Candidatus Rokuibacteriota bacterium
CACTCCAGGATCACCCCGCAGTTGATGTCCATATCCTCCTCCATGTGCCGGTAGACGATGGAGTTCGTCGCCAGCTTGATGGAGGGCACGGGTTTGCACCCGAAGACGGAGCCACGGCCGGTCGTGAAGCAGATGATGTTGGCGCCGCCGGCGACGAGCCCGGTGATGGAGACGGGATCATGTCCCGGGGTATCCATGAACACGACCCCGCGCGTGGTGATCGGCTCCCCGTAGAGGAACACGTCCATCATCGGGGTCGTCCCGCCCTTGGTGACTCCCCCGAGCGACTTCTCGAAGACCGTCGTGATCCCCCCCGCCTTGTTGCCGGGCGCCGGGTTGTTGTCCATGGCCTCGATGCCCCGGCAGTACCACTCCCACCACTTGTAGCGATCGATCAGCTTCTTGGCCACTCCCTCGTTGATGGCCCGCCTGATCAAGAGGTGCTCGGCCCCGTAGATCTCGGGGGTCTCAGCCAGGACCGCGGTGCCTCCATAGCGGACAAGCTCATCCACAGCCCAACCGAGCGCCGGGTTCGCGGTGATCCCCGAGTTGCCGTCCGACCCGCCGCAGTTGGTGGCGAGGATCAACTCCGAGATCGGCTGCCGCGTCCGTCGCGCCTCGTCGGCCTTCGGCAGGAGCTTCAGGACAGCCTCGATCCCCTTCTCGACGGTCTTCCGGACCCCCCCCGACTCCTGGATCGTGAGGACGGTCGGTTGCCGCTCCGGGTGACCGGGGACCGCCAGCTTCTGGCGCTCCATCAGCACCTCGGCCTGGTTCACTTCGCACCCCAGGCCGATCAAGAGGTAGGCGCCCACGTTCGGGTGCTTGGCGTAGCCCGCCAGGACGCGCTGGAGCGCCAGGTGGTCCTCGCCGAAGAGCTTGGTCCCGCATCCCGACTTGTGCGTGATGGCGAGCAGTCCGTCCACGTGGGGAAAGTCCTTCTGCACGTCCCGGAACTTCTCCCGGATGAACTGGCAGACGCTGGCGGAGCAGTTGACCGTCGAGATCACCGCCAGATAGTTGCGCGTCCCCACCCGGCCGTCCTCCCGCCGATAGCCGTCGAAGTCGCGCATCTGCTCCGGGGGGTAGTAGGCCACCGGGCGCACGTCGGTCCCGATCTCGTACTCGCGGTGGAGCTCCCCGATTGCCAGGTTGTGGGTGTGGACGTGATCGCCCGGGGCGATGTCGCACGTGGCGAAGCCGATCACCTGGCCGTACCGCCGCACGGGCTGACCAAGGGGGACGGCCCGCCGGGCGACCTTATGTCCCGGCCTGATGTCCTGCCTCGCTTCGATCGTGCCGCTCTCGTCCTCCAGGCACGTCCCGGCACCGATCGCGACCCTGGCGATGGCGACATCGTCCTCGGGACGGAGCACAATGGCCTTGTCTCTGAGGGCGTAAGTTGCCATCGGTCGCCTCCTATCTGGCGCCGTCGCGACTGCTTCGAGGGACGTGGTCGACCCGCGCCAGCCCGCGGATCCCGTTGAAGAAGGTGACGGCGCCGCCGGGGACGATCGTGGCCTCCAACGCCCCCAACACCTCCGCGCGGGTGGCCCCATGCCGGAACGCGCGCCGGATGTGGTTCGCGATGGCGTCTTCGCGGGCCCCGCGGAACGCGAGAATCCCCAGCGCCACCAGCTCCCGGTATTTGATCGGGAGTCCACGGTTGGATGCCAGCGCCTCGGTGTACAGCCGATCGTAGGCCGCGAAGAACTCGGGATCCCGGCGCGCGACGAATTCCCACTCCGGGTAGAGATACCCCCGGACCTCCCGCATCTTCCGAATCAGGGCTTCGGCGTTCTTCCCGCGCGTTCTGGTCATCGCGAAACCTCCCCGCCGGATCTCCGATCAACCACCTTATAACATATCCTTGACTCTTTTCGCTCGCCGAGTCTACAATCCCCTCGCTTCTCCCCTACCGAAAGGCACATGAGCCAGGCATTCGTCCATCTCCCGGTTGACCGCGTCATCTACGGCGCGGGCTCCCTGGCCGATCTCCCCAAGGAGATCGACCGGCTGGCGGTGCAGCGAGCCTTCGTCGTCACGGGGCAGAGCCTCGCCACGAAGACCGAGTGGATCAGCCGCGTGCAAGATCTCCTGGGCGATCGCTGCGCCGGCGTCTTTGCGAGGGCGAGCGCGCACGTCCCGAAACGCACGATCGTCGAGGCAGCCGCCGAGGCCCGCGCCGCCCAGGCCGACTGCCTGGTGAGCGTGGGCGGCGGAAGCCCCATCGACACCGCGAAGGGGGTGGCCCTCGCCCTGGCCGAAGAGATCAGGGACGAGGCCGGACTGACCCCGTACGCGGGGTGGCACGGCCGGGGGAAGGAACCGTTCGCGGCGAGCGGCCCCCTCCCCCACATCGCGATCCCCACCACGCTCTCCGCCGGTGAGCATTCCGGCAACTTCGGGATGACCGATGAGGCCGCTCGGCGCAAGGACGGAGCCGGCCACCCGCTGCTGGTGCCCCGCGTGGTCGTCCTCGACCCGGAAATCACCCGCGACACGCCCGAGTGGCTCTGGACCTCGACAGGAATCCGGGCGCTCGACCACGCCGTTGAACGTTTCTACACGCCCTCCCACCAGCCCCTCACGGACGTGCTCTGTCTCGAAGCCATTCGGCTGCTGGTGCGGGAACTGCCCGTCACCCTCCACACCCCGGCGAACCTCGAGGCCCGGCTGGCCTGCCAGCTGGCCGCGTGGTTTTCGCTCTTCGGCGCCTTCAACGCCCGCACCGGCCTCTCGCACGCCATCGGCCATCAACTCGGCGGGCGTTGCGGCGTTCCCCACGGCCAGACCTCCTGCGTCATCCTCCCCCACGTGATGGTCTTCAACGTGCCGGCGGCCGCGGACCGGCTCGCGCAGATTGGCGAGGCCGCGGGGGTGATGATGGAGGGCAGGAGCACCGAAGATGCCGCCAGGGCCGCGGCCAAGACCGTGGCCCGGATCATCAAGGCGCTCGGCTGTCCCACGCGGCTCACCGAGGTGGGCGTCACCGAGGCAGACCTCCGGCCTCTGGCCCAGGCGACCTTCGACGAGCTCCGGCCGGGGATGAACCCACGGGTCGTGCGCGACCCCGAGGAAATCTTGGAAATCCTGAAAGCCGTATTGTAACGCTCACTCCAGAAAGGAGGCGTCTATGGCCACTGTCAGAACCCGGAAGCGTCTCGTCATCGGCCTCGGCGTTCTGTTGCTGGTCTTCACCGCCGGCCTCTACGCCGTGGCCCAGCAGGTGGACGAAGCCAAGCGACAGCGGACCGTGCCGGTCGCGGGAGGGAACTACCGCGTCCTTCCGGCCACGCTGGAGACTACCCAGTGGGGCTGGCTCGACCCCAAGGAGCCGCCGAAGCTCATCGTCAACTCCGGAGACACCGTCGCCGTCGAGACCATGATGCACGCCCACAACAAGATCCAGCCCGGGACAACCATGGAGGAGATCATCGCCCTCAGGAAGGCCAATCCGGGCGGCGGCCCGCACTCCGTGACCGGCCCCATCTACGTCAACGGCGCCGAGCCCGGCGACGTGATGGAGATCCGGATCCTCAAGATCGTCCCCAAGGCCTTCGGCATCAACTTCAACCTGCCCGGCAAGGAGTTCCCCACGATCGGCGCCCTCGCCCCTGAGATGCCCGACGGGTTCGTGAAGTTCTTCTACCTGGACCTGGACAAGCGCCAGGCCGAGTTCAAGCCGGGGATCGCGATCGACCTCCAGCCGTTCCCCGGCACCCTCGCCGTCGGGATCGACCCCAAAGACCCCTCGCCGCGCAAAGGCGGATCCACAGACCCCATGGCGCCGGTCTCCACCCTCCGGCCGTGGAAGAACGGCTCCAACATGGACCTCAACGAGCTCCAGGAAGGCACCACGATCTTCATCCCGATCTTCCTCAAGGG
>JACQWA010000154.1 GCA_016209425.1 Candidatus Rokuibacteriota bacterium
CGTGTGGCCTGCACCTGATACCATTGCTCGCGCCCACCAGCACGGACGAGCGCATCGAGAAGGCGTGCCGTGGCGCCGGCGGATTCGTGTACTGCGTGAGCCTCACGGGGGTCACGGGGGTGCGCGACGAGGTCCCGCCGGGGGTCCCGGAACTGGTGGCTCGCGTGAGGCGTCACACGAAGCTGCCGGTGGCCGTGGGGTTTGGCATAGGCCGCCCGGAGCATGTGCGCGCCGTGGTCCGGGTCGCGGACGCGGCGGCGGTGGGCAGCGCGATGGTGCGGACGGTGGGCCAGGCGGGAGCGAGGGACGCCGCGAGCGCGGCGGGAGCCTTCGTGAGCGCGCTGGTCGGGAAGCAGCCGGGATAGAGGAAGGAGCGCACGGGCCGATGGCCTCTGGTTGGCGAGGTTCGCGGCGTGCTGCGGTGCGCGGCATCCGGGGCGCGATCACGGCCGAGGCGAATACCAAGACCGCAATCCTGGGAGCGACCACCGAGATGCTGACCGCCCTCATCAAGGCGAACAGCCTGGACCCGGAGGACATTGCCGCGGCCTGGTTCACCACCACGCCGGACCTCAATGCGGAGTTCCCGGCGGTGGCGGCCCGGCGGCTTGGGTGGACCGAGGTGGCCCTGATGTGCGGACACGAGATGTCCGTGCCGGACGGGATGCCCAGGGTGGTCCGTGTACTGGTGCTGGTGAACACGGACAAGAGGCAGTCCGAAGTGGTGAACGTGTACCTGAGAGAAACCCGGAGCCTTCGTGCCCGAGGAACGGAGACGGAGCAGCCATGACGAAAGCGACCGCCCTTCACGCCGCAAGTCTGCGACAGCATACGGGCGAATTCCGCTTTTGGCGCGCAACAGCGTCTGCTGCGGGCTCGTACGTCGCGTATACGGAGGCGCGCACATGGGCGCTGAAGGCGAAGGGGGCTCAGTCGTGATTATCGTCATGCAGCGGGGTTCCTCGGACGACGACATCAGGAGGATCGAGGAGCGGCTGAACCAGAAGGGCTACAAGGCGCAGGTCTCCCGCGGGGTAGAGCGGACCGTCATTGGCGTGGTGGGCCGGATCATTCCCGAGCTCAAGGACGAGATGGAGGTCCTGAGCGGTGTGAGCGAGGTCCTGCGAGTGTCCAAGCCGTACAAGCTCGCCAGCCGGGAGTTCAAGCCGGAGAGCACCATCGTCAAGGTGGGGAACGTCGCCATCGGGAGCGACCAGGTGGTCGTGATGGCGGGGCCGTGCGCCGTCGAGACGGAGGAGCAGGTCATCTCCACGGCCCACGCGGTGAAGGCCGCCGGCGCGTCGATCCTGCGCGGCGGCGCGTTCAAACCCCGCACCTCGCCCTACTCCTTCCGCGGACATGGCGTCCAGGGCCTCCGTATGCTCGCCAAAGCGCGGGCGGAGACGGGCCTCCCGGTCATCACGGAGGTGATGTCCACGGAGGACGTGGAAACCGTGGCCGAGTACGCCGACATCCTCCAGGTCGGGGCGCGGAACATCCAGAACTACAACCTGCTGGACCGCGTGGGGAGGGTGCAGCGCCCCGTGCTACTCAAGCGCGGTTTCTCCACCACCTACGAGGAGTGGCTGCTCTGCGCCGAGTACATCCTCGCGGGCGGGAACAACAACGTCATCCTCTGCGAGCGCGGCATCCGCACCTTCGAGACCGGCACGCGCAACACCATGGACCTGTGCGCCATCCCGGTGGTGAAGAAGCTGAGCCACCTGCCGGTCATCGCCGACCCGAGCCACGGGACGGGCAAGTGGTACCTGGTGAAGCCCATGTCCCTGGCCGCCATCGCGGCGGGCGCGCACGGCCTGGAGATTGAGGTGCACCCGAACCCGGACACGGCGTGGAGCGATGGGCCGCAGTCGCTGAACTTCGAGAACTTCAACAGCCTGATGAACGACATCCGCGCGGTTGCGCTCGCGCTGGGGCGCCGGATGCCGGAGCCGGCGAAGACCACGGCGTCGGCGTAGCAGCGCGACGTTCCAACGGCGCTTGAACAAGGGGCCGCCTCGGAGACGGGGCGGCCCCTTGTTGTTTGTCAAAGGGGTAGGAGATCATTCAGCCAAGCGGGTCCGATAGTCCTGATCAGAGGTGGCCCCGGGAAATAGGACAGGTGGTTAAGCGAGAGTCCTGCCCCTACAATCCTTGAAACGCAGGAGCAGGACGCCATGAAGCAGTCACGGAAGAAGCACTCGCCGGCCTTCAAGGCCAAGGTCGCCCTCGCCGCACTGCAGGGTGATGAGAAGGTGGCGAAGCTGGCCGCCCGCTTCGAGGTCCACCCCAGCCAGATCCACGCGTGGAAGAAGCATCTCCTGGAGGGGACCACGGAGGTTTACGGCTCCGCTGTCGTTGCCGTCTTCGTTTTTCTGTGAATCGACGGGGTGCGCTCGAGGGGCTATGCTGTTCTCGCGGACATCCTCAAGAAGGCGCTCGATGAATGCAGGACCACTGATGTTGAAGCAACGGTGCTCCTCTTAAAGAATAACGGCTGACCAGTCGCTCCAGCGGACGCGCCAGAAGCCGCGCGCCGCTGAGCTTGGCCGTTCTGTCAGAGAGATGAGGCATGGCGGAATACGGTGAATGGAATCGCAAAGGGGCAACCCTTAGCGACGTAACGGCCAAGAAGGAATATGGAGTGAGCCATGCCTTTATTGTGAAAGGCATTCGTGCTGGGAAACTTGAATACCGAGAAGGAGTGATATGGGGCAATCCGTACCTTAGGGTCTTAAGGAGTCAGCTTGAGCAGTACATCGCTGAAGAGCTTGGTGCGGATTGTTTGTCGAGCGGAAAGAATCAGACAGAGTTGCGCAAGATCAAGAAAGAAATGGCCGACCTGAAAAAGAAATTGGACGAGCTTCAGGCTCGAAGGACAGAAATCGAGAATTCCATAAGGAAATCGTCGACCGAACCAACGGGTGCAGGCGACGGTGCCAAAGCGGGCCGCGTCTGACCAGGAGCGTTAGCTGGCGTCAGACTCCGTCGCCCCCTCACGGTGCTGGCCACTTGACCGATGCACACCGAACGAAGACGACCGAGGCCACCTCTTGAGCGAAGCGTTATCACACATGATCGACGCGCTCAGCCTGGAGGTCGCCGCCATTCGCAAGAATGGCGGCGGCACGCAGGTTGAACTGCGCGGGGGTGAGCGTGTCGGCGACGCTGAGGGATCGTGGTTGTACCGGTTCATCGTCGCCGAGGATCTTCTGAACCTGCGGGACGACACCCCGGTGCGCGTCACCTGCGGCCAGGCGGACGTCTCGGGTGTGCTCGTGTCCTTCCGCGATGGCGTCCTCGTCGTGGCGCTCGAAGAGGACCTGGGTCCGAAGATCGCCGCCGCGCGCCTCGTCGCGAACGATTCTTTCCTGGTCGAGCGACTCAAGGAACGGTTGGAGAAGATCCGCAGCGGCGAGGCGCAGTTCAACCGGCAGGCGGGCGACCGCGTGCTCGGCCTCTCGCCGGTGCGGACGGCCGATGCCGAACCCAACCCCGCGGTGATCCAAGGGACCGGCCAGCCGAATGACGATCAGATGCTCGCCGTCCGCCGCTCGCTGGGAAGCGACACGACCTATGTCTGGGGCCCCCCGGGCACGGGGAAGACCACGACGCTCGCGCGCATCGTCGAGGCGCACTATCGTGCCGGGCGTTCGGTCCTGCTGGTGTCGAACACCAACATCGCGGTGGACACGGCGCTCGAGCGCGTGGCCGAGCGGCTGAAGGGAGAGCCCGAGTTTCATCAGGGACTGGTGATCCGGCAGGGACTCGTCGCGAAGGAGGAGCTCCGCCAACTCTTTGGTCCACAGGTCATTCTCGAGGAGATCGTGGCGAGGCTCGGTGAGGCGCTGCGCCGCGAGAAGGATCAGCTTGTACGCGAGGGGGCGCCCCTCGAAACCGAGGAGCGCGCGCTCCTCGCCGCATTGAAAGACATCGAGCAGCTCGATCATTCGCGCCGCAGCCTCGTCGCGGGGGAAAGGACCCTTGCGACCACACGCTCGAGCGCAGCCGCGAGAGCACAGGAGGCGCAACAGCATCGTGCCCGCGCCGTGATCCTGCGCGCCGACCTTGAACGCGCCCGGACGATGGGTGCCGTGCGCCGTTTGTTCTCCGGGCTCAACCCGGAGCGCCTCGAGCGCGAGATCGCGGCTGCCGACCGCAGTGCCCAAACCAACGAGGACGCAGCTCGGGCACTCGCCGGCGACGTTGCCAAGCACGAGGCCGAAATCGGGGCGCTCCGCCACGAGATCGACCGCCTCGCCACCGCGACACGGGCCTACCCGCCAGTGCCGGAGGTTCAAGCGCGACTCGCCCCCCTCCGCACCCGCCTCGGCCAGATCCGCGAACGCATCGCCGCCATCGATCGCGAACTCGCAGCGCTCGAACAGGAAGTGCTCGCGCGCTGTCGCATCCTCGCGACGACGGTCTATCGCACCTACCTCGGCAAGAGCGCCTTGCGCCAGTTTGACGTCGTGGTGATCGACGAGGCGTCCATGCTCATGCCCCCGCTTGTGTACTACGCAGCGGGCCTTGCCACGCAGTCGGTGACGGTCGCGGGGGACTTCCGCCAGCTTCCGCCGATCGTGAGGTCCCACGAGCCGCTCGCCGAGGAGTGGCTCAAGCGCGATGTATTCGAGAAGGCGGGTATTCCGGAGCGCCTAGAGCGGCACGAGCCCACGCCGCACCTCGTGGCGCTGCTCACGCAATACCGGATGCGCGAGCCGATCTGCGAGGTCATCAACCGTCTCTTCTACGC
>JACQWA010000155.1 GCA_016209425.1 Candidatus Rokuibacteriota bacterium
GGAGTGTAATGGTGGCAAGCGTCTGATTTTCAGACTCGATCTTGACACCTTCCTTGGCCTCGACCGCCTGGTGGAGGCCGTCTGACCAGCGGCGCCCGGGCATCATCCTCCCGGTGAACTCGTCCACGATGATGACCTGCCCGTCCTTGATCACGTAGTCCACGTCCTTCTTGAAGAGGGCATGGGCCTTGAGCGCCTGGCTGATGTGGTGGAGCGCGTCCATCTGCGATGGGTCGTAGAGGTCGACGACGTTCAGGAGTCTCTCACAGTGCGAGATACCCTGCTCGGTCAGCGACACCGCCCGGGATTTCTCGTCTACGATGTAATCGCCCGGCGCCTGCGCCTCGATCTCGGAGAGCTTGCCCTCCACGATCGTCGCCGCGCGCGTGAGCTTCGGGATGATGCGGTCGATCTTGTAATAGCGGTCGGTCGAGCCCTCGGCCGGGCCCGAGATGATGAGCGGGGTACGGGCCTCGTCGATCAGGATAGAGTCGACCTCGTCGACGATGGCGTAGTGGTGCCCGCGCTGGACCATGTCTTCGAGACCGAAGCGCATGTTGTCCCGGAGGTAGTCGAAGCCGAACTCGTTGTTGGTGCCGTAGGTGATGTCGGCGTGGTAAGCCTCGCGGCGCGTGCAGGCCCTGAGTCCCGCCAGCCGGATGTCGGGTGACACGTGCGCCGGGTCGAAGAGGTATGACACCTCGTGCTGGATCACGCCCACGTGGAGCCCGAGCGCGTGGTAGATGGGACCCATCCACTGCGCGTCGCGGCGCGCGAGGTAGTCGTTGACGGTGACGATGTGCGTGCCCAGGCCGGGCAGGGCATTGAGATACGCGGGCAGCGTCGCGACGAGCGTCTTGCCTTCACCGGTCGCCATCTCGGCGATCGTGCCCTGGTGCAGCACCATCCCACCCATGAGCTGGACGTCGAAGTGCCGCATCCGGACGGTCCGCCGCGCGGCTTCGCGGCACACGGCGAAGGCCTCTACCAGGAGATCGTCCACCTGCGCGCCGTCGGCAACCCGCTTGCGGAATTCGCCGGTCTTGGCCCGGAGGCCCGCATCCGAGACGCGCTCCAAGTCGGCGGCGAGCGCGTTGATGGCCTCGACCGTCGGACGCATGCGCTTGGCATCGCGCTCGTGCTTGGTGCCGAAGATCGCGCGAACGAGGACGTTCAGCATACGATGTATCTTACACTACTCGGCTGGTCGAGCGGCCCGGAGGAGCTCACGCGCGTGCCGCCGCGAGGCCTCGGTCACGTGCTCACCGCCCAGCATCCGCGCGACTTCTTCCACACGGCCGCCCGCGTCCAGCGCCGTCACCGTCGTCCGCGTGGCAGCCTTCGCCACGCGCTTCTCCACGAGCAGGTGGTGCTCGGCGTAGGCGGCGATCGGCGCGAGGTGCGTCACGCACAGCACCTGGCGCCCCGCGGCGGTCTGACGGAGCTTCTGTCCCACCGCGTCGGCGACGCGCCCGCCTATGCCGGCGTCGACCTCGTCGAAGACCATGCTCGGCACATCCTCAGCCGCCGCCAGGATGGTCTTGATCGCGAGCATGGTCCGTGACAGCTCGCCGCCCGAGACAACCTTCGCCAGCGGCCGGAGCTCCTCGCCGGGGTTGGCCGACAGAAGGAATTCGACCGTCTCCGCCCCCCGGACGCCGAGGCGCCAGCCGCCCGGCCCGCTCGAGAGGTCCCCAGCCCCCGCCGCCTCGCGCCGCAGCGGCGAACGGAAACGCGCGTGCTCCATGCCGAGGGAGCGCAGCTCGCGCTGGATCAGCCGTTCGAGTCGCTGAGCCGCTTCTGCCCTCGACTCCGAGAGGGCCGCCGCAGCTTGCGCCGCGCTCTCGGCCGCCTCCGCCACTTGGCACTCCGTCTCCTCGGCGATGGCGTCGTGACGCTCGATCCGGTCGAGGGCGCGTGCGATCTCCTCCCGGTAGGCCGCGACGGCAACCGCGGTCTCCCCGTACTTGCGCTTGATGTTGCCTATGGCGTCGAGGCGCTCGTCGATCTGCCTCAGCCGGTCCGGATCCATGATCGCCCGGTCGCGGAGCCCGCGGGCCCGCGCGACGGCATCCTCGACATAGGCCTGCGCGCCCTCGAGCGCCTCGATGGGCGTGGCAACGTCGGGGTCGAAGCGCGACAGATCCCGAAGCAGCGCGGCGGCGCGGCCGATTCCCGAGCCGGCGGCCTGCGGGTCCTCGTGCAGGAGGCCCATGACTTCCTGAAGGCCGGCAAAAATCCGCTCGGCGTTCTGGAGCCTCCGGCGCTCAGCGCGGAGCTCGTCCTCCTCGCCTTCGCGGACCTGGACCGCGTCGATTTCGGAGATCTCCCAGCGGTAGAGTTCCTGCTTGCGGGCCCCCTCGCGAGCGTCGTCGCGGATGCGGACGAGCTCAGCCCGCGCCGTCTCCCATCGGCGCCAGAGCGCGTGGAGCTTCGCCCGCATCTCCTCGCACCCGGCGAAGCGGTCCAATACGTCGAGCTGGCGCAGCGGCTCCATGAGCCGCTGGTGCTCGTGCTGGCCGTGGATCTCCACCAAGAGGTCGCCGAGGCGATCGAGGAGTGCAACGGTCGCGGCCGAGTCGTTGACGAACACGCGGTGCCGCCCGGATCGCGAGAGCTCCCGCTTCACGACGAGCTGGCCGTCGGGGGCGGCGTGCCCGGCCTCGTCGAGCGCCGCCGCCACCGGGCCCGTGGCGGAGATGTCGAACACGGCCTCCACCGAGGCGGACTCGGCGCCCGTGCGGATGAGATCGGGCTGGGCGCGGGCGCCGCGGACCAGGAGGAGG
The DNA here is from genome assembly GCA_016209425.1 of Candidatus Rokuibacteriota bacterium. Lineage (GTDB taxonomy): Bacteria > Methylomirabilota > Methylomirabilia > Rokubacteriales > CSP1-6 > JACQWA01. The sequence continues at coordinate 2,787 of JACQWA010000155.1, forward strand.
GCGTCGATGACGATAGACTTGCCGGCCCCGGTCTCGCCGGTGAGGACGTTCAAGCCCGGCGCAAACACGACGCGCGCTTCTTCCAGGACGGCCAGGTTCCGGATGGCGAGCTCGCGGAGCATCGCGGACGCCATGCTACGACGCGGGAGCTGCCGGGCTCAAGACGTATCCCCCGGGGCACAGGCCGGCGTCACCGGCCGACCACTTTAGCGCTCTCCCCACTTGAGCTTGGTCCGCAGCACTGAGAAAAAGTGCTTCTGCGGGAAGCGGAGGAGTCGGATGCGCGCCGCCGCCTGATGGACCGCCACGACGTCGGCCTCCTTGAGGGCGAAGCCGACCTGCCCGTCGAGGGTGAGCATCACGTCCTGGTCGGACTGCAGCGTCACCTCGATGCGTTGGTCAGCGGGCAGCACGATCGGACGGTTCGTGAGCGTGTGCGAGCAGATCGGCGTCAGCACGACCGCGGGCATGGTCGGGAAGACGATCGGGCCGCCCGCCGAAAGGCAGTAGGCTGTGGAGCCCGTCGGTGTCGAGATGATGAGCCCGTCGGCGCGGTAGGCCGTGGCGAACTGCCCGTCCACCGACACCGCCAGGTTGATGATGCGGCTCATCGCCGACTTGGTAATCACCACGTCGTTGAGCGCCACGTACTCCGACAGCCGCTCTCCGTGGCGCCACACCTGTGCGGCGAGTATCACGCGCTCCTCGATCACGAGACCACCCGCGAGGAAGGCATCGAGAGCCGGGAAGAGCTCCTCCTTCGTCAGGGCCGTCAGAAAGCCCAAGCCGCCCAGATTCACGCCGAGGATGGGCACGCTCAGGTCGCCAACGAGCCGAGCCATGGAGAGCAGCGTGCCGTCGCCGCCCAGCACGAGCAGCAGGTCCACCTGTCCCGGCAGGTCGGGCTTTCGCGCAGTCGCCGCCTGGGTGTCCGGGCAGAGCCCCGCCGTCTCCTTCTCGAGGACCGGCTGGAGCCCTCGCTCCGCGCACCAGGCGAGCAGTCGCTCCACGACCTCACGGGCATCCGCCCGATCGGTCTTGGCGACGACGCCGATCCGCTTCATGCGGGTTCGGCGGATTCCGCCGCCTTGGCAATGAGCGCGTCGAGGTCCGGGGCCGTGCGGCCCGCGCGCGTCAGATGGAGGAAGAACTCGCGGTTGCCCTTGGGCCCCTTGAGCGGCGATGCCGTAACGCCCCGCACGTGCCAGCCGCGCAGGACGCAAAAGCGGGCGACGCGGGAGATGACCATCCGGTGATGGGCGGCGTCTCGTACCACTCCGCCCTTGCCCACCAGCCCCTTGCCGATCTCGAACTGCGGCTTGACCAACGCCACAGCCACCCCGTCGGGTGTCAGCACCGCGAACACGGACGGCAGGACCTTCTCGAGGGAGATGAAGGAGACATCGAGCGTGGCAAGACCCGGCGCGTCCGGGAACGCGTCCGCGGGCAGCTGGCGGGCATTCGTCTTCTCCATCACCACGACGCGCCCGTCGGCCCGAAGGGACGCGTCGAGCTGTCCCTGCCCCACGTCCACCGCGTACACGCGAGAGGCGCCGGCCTCGAGCAGGCAGTGCGTGAAGCCGCCCGTGGACGCGCCGACGTCGATACAGACCCGCCCCTTGGGCGAGACGGAGAAGGCGTCCAGGGCATGCACGAGCTTGTCGCCGCCCCGGCTCACGAACTTTGGCCGCGCGGTCACGCGCAGATCGGCGCTCGGGGCGACCAAGACGCCGGGCTTGTCCACGCGCTTCCCGTCCACGGTGACGGCGCCCGCCAGGAGCAGGCGGGCCGCCTTTTCGCGGCTGTCGCACAAACCCCGGGCCACCAGCGCCACGTCGATACGCTCCTTGACCTTCGCCTGCCCGCCACCCCCACCCCGGCTCCTCGACTCTTGCACGGCTCCGGGGTTCGGTTTCTTCATGGTCGCCTTCTTCACGCAGGCTCCTTTCTCCAGCCGGTAATGCGGTCGCGGAACTCTTCCGCCAGCCGCTGGGCACGATCCCGATTGGCCGACTCGGCCACCACATGGAACGCCGCTCGGTCCGCGTCCGGAATCGCCGCCACCCAGTCATCTCCCATGCTCACGCGCACACCCTCGATCAGCTCGACGCTGGCGCCCTTGGTCGCCTGGATCAGCCGCCGCATCACCGCGCCCTTGCGCTCGTCCGGGCACGGCACTTCGAGCCGCGTGACGTACGTCTCGGGGACGGCGCGCGAGAGCTGATGCAGCCGCACGTCGAGCCGCGCCATCATCTCGAGGATCCGCACAACTGCCGACATCCCGTCGAACGCGGGGTGGAAGCTCGGGAAGATCAAACCGCCCATCTCCTCGCCTACCAACGCGACGTCGGGCGCCAGCGCGGCCTCGGTCAGCGCCCGCGCGGTCCCGCGGGAGCGCGTGACCTGGAACCCGTGCTCTTCCGCCATGCGTTCGACCGCCCGCGAGGCGGTGACCGGCACCACGATGCGGCCGGACGGCCGCGTGCGCATCACCAGGAGTGCGACTAAGGCCAGCGTGAGGTCGCCCGCGAGGATCTCGCCCTTCTCGTCGACCAAAAACACTTTCTCGCCCCCGGTGTCGAGGAGCACCCCGAGATCCGCCCCGAGCGTGCGGACGATGTTGGACAGCTGGTGCAGCGAGCGCTCGAACTCCTCCGCGGTCTTGGAGATCTTCGTCTCGTCCAGGTAGGCGTTGAGCGAGATGACCTCGACCCCGAGCGCGCCGAGCACGGAAGGAAAGATGGACGACGCGGAGCCGAAGGCGTAGTCGAGGACCATCCGCAGGCCGGTCCGGCGGACCGCCTCGCGGTCCACTGAGCCCAGCAGCCCGTCCCGGTACCGGTCCGTGCCGGCGTGTGGAAAGGACAGCGTCCCGATGCCGTCCATGGGCGCCCGCTCGAAGTCCTCCATGAAGAACAGGCGCTCCATCGCCTTCTCCCGGTCCGGCGCCACCTCGAGTCCCCGCGAGTCGAAGAACTTGATGTCGAGGATCTGCGGATCATAGGGGGACTTCCGCACGTGGGTACCGCCCGCAAGGCCCAGCGCGGCGACCTGGTAGCGCACGACCGGAACCGGTGCCACGCCCAGGTCTTGGACATCCACCCCCACTGACAGGAGGCCCGACATGAGTGCCCGGTTGATCATCCGCGATGCCTTGTGGTGGTCACGGCTCGTGATCATGACCCTGCGCCTGCCGACGATGGCCCCGCATGCGGCGCCGAGCTTGGCCGCGAACTCGGGCGATACCTCGATGTTGGCGAGCCCCGAGACGCCGTAGCGGCCGAAGAGCGACCGGCTCCAGCGCTCGCCCCACACGAGGCTCATCGCCAGCGTCGCGCCGTCCTCGACTTCCTTGTACGGCCAGACCTTCACGTTGGCCTTGACGACGCTTCCCTCGCCTATTCGGCAAAAGTCGGCAATTACGACGCCCTCGGCCAGGAAGGCGTTTGCCCCCACGACGCTCTTGCGCCCGATCACGGCTTCCCTGACCGCTGCGCCCGGGCCGATCTCCACGCCGTCCCAGACGACGCTGCCCTCGACATCCGCACCCGCCTGGATAACGGTCTCCGGCCCGATGACCGAGTTGGCGACGCGTGCCCCGGCCGCCACCTGCGCCCCTCGGCCGAGAATGACGGAGCCCGAGAGCCGCGCCGAGTGGTCCACATGGGCGCCCTCGTCGAGCCACACCGTGTGCCCCTCCGAGACGTGCCGTTCCCCCGGGATGTCCACACCGATCTTGCCCTGGAGGAGATCGAGGTGCGCCGTCCGGTACTCCGCCAGGTCGCCGACGTCCCGCCAGTAGCCCTCGGCCACGTGGCCCCAGAGCGGGCGGCCGCCGGCGAGGAGCGCCGGGAACAGCTCCCTCCCGAAGTCGTAGGAGCGGCCCGCAGGGATGCCCGGAAACACCGAGGGATCGAGGAGGTAGATGCCGGTGTTGATCGTGTCGCTGAACACCTCTCCCCACGCCGGCTTCTCGAGGAAGCGGAGCACCCGCCCCTCCTCGTCGGTGATCACGATCCCATAGGCCAGGGGCAGCTCCACGCGGGTCAGCACCATGGTCGCCTCGGCACCCCGGCCCCTGTGGAAGGCGGCAGCCTTGGCCAAGTCGATGTCAGTCAGGACGTCGGCCGATACGACCAGGACCGGCTCGTCCGAGTCACCGACCGCGAAGTTCACGGCGCCGGCGGTCCCGAGGTCGGCCGGCGGGGTGACATAGGTCACCTTGACGCCCCAGCGGTGGCCGTCGCCGAAGTAGGAGGTGATCGTGTCAGGCAGGAAGTAGAGCAGCACGCACAGGTCCGTGAAACCGTGCCGCTTCAGGAGCCGCACCATGTGCTCCATGACGGGGACGTTCCCGACGGGCACGAGCGGCTTGGGAAGGTGGGCGGTCAGAGGCCGGAGGCGCGTCCCGAACCCTCCGGCCATCACGACGGCCTTCACGAGCGGATCACCAAAGGAACAGATCGAGGCGGAAACAGGTCACCGAGCATACCGAATTATAGCGGGAAATGCCCGGAAGGCGGAACTTACCAGGAACGGCCCGGCGGGCCGTCCCCGGGGTTGCGCGGGCGTAGGGCGAAGAGCAGAGCCATCCCGGCGAGAAACCCGCCCAGGTGGGCGAACCAGGCTGTCTCCCCGCCCATGGCCTCGCCGCGAGCGGTCGCACCCCCCCACGTCGCCAGGCCGCTCACGAACTGGACGACGAACCACAAGCCAAGGACGAGCATGGCCGGGACGCGCACGATGCGGACGAAGAAGCCGAAAACAAGGAGTGTCAGCACATTTGCCCGGGGAAAGAGCAGCAGGTAGGCGCCGAGCACGCCCGAGACCGCCCCGCTGGCCCCGATCATCGGCACGGCGGACGTGGCGCTCAGCGCGGTCTGCGCCGCCGCCGCGATCGCGCCGGAGGCCAGATAAAACAGCGTGAAGCGGGCGTGGCCCAACGTGTCCTCGACGTTGTTACCGAAGATCCACAGGTAGAGCATGTTGCCGCCGACGTGGAGCAGCCCTCCGTGGAGGAACATTGAAGTCAGGACTGACAGTGCCGGCGGGAGCAGCCAGGAACCGGGCGAGCAGGCTCCCGTCAGGCGGCACGGCACGAGCCCGAACTCCAGGATGAAGTCGCGCGAGGCCCGGACCCCGTCGGGCGCGCCCTCTCCCTGGAGGGAGAGCTGGTAGAGGAAGACCAGGACATTGAGCGCGATGAGCGCGACCGTGATGAACGGTGTGGTCCGGGTCGGGATGTCATCCTTTAGAGGAAACACGCCGGTGCCTTCAGACGAGCCGCGCGCGCAGCCGCGACGAGGCGAAATCCACGAGCATGACCATCGCCACGAGCACCAGCAACACGGTCGATGCCGCGGGGTAGTTCATCAATCAAGCATGAACGGGATGCCTTCGACGAGCCGTCCCAGCGACACCTCGGTGGACCACGCCGACCAGATGAAAGCGGCCGCGATGGCCAGTCCGCCCGCCCAACGTCGCCCGGAACTCACAGCGGCTCTCCGCCGAAGATGGCCTCGGCCGCCGCCTGGGTCAATCCCGCAGACGACCCGTCGTGGACGACCCGGCCGGCCCGGAGCCCGACGATGCGCCGGCCGTAGGTCACCGCCAGGTCCAGCACGTGCAGCGAGGCGATGACGGTCAAACCGTCCTCCCGGTTGATGTCCTGCAGGAGCTCCATCACGGCCCGGGATGACGCGGGGTCGAGGCTCGACATGGGCTCATCGGCCAGGAGCACGCGGGGCTCCTGGACGAGCGCGCGGGCGATGGCGACCCGCTGCTGCTGGCCGCCCGACAACGTATCCGCTCTCCGGTCCTCGAGCCCCTCGAGCCCGACACGCCCCAAGGTGCGCCGAGCACGATCGAGTTCCCCGCCGGGGAAGCGCCCGAGCAAGGAGCGCCACATGTCCACCCGGGACAGGGTGCCGACGAGGACATTGTGGAGGACGCTGAGCCGCTTGAGGAGATTGAACTGCTGGAAGACGAAGCCCACACTTGCCCGGGCACCGCGAAGGCCGCTCCGGGAAGCGCCCGTCACCTCCCGGCCGTCCACGCTCACGTGGCCGGCAGTCGGAGTCACGAGACCGTTGAGGCAGCGGAGGAACGTCGACTTGCCCGCGCCGCTCGAGCCGATCAGGGCGACGAACTCGCCCGCTCCAACGTCCAGCGAGACACCATCGAGCGCCACGGTGCCGCTGGGGTAACGCTTGGAGAGGTCGCGGACCTGGATCACCCCCGCCGCCCTGCCGTCAGATGCCCCGCCGTCAGATGGAAGTGGAGGTGGTACACGACCTGCCCGCCCTCCGGCCCGGTATTGCACGAGAGGCGGTATCCCCGCTCACCGTAGCCCGCGCGCTCCGCCAGCAGCCTCGCCACCCGCACGCAGTGGCCCGCCACCGTCTCGTCTCCGGGCTCGAGGCGCGCGAGCGACTCGATGTGCCGCTTCGGGATGATCAGGAGATGGACCGGCGCCTTCGGGTAAAGATCCTTGAAGGCGAGGATTTCGTCGTCCTCGTATTCGATCTCGGCCGGGCTTTCCCTCGCGACGATTCGGCAGAAGGCGCAGCCATTGCCTACCATCCGCCGCGCCTCGTGTATACTCGTTTTCGTCGCCAAATCATTCGCCGAGGGAGACCGGGATGGGCACCTGCCCCAAGTGCAAGCTCACGATTCACAAGAACGGCAACCACACCAAGCTCGGGTCCGTCTGGTATCACAAGACCTGCCCCGCCAAGGCGGGCCGCGCCGCCAAGTAGCGCGCCCCGCGCCTGAGAGCAGGACGGGGCGCCGGATCGCTCCGGCGTCCCGGCGGTGTGTCCAAATGGTTGGGGGTAAGGGATTCGTAGTTTGAGACGCTCTAACTCCCCGATACTTGGACACCGCACCTTAGCAGAATAGCGCAGAACTCGGCAGACCGCGCCCCGGCGCCCCCACTCTCCCTCGAGGGCAAGCCTCTCCGCGATCTCCACACGGGCTCGCCGGGTCCGCCCGCTGCTCCGGCGCGACCCCTCCCCCGGGCGCGCGCTGAGCCGAGGAGGTAGCCTCAGAAATTCGAGGCCCCCCAAAACCCAGAGAATTTCTTGGGAGCCCACCGGGCTACGTGGGTGCGGCGGGCGCAGGTGGAGGGGCCGGGCCCCGAGCACGGCGGCTCGTCGGGCGGCGCTACCCGGGTTCATTGAGTCCGATGGGCGTGGTTACTTGGCCCGTGGCCAGGGTATGGACGCTGGAGTATCCAACACCGCTCGGACGATCTGTTGAAGCCAGGCGACTGTGAACGGTTTGTCTAGAAAGAGACCCCGGGGGGTCAGCCGAACTCGGTGGTCCTCAATCTCCTCGGTGCGGTACGCGGACATAAAGAGGATTTTCACTCCGGGGCGGAGCGCTCGGACCTCCTCCGCGAGTTGCAGCCCGCTCATAAGGGGCATCACGATGTCCGTCAGGAGGAGATGGATGGGCTCGGCATGGCGGCCTACGAGCCGGAGTGCGTGGCGCGGATCTGCTGTACTCAGGAGCGTGTAGCCCGCCATCTGCAGGATGTCCGTGGCCAGCGCAAGTACCTCCGCGTCGTCGTCCACGACAAGGATGGTCTCCCTCGACGTCAGCGCCGGGCTGCTCAATGCTCTTCCCTCCGATGCGCCTTGACTGTCGGTTCCTTCGATTTCTCGCTGCCTTCTTGATGAGTATCCGTCGTCAGCATCAGTGGGACTCCGTGAGGGCGCGCGGACCCAATAGGTCGCCGGCCGGCTTGCTCCGAGTGCCCCGCCGGGCAGGGGCCCGATTGTAGCGAACGCGCCGGGCCAGGGTCCGGCCCTTTTGGGCTGCCGCAGGAACGTCGCCTTCCGAGGCCGAATCTACCGTGCACGGTCGAGTTCAAGTTGAACCCGTGAGAAGGGGATCAAAGCTTGGCACCGGATGCGCCGCCCGGAAGATGACCTCCTCGACCGCCTTGTCACTCACCGGCGCCGCCTGCGCGTGGATGCGGTAGGCGTCCAGAATGTCGCGCACGCTCGCGCTGATGATCCGATGCAGCCCGCGGGCCTCGTCGGGCACAGACGAGACCGCGGGGACCTACGGGCACCTGGAACGAGATCGGCACGAGCGTCGGGTGGACCTGGATTCGGTCTTCGGAGCCGTTCACCCGCGCCCACCGGCGTCCACGCTGTCCGACGCCGATGGCGTGAGTGAGGATCAACTACGCGATATGTCGCGCGAAGTTTTTATGGTGGAGGGTAAGGGATTCGAACCCTCGACCTCGGCGTTGCGAACGCCGCGCTCTCCCAACTGAGCTAACCCCCCGGAGCAACCCGGTCATTCCGAAGCAACCCGGTCATTCTACCCGCGCCGCCCTGCGCCTACAAGCGACAACGGCGCGCGGACGGGACCTGCCCTCAGGGCTTGGCCGCCTGGCTTTGCCCGAGGGCGCGCAGGATCGGCGCGAACAGGTCGATGGGCACAGGGAAGAACGTCGTGGTGTTACGCTCCGACGCGATCTCCCGCATCGTCTGGAGGTAGCGGAGCTGCACGGCCACCGGGTGCACCGTCAGCACCTGCGCCGCCTCGGCCAGCTTGGCCGCGGCCTGGAACTCGCCGTCGGCGTTGATGACCTTGGCCCGCCGCTCGCGCTCGGCCTCGGCCTGCTTGGCCATCGCGCGCTGCATGTCCTGGGGCAGGTCGATCTGCTTGACCTCGACCGTGGCCACCTTGATGCCCCAGGGCTCGGTGTGCTCGTCGATGATGCGCTGGAGCTGCTGGTTGATCTTGTCGCGCGCCGACAGCAGATCGTCCAGCTCCACCTGGCCCAGCACGCTCCGCAGCGTGGTCTGGGCGATCTGGGAGGTGGCGTAGAGGTAGTCCTGCACGGCGATCACCGCCCGCTCGGAGTCGATCACGCGGAAGTAGATGACCGCGCTCACCTTGAGCGACACGTTGTCGCGCGAGATGACGTCCTGGGGCGCGACGTCGAGGGCGACGGTCTGCATGCTCACCTTCACCATCTTGTCGATGAACGGCACCAGGAGGATGAGACCGGGGCCGTTGCCCTGCCCGCCCGGGTTCAGGATCGCCTTGGCGCTCCGCCCGAGGCGGAAGATGACGGCGCGCTCGTACTCGCGCAGGATCTGCACGTGCTTGACGACGAAGATCAGGATCGCGGCCACGACGACGAGCGTCACCAGTGTGTCGACGGGAATCATGCCTTGCCCCCCTCGTCGCCGGCCGCGACGACCTTGAGCGTCAGTCCCTGCACGTCCACCACGCGCACGCGGGCGCCCTCGGCCAGCGGCGGCCCCTCGGCGATCGCGCGCCAGATCTCGCCGTGGATGGCCACCTGGCCCTCGGGGGCGAGCGCGCCGCGCGCCACGCCCGTCTCGCCGATCATGCCCGGCCCGCCGCCCGACGCACGGCGGGCCAGCGCCCGGACGCCCGCGGCGACGACCCAGAGGAAGAGCGCGGCCGTGGACCCCACCGTCGGCACCACCACCCACCACGACACGCGCACCCCGACCTCGGGCGCGTCGAACAGCATGATCGAGCCGAGCATCATCGCGACGGTGCCGCCGATGGCCAGGATGCCGTGGCTCACCACCTTGATCTCGGCGATGAAGAGCACGATGCCGAACAGGATCAGGAGCAGCCCCGCGTAGTTGATCGGCAGGCTCTGGAAGGCGAAGAACGCCAGGATCAGCGAGATCCCGCCGATGACGCCGGGCAGGATTGCCCCCGGGGTGGACAGCTCGAAGAACAGCCCGAGCATGCCGAGCATCATCAGCACGTAGGCGACGTTCGGGTCGGTGATGACGTGCAGGAACCGGTCGCGGAAGCCGATCTCGATCGGCTTGACCGGCGCCCCCCGGGTGGCGAGCGTCACCGTTCCCCGCGAGGTCTTCACCGTGCGCCCGTGCGCCTTCTCGAGGAGGTCCGGGATCGAGTCGGCGACGAAGTCGACCACCCTGAGCTTGACCGCCTCGCGCTCGGTGACGGACACCGCCTGGCGCACGGCCTTCTCGGCCCACTCGACGTTGCGCCCGCGCTCGGTGGCCACCGTGCGGATGAACGCGGCGGCGTCGTTTTCGATCTACTTCATCATCGTCTTGTCGGCGCCGCCGCCCATCGCCACCGGCGAGGCCGCGCCGATGTTGGTCGCCGGGGCCATCGCGGCGACGTGGGCGGCCATGGTGATGTAGACGCCGGCCGAGGCGGCGCGGGCGCCCGTCGGGCCGACGTAGACGATCACCGGCACCTCGGCGTTCAGCATGCGCTGGACGATTGCGCGCATGGAGCGTTCGAGCCCACCCGGGGTGTCGAGTTGGATCACGAGGGCCTGGGCCCCGTCGGCCCGGGCGCGCTCGAGGGCCGACTCGACGAGGCGCAGCGTGATCGGGCTGATGACGCCGTCGATCTCGAGCTTGGCCACGGGCGCCGGCGCCGCCCCGGCGAGCGTCGGCAGGAGCAGGACCGCGAGCGCCGAGACGAAGACCCTGACGAGGCGCGCCACCCTCAGGCTCCTACAGCGCCGAGTGGAGCCCGGCGACGGCGTGGAGGAGAAGCGCGACGTCCTCGGTGGAGTTGAAGACCGAGAAGCTGGCGCGCGAGGTGCCCACCACGCCGAGCCGCCGCATGAGCGGCATCGCGCAGTGGTGGCCAGCCCGCACCGCGATCCCCTCGGCGTCCAGCAGCGCGGCGACGTCATGAGGATGGAGCCCGTCCACCGCGAAGGCGACGACGGCCCCGCGCTCGATCCGGCTCGGCGGGCCGAAGACCCGGACGCCCGGCACGGCGGCGAGGCTGTCCAGCGCCAGCCGGGTCAGCGCGCGCTCGTGCGCGGCCACGCGGTCCATCCCGAGCTTGTCGAGATACTCGATCGCCGCGGAGAGCCCCACGGCTTCGGCGATCGGCGGCGTGCC
>JACQWA010000156.1 GCA_016209425.1 Candidatus Rokuibacteriota bacterium
GCCTGGAGAGGCGCCGCTCCATCGCGTACGAGACGAAGGAGGAGATGATGTGGGCCGAGCCCGGGATGATCCCGATCAAGAAGCCGAGAACGGTCCCCCGCCCGATGGGCCGGGCCGAGTCCCGCCACTCCTGGCGCGACGGCAGAAGTTCCCGGAGCCTCGGCTTGTGGACGGCGGGCGGCGTGGCCTGGCCCGCGGTCAGGAGGATCTCGGAGATGCCGAAGAGGCCCACGGCCACCGGGACGACCCCGATCCCGTCCCCCAGCTCAACCAAGCCGTAGTGAAACCTGAAGAATCCGGTCATCGTGTCGATGCCGATCATCCCGAGCAGAAGCCCCAGGGCGGCCATCGCCAGCGCCTTCGGCATGGAGCCGCTCGACATGTAGGCGAGCACCAGGAGCCCGAGGACGAGGAGGGCGGAGTACTCGGGAGGGCCGAACCGGAGCGCGAAGGACGCCAACGGCGGGGCCAGGAACATCAGCCCGACGACGCTCAGCGTCCCGGCGACGTAGGAGCCGATGGCGGCGATGGTCAGCGCCGGGCCGGCCCGCCCCTGTTTCGTCATCTCGTAGCCGTCGATGCACGTCATCACCGAAGCCGCCTCGCCCGGGATCCGCATCAGGATGGAGGTCGTGGATCCCCCGTACATCGCTCCGTAGTAGATCCCCGCCAGCAGCACGATCGCCGTGGTGGCGCTGAGGCCGAACGTGGCGGGCAGGAGCAGGCTGATCCCCGCCAGGGGTCCGACACCCGGAAGCATCCCGACCAGGGTCCCGATGACGCAGCCCGTGAAGGCGTAAAAGAGGACGGACGGCGTGAGCGCGACCGAAAAACCGAGGTAGAGGTTCTGGAGGGTCTCGGTCACTAGAACCCCCAGGGACTGCGCGGGAGGGGGACCTTCAGGAGGCCGGAGAAGAGAAAGAAGGAGCCCAGCGAGATCCCCAGAGCCACGGCGGCGACGACGGCCGGTCGCTTCCGCTCCATGACGCCCAGCAGAAAGACCAAGAGGGCGATCACCGTCAGCCGGTAGCCGAGCCGCTCGAGCGCCAGGGCGGCGAACGCGCACCCGAGGAGGATCGCCACCGCGTGCGCGGCCTCCGGCCAGCGGAGCGAGCCGAGCAGCGGGGATTTCCCCCCCCGGAGCGCCACAAGGACCCCCAGACCGCCGAGAACGATTGCGAGGACCATGGGCATGTAGCCGGGCCCCGGGGTATGCAGCGTGCCGAGCGGAAGCCGGCGTGTCTCCCAGGCCGTGACCAGAGCCAGGAGAACCAGCGCGGATCCGGCGACGCGATCACGGGTCAGCATACAGGAGGAGGGCGAGCACCCGCGCTATTGTCCAGCCGGGTCGGCGCGGGTGTCAAGAGAGGGATGCGCTCAACGCAGGAGGCGCGCGATGGCCAGCCCCTCCACCAGGGCCATGATCCCTTGCAGCACCAACTCATAGGCGATGAGGAACAGCGGCTCGCGGTACTGGTTGAAGGGCGTAAAGAACTCGAAGTATCCGTACTGGAAGATCCAGATCCCGAGCGCGAGGCTCAATCCCTTTCCGACCCACCCGTTGCCCGGAAGGAGCGGAGCGAATCGGAGGTAAAGGAGCACGTGGAACAGGGTGAACAGGAGGAACCCCACCATCATCGGCACGGACGGCTGCTCGGTGATCCGGGGCAGCGGCTCCCACACGCGCCAGACGTTGATGAGCTTCTGACTTTGGCCGAACTCCGGCGTCAGGATGAGCCGCGTCGTCAACGGGTTCATCCAGAGCAGCGCCGTCGCCGCCTGCATCAGGACGCCGGCCACCAGGGTGGCGACGATGACCCTCCGCCACGACACCGTGGAGGTCACCGTTCCGCTCGCCCCAGATAGGCTCGCCATGGCTTCCAGTAATACTTCTTCCAGCCTTTGTTGCACCCCGCGTAATGCCGGTCAGGGAGGACATGGACAAGGTTGATCCGCCCGCCCCCCCGGGCTTTGGTGAAGGTGAGGATCAGGATGGAATCCCCCTCGCTCTTCTTCCAGTCGGATCCCCGCCAGGTCTGGACGATCATGCGCTTCGGGATGATGGCCAGGTTCTTTCCCTGGAGGGCGCCTCCGAAGATCCTGAACCGCCCCCCGACCTTGCGGCTGATGGACGCCTGGGAATTCACGGCGGCGGCGTGCTTCTTCGAGTCCAGGTAGATGTCGAACAACTTCTCGGGCGGAACGCCGAACGTTACCGTCTGCTCGATGGTCTTCATAGGCCGACCGCCTTCCGGATCTTCGCGAGCTGGCCGGCGTGGTCGTCCCAGTGGAGGTCGTACAGCAGCCCCACGTACTCGGCCGCCGTAACCTCGTCCGTCCCCCGGAACTGCTTGAGGAAGGGGATCCGCGCCCGCCGCTTGAGCTCGGTCTCCGTCAGCCCCTCCAGATAGGCAAACACCTCCCGACGCTGGGCGTCGACGGCGTCGAGGAGCTGCCGGAGGGTAAGCCGCTCGCGTTCGGCGGTCACGCGGGTCTGGCCCGGGGTAAGCTCGCTGACCGGCAGGTCCACGTCGGAGAACTTCCTGAGGAAGTCCACCGGGCTCCGCCCCGACTCGCCCAGGAGGTGCGCCAGCACCTGGCGCGTCGTCCACTGGCCGGGCGCGTCGGCCCGGTCCAGGTGGGGCTCCATGCCCTGGAGCTGGCGGGTCAGGTTGACCCACGCCGCGTCGGACTTTTTCCTCAGCTCGTTGACAATCGCGCTCGCCATGGCGTTGTCCTCCTTTACAGGATCTTCGCAAGGTTGTCCAAGCCGCCGCTCCAGCCGCGCTCGTGCTCCTGCCGCGCCTTCTCGGTCGGGAAGAGCTCGTGGGTCAGCACGATCTCGGTCGAGCCGGCGCGGTCGTGGAATTCCACCGTCACGAGGGTGTCGCCCAGCTCAGGCTCCGCCTCCCACTGCCAGGTGTACACGAGCCTTTCCGGACGGCGGACCTCCCGGTACGTACCGCTGAGGTAGAAAACCTCTCCGTCGGGGAGCTTCCGCATGCCGAGGCGGTACTTGCCTCCCACTCTGAGGTCCACCTCAGCGCTCGGCGTCCCGTACCCCGGGGGCCCCCACCACTTCTTCAGCTCCTCCGGGTCCGTCCATGCCCGGAAGACTTTCCCCCGCGGCGCAGCGAATGTCCGCCTGAGCTGGAGCGTCGTCTGGGGTCTGGCATCGAGCGCGGCCATGAGCGGGCCTCCTTCCTCTCTAATGGGTTGAGATGCTCGGCAAGAGCGTCCAGTTGCCGCCCCCAGAAACTCCGGTAACGCGCGATCCAGAGGGCGGCGTTTCTCATCGGCCCCCCCGCGAGGCAGCACCGGTGGACCCGGCCGTCTTTCTCCCGGGCCAGAAGCCCCGCGTTCCGGAGAACCTTGAGGTGCTTGGAGACGGCGGGAAGCGACATGTCGAAGGGCTCGGCCAGTTCCGTGACGGTGGACTCGCCGCGGGCCAGGCGCTCGAGGATCGCGCGACGGGTGGGATCGGCCAGGGCCGAGAACGTGGCGTCGAGCGAACTCGATGAATAGTTAACCACATGGTTAAATATAGGCGGAGGCCGCGCCCCGTCAAGCGCGAAGTTCGAGGAGATTCCCCCTAGGCGCGGCGGACCGCGTCCCAGAGGAGGAGGCTTCCCACGAGGAGCAGCACGAGCCCCATCAAGGCCAGGAGCCGGCGGAGACTGAGGGTTCCGGTGAGCCGTGCTCCCTGATAGGTCCCCACCATTCCCGTCAGCGTCATCAGGACCAGGAGGGGATAATCGACCTGTCCCCGCGCGACGTGACCCACCCAGCCGAAGGCCCCCATCAGAAACCCGATCACCAGGTTGCTTCCCGCGGCCACGCGCGGGTCGATTCCCAGAATGGTGATGAGCGCGGGCAGCCGAAGACTCCCGAGGATCAGCCCCACGGCCCCGCCGAGCAGGCCGATGGCGAATCCCACCAACGCTTCGGCCGTGACCCGTCCCGCGCTCCACCGGCGACCGCCGGGGGCAGCCCGGCCTGTCTGCCGGCCGACGGGGGTTTCCCTCGGGCGATCGCGCCGGGCCCGAAGGAGCAGTTCGACGCCCTGCCAGATCACGAGGATGCCGGCCAGGGCGATCAGGAGCGCTTCGGGCGCCACGCCGCCGGCGAACCCGCCAGCAAACGCCCCGACGGCGGCGGGAATTCCCTGGACCGCCACAACCCAGAGATCCACGCGCCGCTCGCGAAAATGCCGGACGGCGCCGGTGGCGG
The DNA here is from genome assembly GCA_016209425.1 of Candidatus Rokuibacteriota bacterium. GTDB lineage: Bacteria > Methylomirabilota > Methylomirabilia > Rokubacteriales > CSP1-6 > JACQWA01. Next base: position 4,231 of record JACQWA010000156.1, read on the forward strand.
CGCTGAGCGTGCTGACCAGGATGTTGGTCCCCGCCGCCACCGGCGCCGGCATACCCAAGAGGAGGAGAAACGGCAGGCGCATGGTTCCCAGGGCGAGCCCCACGATCCCCCCCAGCACGCCCACCCCATACGAGAGCAGGGTGAGGAACGCGGCCTCCCAGAGGGGGACGGGAGAGGGAAGGCCGAACGCCGAAAGGGGGGCGGTCACCGGCCCCCGACTTGGCGGTATCCGACGAGCTCGAGGAGATTGCCGTCGGGGTCCAGGAAGTAGAGGCAGTCGTGGTCGCCCCAGTCGATGGGCGCGTGGTGCGGGATTCCCTCCGCCTTGAACAGCTGGAGGGCGCGACCCAGATCCTCGTGGGAGACCTCGAAGGCATGATGGCTCTTGCCCAGGGGGTTCTCGATCTGGTCAAGGCCGCCCGGCGCGCGGCCGGGCTTGAGGAAGAGCGCGCAGTTGCCATCCCCGTAGCGGAGGAGCACCTGGTCGGGAAGGTGCATCTCCACGGACATGCCCAGGAGCCCCGTGTAGAAGCGCTCGGCCCGCGCCAGGTCGGCAACATCCACCCCGAAGTGATCGAGACGCCTGACGTGCAGCATCACACCTCCTCGAGAGTCGTGAAGCTGGCGCCGGCGGCCCCCATTTCCTCAATCGCCCGCTCGCCGTCGCCCGGCTGGACGTCCACGGCGCCGATCGCGTCCTGAAGGACGACCACCTGAAAGCCCTCGTGCAGGGCGTCGAGCACCGTGGATTTCACGCAGTAGTCGGTGGCGAGGCCACCGACGAAGAGGCGCTGGATGCCCCCCTCGCCGAGACTCACGGCAAAGTCCCGTCCTTCCGCGTCTTGGGCCTGAAAGCAGGAGTAGGCATCCTGCTCGGGGTCCATTCCTTTGGAGATCACGATGGCTTCGGGGGAGAGGGCCAGGGCCGGATGGAAGGCTGCCCCCTTCGTTCCCTCGACGCAGTGGGGAGGCCACGCACCCCCGTACGTCTGGAAGTGCTTGGTCACCGGCGGGTGCCAGTCGCGCGACGCATAGATGGGAGCCTTGAGCTCACGGAAGCGTTGGATGTAGCGGTTGAGAACGGGCACCACTCGGTCCCCCCCCGGAACGGCCAGGGCCCCTCCGGGGCAGAAGTCGTTCTGCACGTCCACGATCACCAGCGCGTCAAAGGCAGGATCAATGATCTCCCGCATGACTTAATACCTCGTCTGCCGCGATCCGGGACAACGCCCAGGCGGCATGGTCGCGGACCAGCGACTCCGAATCCGACAGGGCGCGCGTCAGCGCCGGGATCGCCTCAGGGTCCTTCCGATTTCCGAGGACGACGGCCGCGTTGCGTGCCAGGCCCCGTCGTTTGGGACGCGTGAGCGGCGTCCCGCCGAAGCGTCGCCTGAACTGGGCCTCGCTCATCTCCAGCAGGGACGCCAGCGGCGGGAGGGGCGTCGCCGGCAGGAAGCCGGGCTCGCGCGTGAGGGGAGCCTTCCGGTTCCACGGGCAGACCGTTTGGCAGAGGTCGCAGCCGAAGACCCACTCCCCCATCGCTTCCCGGAATTGTCCGGGGATCGGCCCTCGGTGCTCGATGGTCAGATACGAAATGCACCGGCGCGCGTCCAGCACATAGGGAGCCAGGAAGGCTTGGGTCGGACAGGCATCCAGGCAGGCCCGGCAGGTGCCGCAGCGGTCGGGAAGCGGACCGTCCCACTCGAGGTCGGCCGTGGTGAGGAGGATGCCGAGGAAGAACCAGGAGCCCAGGTCCGGATGGAGGAGGTTGGTGTTCTTCCCCACCCAGCCGAGCCCCGCGCGCGCCGCGAGGCCGCGCTCCAGCACCGGGCCGGTGTCCACGTAGACCTTCCCCCGGACCTCGGGGCCGGCGGCGTCCCGTAAAAAGGCCAGCAGCGCCTCGAGGCGCGGGGTCATCACGTCGTGGTAGTCGCGACCCCGCGCGTAGCGGGCCACCGGGGCCCACGTGTCGCCCTCGGGAGGCTCCCCTTGATGGTAATTCAACGCCACCGCGACGACCGAGCGGGCGCCGGGGAGAACGCGCCGGGGGTCGAGCCGCTTGGCCCTTCCCCGCTCCATGTAGTCCATGGTCCCCGCGTAGCCCGCCTCGAGCCAGGCCACGAAGGCCGAGCCATGATCGGGTGGGTCGGCGCTGCCCACGGCCACGCGGTCGAAGCCCAGGGCGAGCGCCCGGTCCTTGACAGCCTCGGTGAGCGCCCCGCGCGCGAGCGTCATTGCCGGCGAGCCTTCACGATGAGATGGCTCCGGGTCAGCGTTCGGCCGCCGCCTTCCAGGAACGCGACGTAACGCTGCCAGCGCCCGTCCGCTCGCCATTTGGCCTCGAGCCCGACCGCCGCGGCGAGCCCTTCCTCCACCGAGGCGAACCGGCCGACGTCCTGCTCCACCTCGAGGTGCTCGGGAAGAAAGCCGTTCGCCCGGAGGACCGAGGACAGACGTTCCCCCTCGTAGGCGAAGCGCGAGGGTCGCCCCGTCTCCCGCCACTGATCCACATGGAAAGCGACAAAGGCCAGGCAGTCTCCGGGCGCCAGGGCCCGGCCGGCGCGCGCGATGATCGCATCGGACATGCACAGATGAGCGACGACCAGCTGCGGAGCAAATTGGTCGTACTCGATCGCCTCGGCGTCGGCCTCCCGGAATTCGACGTTCTCGGCCCCGGTGGCCAGGGCGCGCTCGTGCGCGCGAGCAACGGCCTGAGCGTCGCGATCGATCCCGATCACGCGCCGGCAGCGGGGAGCCAGGAGGAAGGCGAGCCGTCCCCCCCCGCACCCGACGTCGAGGACCGCCTTGCCCTTCAGGTCCTCCTCGGCCAGGAGCGCCCCGAACCTCGGGCTGATCATCCCGACTCAGCCAGTGACGGCGCCTTCCGAGGCCGACGAAACCAGGCAAGCGTACTTGGCCATAGCGCCGGTCGTGTACCGGGGCTTGGGCGGCTTGACCGTGCGCAGCCGCTTCTTGAGCTCGGCGGGAGAAAGCTCCACGTCGAGCCGGCGCCGCTTCACGTCGATGACGACGATGTCCCCATTCCTCAAGGCGGCGATGGGACCGCGGGCTGCGGCCTCGGGGGCCACGTGCCCCACCATGAAGCCGTGGGTCGCGCCGGAGAATCGGCCGTCGGTCATGAGGGCCACAGACTCCCCGAGCCCCGCCCCCTGCAGCGCGCCCGTCACCGCCAGCATTTCGCGCATCCCGGGTCCGCCCTTGGGCCCCTCGTAGCGGATCACGATCACGTCGCCGGCCTTGATCTTTCCCTTCTTGACCGCGGCGAAGGCATCCTCCTCCCGGTCGAACACGCGCGCCGGCCCGCGATGACTCATCCGGGTTTGCCCCGACACTTTCGCCACGCATCCCTCCGGCGCGAGGCTCCCTCGGAGAATCACCATCCCTCCCGTCGGCTTCAGCGGGGATGCCAAGGGACGAATGACCTGCTGGCCCGGTCCCTCCCGGGCCGCGCGGGCCTCCTCCCCGATCGTCCTTCCGGTCACGGTCAGCTCGTTGGGGTGCAGGAGCCCGGCGTCCAGGAGGCGTTTCCCCACCACGGCCATGCCCCCGGCCTGGTACATCTCGGGCGCGGTGAATCGGCCCCAGGGCTTGAGGTCGGCCAGGAGCGGCATCTTGCGGGAGATCCGGTCGAAGTCGTCGATGGAGAGTCTGACCCCGGCCTCCTTGGCAACGGCCAGGAGATGGAGGACCGCGTTGGTTGACCCTCCGGTCGCCATCACCCCCGCGATGGCGTTTTCCAGCGCCTTCCGCGTGATGATCTGCTTCGGCGTCACTCCCTTCCTGAGGAGCTCCATAACCAACCGGCCGCACTCGAAGGCCACGTCCTCTTTCCGGGGGTCCACGGCCGGCACACCGTTGAAGTTCATCGGGGAGATCCCGAGCATCTCGAAGGCCGTCGACATGGTGTTGGCGGTGAACTGCCCGCCGCAGGCTCCCGCCCCCGGGCAGGCATGGGTCTCGATCCCGTGCAGCTCCGCCGCCGAGAGCTTTCCGGCGTTGTAGGCCCCGACCGCTTCAAACACATCCTGGACCGTCAGGCGGCGCCCTTGATACTCCCCGTACATGATGGAGCCGCCGTAGAGCATGAGCCCGGGGAGATTCAGCCGGGCCAGCGCCATCACCATCCCGGGGATCGTCTTGTCGCACCCCGAGATGCCGACCACGGCGTCGAAGAGGTGGCCGCGGACCACCAGCTCGACGGAGTCGGCCACGGTTTCCCGGCTGATCAGGGAGGCCTTCATCCCCTCGGTTCCCATGGCGATGCCGTCGGTGATGGAAATCGTGTTGAACTCGATGGGGGTCCCCCCCGCCGCCCTGACGCCCTCTTTCACCTTTTCGGCCATTTTCCGGTGGTTCCAGTTGCACGGCGTCACCTCGATCCAGCAGTGGGCGACGCCGACCAGCGGCCGCCTGAGATCCTCGTCGGTGAAGCCAATCGCTTTGAAGTACGAGCGAGCCGGAGCGCGGTCCGGGCCGTCGAGCAGCGTGCGGCTTTTGTGTCGGAGATCGAGAGCCATGGTGGTCTCCTCTCGGCAAAACAATCCGTTCAGAAGTCGTCCGATTTTAGCACGGCCTTGACGCCGCGGGGGACCCGTGTGAGACTACCGTCCGCCGTGCTGAGCTGGCTCTGGCGCTGCTGCGATTTCCTCTACCGATGGACCCACGGGCTCACCGATCCCGCCGCCGAGGTGAGGCCCATCTTGAGAGTCCAGGTGAAACCGTACCGGGGCGACCCCCTCGCCCTGGCCGACGGGAGCCTGATCCGGCCGGGGGATCCGATCGGCGTCATCCATCTCAACAACGAGCGTGTCTCGGCCCTTCACGGGGACGGCGCTGGGTCGCGCTGGGCCGGCCTTGCCTTCCGTCGGGCGTTTCACGCCTCCCTGGAAACGCTGGCCGAGCATGCGCGCAACGCCCCGCGCTACCGGGCCGTGAGGGGCTTTACCGCGACCACCATCTTCCACCATGGGACCGAATGGATCGGGTTCGAGGTTCGTCCCCTGTCCCGGCCGCTCTTGAGCCAGCTGGTGGCGGCGTACGAGCGCCGCCTCCTCACCCAGTTTCACCCGCTCGGGCGACGGCGGCCCGGGCGCCCGCGCTTCGCCGAGGCCCGGCAAATCTGGATCTCCCGGGAAGAACTGATCCGCCGTTACGCGTCCGAGAGGAGCTCGGCCAGGGGCACGCACGCGTAGCCCGCGGCCCCCAGCCCCTCCAGCATGGGGGGCAAGGCTTCGAGCAACCGAGTGGGCGCCCCGCGCACCCCCTCGGCGTCGTGGAGGTCCACGATGTCTCCGGGGCGCGCGCGCCGGATCACTCGGGCGGCCATCTCCCGCGGCGCAACGGGCCTGAGGCCTTCCGGTTGCACCGACCAGAGCACGCACGGCGTCTGGAGTCTCCTGAGCGTCGGGAACACCGCGAGGTTCACCATCCCCCAGGGCGGGCGGAAAAAGCGTGGTTGGCGGCCGGTCAGTTCCCCTAAAAGCTCATGAGCCCTTGAAATTTCCCGCTCCGTCCGGCGCGGCCCACAGGTCCAGAGGTTCCGGTGAGACCAGGTGTGATTCCCGACCTCGTGCCCCCGGGCGACCATCTCGCGGACAAGCTCGCGAGCGCGCGCCGCCCGCTCTCCCACCAGGAAAAAGGTGGCTCGGACGCCCGCGTCCCGGAGCAGGGCGAGCACCTTCGGGGTATTCACCGGGTCCGGGCCATCATCGAAGGTGAGCGCCAGCCTTCGGGCGCGCCGGGGTCCGCGCCTGATTGAGCCGAGTCCCCAGAGGTGAGCGCCCGCCGCGTACCCGGCCCACAGAGCGCCGGGGAAGAGCAGGAGCGTCAACGGGCTCACGAGGCGATCTTCGCGATCCGGGCGGGCCGGCCCAGGAGCGCCTCCACCACGGCCTCTGCGGCCCGCGGCCGGCGCACGCGCCGGATGTTGTCGCGGAGACTCTTGAGCACCGGCGGATCATCGAACGGGCGGAAGATCGCTTCGAGGAGATCGGCCGGGGACCGGGCCAGAAGCGCGATCCCCGCGCGCGTGGCAAACCGCTCGTTCCGCGCCTCCTGGCCCGGAAGCGAGCCGAAGCAAACCATGGGGAGGTCGGCCGCCATCGCCTCGGCGAGCGTCACGCCGCCCGCCTTGGTCACGAGGAGATCGGCCGCGGCCATGAACTGGTGGACCGACTCCGTGTAACCGAAGACCCGGAACTGTCCCTCGCGCCCCCGGCAGAGCTGCCGCAGACGATCGGCGAACCGCTCGCCCCGCCCGGCCACCACGAGCGCTTGAAAGGGACGATCGACCCCGAGGAGCGCGCGGACGGCAGTCTCGAGCCCTCCCAGGGAACCCTGCCCGCCCCCCATCAGCAACAAGACCGGCCCGCGCGGAGAGAGCCCGAGGGCCAGCCGCGCGGCCGCCTTGTCCAACGGGCGCGTGAACTCTTCTCCCACCGGAAGGCCGGAGACCGCCACTCGCTCCTGGGGAATCCCACGGGCGGCGAGGTCGTTGACAATCTCCGCGGCCGGGACAAAGTACTGGTCCACCTCCTCGAAAATCCACTGGGTGTGGGCCACGAAGTCGGTGAAGACGGTGGCGTGCGGGATCTGGCTGCGCCCGGTTCGCCGGAGCTCGCACAGGGCGGCCGCGGGCGTCGCATGGACCGTGACCACCAGATCGGGATGCGTGGCTTCGAGGAGCTGGCCAAGCTTCCGCACCCCGAGGCGATTCACCCCCAGCAGGAGGCGCGAGGTCGTCGGAATCTGATCCCCGAGCCAGTAAGCCGCCCCCCAGAGGCCTGGGGCGTTCCGGAGAATCCAGTAGTACACCAGCCGGCTGGCGCTGTCGAAGAGCGGGTGGACGACTTCGCGAAAGTGGTCAACGACCGAGGCCTCGGCTCCCGCCCGCCTGAAGGCGGCCGCGAGGACTTGGGCGACGCGATGATGTCCCCAGCCGTAGCTGGCGGTGAGGATCAGGACACGGGGCGCAGCGGCCATTGGGAGACCCCCGCTTGCAGGTCTCCTTCACCTTATCACGCCGGCGGGCGCTTGGCCACGAGCAGCGTCAGCCGGCCGGACTGAACGATCTCCCCGCGCTGGTTCAGGATCTCCCGCTCCTCGACCACCACGCCGCCATCCTTCACCGAGCGCTTGGCGACGGTCCGGGACCGACTCCGAATCGTGTCGCCGATCTTCAACGGAAGAAAGAACTTCCACTCGAAGCCCATGAAGGCCCGCACCACGAGAGGGGGCTGGGGGACTCGCCAGCCGAGGCCGGAAGAGATGCAGAGCGGAAGAAGATCCGGAATGACCCGGGCGCCAAACTCCGAGTGACGGGCGAACGCCTCGTCGGTCGTCAACGGGTCCCACTCGCCGGTGAGCCCGACGTACCCGACGACGTCGGCTTCGGTCAGCGTTCGCGCCGGCGTCTCCAGGGGCTCGCCGACGACCACGTCCTCAAAGTAAAACACCCCTCAGGAACCCCGCCGCTCCACCATGACGTCGGTCTCCCCCTCCTGGACCACCTCGTCCTGCTGGTTCAGCACCTGGCGCTGGAGCGTGACGATCCCCCGGTTCTTCTTGGACGTCTCGCGCTTCTCGATCACCTTGGCCCTGACCCGAATTGTGTCGCCGATCTTGATCGGCCCCTTGAACTTCCACCTGAGCCCGAGGAAGGCCAGCGTCGCGTAAGGGCGCATGCCGCGCGTCAGGAGGCCCGACTGGATCGCCAACCCCAGGAGCCCGTGGGCGATCCGTTCTCCGAAGATGGAGGTCTTCATGAACTCGGCGTCGGTGTGGAGGACGTTGTAGTCCCCGGAGAGGCCGGCAAAGACGACGATGTCCGTCTCCGTGACGGTCCGCCCGGGGGACAGGTACTCCTCTCCCACCTCGATCTCCTCAAAGTAGCGACGGTCGTCCTGCGCCATGAAATTTCCCTCCGCTGGATCCGGCTTAGGGCAGCAGGCGTAGGATAGCAGACCCACGGGAAAAGTTCTTCGATTCTGGAAGCTTGACAGGGGAACCTGGCCCGCTTACCCTACAAACCGACTGGTCGGTCGGTTCTTGGAGGCAATTCGATGACTCTGACCGCGGCCCCCCTGCTCGGGGATTGTCGCCTGGTCCCCATTTGGGGGAAAGTGGCGGCTGGAGAACGACTATCCCGCCAGGACGGCCTCGTTCTCTTTGAGACCGACGACCTCCTGGGCCTGGGCCGCATCGCCGACTTCGCCAAGCGGCGTCGCGTCGGCGAGTGGGTCTTCTTCGTCATCAATCGCTATATCAACCCCACCAACGTGTGCGTGCTTTCCTGCAAGTTCTGCGACTTCGCCAGGAAGAAGGGGGAGGCCGGCGCCTTCGAGCACACCATCGAGGACATCCTGGGGATGATCAGGGAGGAGGTCCGGGAGGTCCACATGGTCGGCGGCCACCACCCCGACTGGCCATTCGAGTACTACGAGCGATTGATCGGGGCTATTCACGCCCAGCACCCCCAGGTGCAGATCAAGGCGCTCACCGCCGCCGAGATCGACTACTTCTGGCGCCGGTGGAAGATCGAGCCGCTCGAGGCCCTGACTCGCCTGAAGAAGGCGGGCCTTCACTCGATGCCCGGGGGCGGCGCCGAGATCTTCTCCAAGCGCCTGCAGAAGGCGCTCCACTACACCGGCAAGGCGGACGCCGACCGCTGGTGCGAGATTCACGGGATCGCCCACCGGCTGGGGCTCAGGACCAACGCCACGATGCTCTACGGGCACGTGGAGACGCTCGAGGAGCGCGTCGATCACCTGCTCAGGCTCCGGAGCCAGCAGGACGAGTCCGGCGGCTTTTTGACGTTTATCCCGCTGGCCTACCAGGTCGGGGACACCAAGCTCGTCCCGCGCCAGACGCCTCCCACGGACGATCTCCGAACGATCGCGGCCTCGCGGCTGCTTTTGGATAACTTCCCCCACGTCGAGGCCTACTGGGTCATGATCGGCGAGGCGACGGCTTCCCTGGCCCTTCACTTCGGCGCCGACGACGTCAACGGGACGCTGGAAGATGAACGAATCGCCCACGCGGCGAAGGCGGAAAGCCCGGCTGGCCTCGTGCGCGAACAGCTCTTTCGGATGATCCGCGACGCGGGGAAGATTCCCGTCGAGCGCGATGCCCTCTACAACGTCGTGAAGATCTGGAACTGAGGCGTGATGCCCAGGGTCGGGCGCATCCCGTACCTCAACTGCGAGCCCTTCTTCTCCTACCTCCAGGGGTTTGACCTGATCCCGCTGACCCCGCGCGCGCTGGGGCAGGCCGTGGCCGCGGGCAGTCTCGACGCCGGCCCGCTCTCCCTCGTGGATCTCTTGAGCCTCCAGGGGGCGCTCACACCGCTCCCCTTCGGCATCGCCACCGTCGGCGCCGCTCGGAGCGTTCTCCTCTTCTCCGACCGCCCCCTTCCGGAGCTCGGAGGCGCGGTGATCGGCGTCACCGACGAAACCTCCACCTCCATTCAGCTCCTCCGGATCCTCCTCGAATTGAAATATCGCGCGATCCCGCAGGCCTGGATCGGTCCCGAGGAGCCGTGCGACGCTCTGCTGCTGATCGGCGATCGGGCCATTCGGGCATTGAAGTCCGGTCCTCCCTTCCCCCACGCAACGGATCTGGGGCGCGAGTGGGTCCAGTGGACCGGGCTCCCGTGCGTCTTCGCTCGCTGGGGAGTCCGGGCCTCGGTGCCGGAGGCCGAGCAGCTCGCCCTCTCGCGCGCCCTCGACACGGCGCTGGATCGGGGACTTGCCGACCTTCCCGGCATCGCTTCCCGGCGCCGCGACACGGGGTTCACCGAGGCGGAGGTGATCGCTTACCTCGGCGGGTTCGTCTACCGGCTCGGAGCCGAAGAAGAGAAGGCAATCGCCGAGTTCACCCGCCTCCGGGAGTTCCTGGAGAAACGGCCGTGCTGAGCGAGATCCGGGCACACGTGGAGGCCGGAAAGCGCCTCACGCGCCAGGAAGGGCGGTGGCTCCTGACCGAGGCTCCGCTGTTGGAGTTGGGGGCGCTGGCGCAAGCGGTCAGGCTCGGCCTCCACCCCGGGAAGGTCGTGACCTTCGTCATCGACTCGAATCCCAACTACACGAACGTCTGCGTGACCGACTGCCAGTTCTGCGCCTTCTACCGCAAGCCCGGCGACCCCGAAGCCTATACGCTCACGGTGGAGGAAGTGCTCCAAAAAGTGGAGTTTGCGGCGTCGAGGGATGCCACGACGGTCCTCTTGCAGGGCGGCCACAATCCTGAGATCCCTCTCGAGTACTACCTGACGCTGGTCCGGGAGACCCGCCGCCGCTTCCCCCAGGTCACGCCGCACTTCTTTACGGCCTCGGAGATCCAGACCATGAGCCAGGTCAGCGGGCTCGGCGTGAAGGAGATCCTCGGCAGGCTGAAGGAAGCCGGCCAGTACTCCCTACCCGGAGGCGGCGCGGAGGTGCTGTCGGAGAGGGTGCGGAGGCGGATCGAGCCGAAGAAGGGCGGTCCGTCAGCGTGGCTTGAGGTTCACCGGGAGGCTCACCGGCAGGGCTTCAAGTCCACCGCCACGATGATGTACGGCCACGTGGAGCAGCCGGAGGACATCCTCGATCACCTGGACGGGATTCGCGACTTGCAGGACGAGCACGGCGGCTTCACCGCCTTCGTCCCTTGGTCCTTTAAGCCCGGGAACACGCTGCTGGAGAAATGGATCAAGCACGCCGCCGGGCCGAACCAGTATCTCCGCATCCTCGCCGTCTCACGAGTCTACCTGGACAACTTCTCCCATATCCAGGCGTCGTGGTTCTCGGAGGGCAAGCGCACCGGCCAGGTGGCGCTGCACTTCGGGGCCGACGACTTCGGCGGGACGCTCTTCGAGGAGAACGTGCACGCGGCCGCGGACTTCGTGAACACAACCACGGTGGAAGAGGTCTGCGCGCTGATCCGCGAGGCCGGCTTCACCCCTGCCCAGCGCACCACCCTTTACGAAATTCTCAAAGTCTACTAACGCACAATGGGCGTTTTCAAGGTCGACGTCCGCATCGCCAGGCCCGGTCGATCCGAAAAAGAAGAAGCTGGGCGCCACGGGTCCCATCCCGGCGGCGTAACTCAGACGGGATCGAGCGGCGGGATCTGGGAGATCAGCCCCTTCGCGTGGGCCATGGCGTAGAGCCGCTCCAGGGCCTGGCGTCCCGCGGCCCCCAGCGTCACGGTGTAGTCGTTGACGTACATGAGGACGAACCGGCGGCAGGTTTCCTTGTCGATGCCGCGGCCGAACTGCATCGCATACTCCAGAGCTTCATCCACGTGGGCGTGGGCATAGGCGATCGACCGGCTCAGCGCGCGGGACAGCGCACCCGCCGTGGCCTCCCCCAGGTCCCGTCGGACCACGTTGATCCCGAGCGGGAGCGGGAGGTCGGTCTCCCGTTCCCAGGTCTTCCCGAGGTCCAGAACCTTGTGCAGCCCCATGGCCCGATGGGTGATCTGCCCCTCGTGGATCAGGAGCCCCACGTCGGCCTGCCCCTCCAGGACCGCCTTCGGGATCTTGTCGAAGGCCACCTCGATGAGCGGCGGGTCCCCGCAGTAGAACCGAAGAAGGAGGGCCGCGGTGGTGTGGCTCCCCGGGATCGCCACCACCCGCTCCGGAATCTCCCGCGGATCCATCGGCTCCCGGGCCACCAGGATCGGCCCGTACCCCTTCCCCATGGAGGCGCCGGGATCCATGATCCGGTACCGGTCGGCCACCAGGGCGTACGTCGCCGCCGAGAGCGCGGTGACCTCCAGCTCGGCCGCGCGCGCCCGGCGATTGAGCGACTCGATGTCCTCGAGCACGTGCTGGATCTGGAGCCCCTCCGCCGCGACCTTTCCCGTGGTGAGGGCATAGAACATGAACGCGTCGTCGGGGTCCGGGCTATGGCCGATCCGAATGACCGTCATTGCCTCTCTCCGTGAAAAAGATCGCCACGCGCGAGAAAATCCTTGAGGCCGCGCTTTCGGTCTTCGCCCAGAAAGGGTACCACCGGGCCATCGTGGACGACATCGTCCGCGTCTCGGGGACCTCCAAGGGCGCCGTCTACCATCACTTCCCGAACAAAGAAGCGCTCGTCCTCGCGCTGGTTGACGAGTTCGCTTCCCACCTGGCCGCGGCTGCCGCGGAGGCCATCGCGTCCCGGCACGGGGCGCTCAAGAAGGTCGAGGGCGCCCTCCGCGCAGCGCTCGAGACCTTTGCGCGTCACCGCCAGCTGGCGCGAATCCTTGTCCTCGAAGCGGTGAGCCTGGGGCCCACCTACGAGGCCAAGCGCGCCGAGGTCCACCGGCTCTTCGCCGACTTGATCAAGGGGTACCTCGACGAGGCCGTGAGCGAGGGCTCGATCCCGCCGCTCAACACCGAAGTCGCCACCCTTGCCTGGCTCGGCGCTGTCAACGAGATCGTCATCCAGTGGTTGCACTCGGGCACTCCCGACCTCCTCACCGAAGCCCTCCCTGCTCTCACCCGGCTCCTCCTTCGCAGCATCGAGGCCAAAGCGCCTAGCCCTTGAAGCGCTCGAGGGCCTTCCGGTTCAGGCCGAGGCCGATCCCCGGCTTGTCGGGGAGGAGGATCTCGCCCTCCTTGAGCGTCAGGGGCTCGGCGAACAGCTCCTGCCACCAGTCCATGTGCTCCAGGATGAGGCCGTTGGGCGCCACTGCCAGGAGGTGGCAGGAGGCTTCCATGAAGAGGTGGGAGGAGACCGGCGTGTGGAACGCGTCGCAGAGCGCCGCCGCCTTCAAGAACTCGGTGACCCCTCCCATCCGCTGGAGGTCGGGCATCAGGATATCCGCCGCCCGAGCTTCCAGGTGGCGCTTCATCCCGAGGCTCCCGTAGTCCGTCTCCCCAGTCGCGATCGGCACCGTGAGCGCGGCGGCCACGCGGGCGCAGCCCTCCAAGTCTTCGTAGGGAAGCGGCTCCTCCAGCCAGTAGAGATTGAACGGCTCCAGCTCGCGCCCGACCCGGATGGCGGTCGCCTCATCCCACCCCTGGTTGACGTCGGCCAGGAGCTTCACTTCCGGGCCGAGCGCGTTGTGGAGCCTTCTCACGCGCTCAAGGTCCTCGCGCGGTGACCGGCCGAGACGCATCTTCATGGCCCGGTGGCCCTGCGATAAGAAGCGCCGAGCCTCTGAAATAAGCTCGTCAATGGAATAATCGAGCCAGAGTCCCGACGAGGCGTATGTCGGAATCCGATCGCGCCCGCCGCCCAGGAACTTGTAGAGCGGCAGGCCGGCGCCCTGGGCTGCAAGGTCCCAGCAGGCGGTGTCCAGCGCCGCGAGCGCCATCACCGCCGCACCCGCATGGCCGAGGAAGTTGATCGACCGCCAGGCGCGGTCGAAGTGGGCGCGCGGCGCCGCCGCATCCTGGCCCTCATAGAGCGGGAGCAGATCCTCCACCAGAGCGCGAAGCGCCTGGGCCCGCTTGGGTCCGAAGGCGAAGCAGTACCCGGTCCCCACCGCTCCCGCGTCCGCCTCCATCTCCACGAGTACGGTGTCCACCGTGTGGATGTCGTGGGCGGAGGTCTTCACGGGACGGGGAAGCGGCAGCGAGAGCAGGTGGGACCGGACGCGGGCGATCTTCATGGCCGGCTCCCATGCTCCCAGATCATCCGCTTCGCTGCTGGAGAGGGTGTCGCGTTAACCGGCCACATGGTCGAAGGTGAACGTCGCCGCAATCTCAGGGGGATTCCGAAGCGTGTCCAGGATCGCGCAGTAA
>JACQWA010000164.1 GCA_016209425.1 Candidatus Rokuibacteriota bacterium
ATCATGGAGGCCGTCTCGATCCCGGTCATGGCGAAGGCCCGGATCGGCCACTTCGTCGAGGCGCAGATCCTGCAGAACGTCGGCGTCGACTACATCGACGAGTCCGAGGTCCTGACGCCCGCCGACGAGCATTTCCACGTGGACAAGTTCGCCTTCACCGTGCCGTTCGTCTGCGGAGCGCGCGATCTGGGGGAGGCCCTGCGGCGCATCGGGGAAGGGGCCGCCATGATCCGGACCAAGGGGGAGGCCGGGTCGGGGAATATCGTGGAGGCAGTTCGACACATGCGGAAGGTCACGAGCCAGATGAAACGCCTGACCACGCTCGGGCCCGAGGAGCTGATGACGGAGGCGAAGGAGCTGGGCGCTCCGTACGAGCTTGTCCGGTGGGTGGCCCAGAATGGTCGGCTCCCAGTGCCCAACTTCGCCGCCGGGGGGATCGCGACCCCGGCGGATGCCAGCCTCATGATGCAGCTCGGCGCCGAGGCGGTCTTCGTGGGTTCCGGGATTTTCAAGTCTTCGGATCCCGCGTCTCGCGCCCGAGCCATCGTGCAGGCGACGACCCACTACAAAGACCCCGACGCCCTGGCAAAGGTCACGGAAGAGTTGGGAGAGGCGATGCCCGGCATCGAGACCTCCAAGCTCGCCGAGAAGGATCTGCTTCAGACGCGAGGCTGGTAGCATGAAGATCGGAGTGCTGGCGCTCCAGGGCGACTTCGCCCTTCACGGCCGGGCGCTGGACCGGATCGCCGTTGAGTCCGCCGAGATCCGGAGGGCGGCGGACCTCGATGCGATGGATGGCCTGATCATTCCGGGCGGCGAGAGCACCACGCTGCTCAAGCTCATGGAGGCCGGGGAGTTCGTCCCCGCCCTCGAAAAGTTCCACGCCAATGGCCGGCCGATCTTCGGGACCTGCGCGGGGCTCATCGTCCTGGCGCGCGAGGTGCTGAGCCCGAGGCAGTTCTCGCTCGGGTTCATCGACGTGACCGTGGAGCGAAATGCGTATGGTCGCCAGAAGGAGTCGTTCGAGAGCGAGGGCGAGGCGATCCTCGACGGCGAGCCTGGCCCGCTCAGGATGGTCTTCATCCGGGCGCCGCGGATCCGCCGGCTGGGCGCGACGGTCACCCGGCTGGCAGCGTACGGCGGCGAGTGCGTCATGGCCCGCGAGGGCAGCGTGCTCGTCGCCACCTTCCACCCCGAGCTGACCGACGACACCACCGTCCACCGCTACTTCTGCCGGATGGTGGAAGCGGCGAGCTAGCCGGATGGCGCCCTTCCCGGTTCCGAGCCTCGACCCCTTGGTTCGGGGCTCTCTGAGGCTCTCCTACGACCGGATGACCGCGCCCGGTGGGACGGCATCTCCGTGATCGGCGCGAACCTCGCTTACGTGGCGCTCGTCGTGAGCGATGTGGAGGCCGCAGCGGCCCTGTTCCAGCGCGACTTCGGACTCACACGCACGGACTGCGCCGTCGGTGAGACCGGGCGCCGGGCGCCGGTCCTGAACGTGGGGCGAAGCGCGCTCGCGCTCTTCGCCCCGGGCGATCCCTTCGTTGGTGGCCAGCCGAAGCCGGGCCTCCACCACATCGCACTCGGCGCGAAGGACCCGGTGGCGGCGGCGGCGACCGCAAAGGCGTCGGGCATCGGCATGGCCGAGCCCGAGCCGAGGCCGGGCCTCAACGGCGCCCGGCGGCTGCTCCTCTCACCGGAGGCCACGGCGGGGGTGCAGACGTACCTCTCCGAGCCGCTCGCCCTCGGGGCGCCGCGCTCGGGCGTGGTTGAGCGCATCGACCATCTGGGCGTGGCGAGCGCGGACAATCAGGCCGCCATCGACGCCTTCTCGACGCGCCTCGGATGCCCGCTCGAGAGCACGCAGACCGACATGGAGGTGCAGCTCACGGTCGAGAGCTTCACCTCGGACAAGTACGGCGTGGTCTTCCACACCCGCCCGCCGGAGCCTGTGGGCGGGCTCCGGGTGGCGTTCGTCACGGTCGGGGATTGCGAGCTCGAGTTCCTCCAGGAGTTCGACCCGCGCGCGGACACGCCGATGGCGCACGACCGCCCCGGGAATACCCGGCAGGATCAGGGTGCCATCGCCCGCTTCGTCGCCGCACGCGGCCCCGGGCTCCACCATGTGGCGCTCAGGGTGGCCGACGTCAACGGCGCGCTCGCCGCGCTGGCGCGGAAGGGATACACGCTCATTGACCCGGTCGGTCGCCCGGGATCCCGCCGGGCGCTCATCGGGTTCATCCATCCGAAGAGCCTCTTCGGAGTGCTCATGCACCTCGTCGAGCGTCCGGAGATTTGAGCGATGGCGTGGAGCCCGCCCCCGCCCCGGGCCGGTCATCCCTACTACATGTATGACTCGATCTACGCGCAGCCGGGCGCCATCCGGCTGGTCCTGCGCGAGAACGGCGAGGCGCTGAAGGCAGCCGCCGCGCACCTCAGGGCGATGGATCGGGTCTTCCTGGCGGGGATCGGCACGTCCTGGCACGCGTGCCTCGTGGGGGAGCTGCTCTTCGCGCAGAGCGCGCGGTTGGGCCACCGCGTCCGCGCCTTCCACTCGTTCGAGTTTGCGAACTACTGGCCGGATCCAGACCCGGGGACGGGCGTGATTGTCGTGAGCCACCGGGGGACCAAACGGTTTTCGCTCGAGGCGCTCCGGACGTCGAAGGCCGGGGGCCGCGTCGGGGTCGCGATCACGGGCCGGGGGAGCGGGGAAGGGCTGAAGATCGCCGACTTCGTGCTGACGACCGTCGAGCAGGAAAGCTCAGCGGCCCACACGATCAGCTACACCACCGCCCTGTCGCTGCTCGCCGCCCTGGCCGCCGAAATGGGCGGAGATGAGGAGGTGGGGCACGCCCTCGAGGCGATCCCCGATCAGATGGCGTCTCTGCTTGGGCAGGAATCGTGGGAGGAGCTGGCGGCGCGCTTTGCCGAGGGAAGGCGCTACTACTTTGTCGGCGGCGGCCCCAACACCGCGACGGCCTACGAAGCCGCCCTCAAGATGAACGAGGCCAACTACACCACCACGGTGGGCATGAACTCTGAGCAGGTGCTCCACGGACCGTGGGCGGCCATGGAGGCGAGCGACGTGGTCTTTCTGATCGCTCCGCCCGGCCCCTCGTACGAGCGCTGCCTGGCCCTCGCAAAGGCCGCCAAGGAAATCGGGGCGCCGGTGATCGGCCTGGTTGAGGAGGGGGATTCCGAGCTTTCACCGCTCTGCGCCCACACCGTGACCCTTCCGGCGATCCCCGAGCTCCTGACGCCGATTCTGGCCGTGGTTCCGCTCCAGCTCTTCACCTATCATCTGGCGCTCAAGCGGGGGACCAACCCCGACACCATGCGATCCGATCAGGTCGCCCATCGCCGCGCTCGCGGCAGATTCACCCTCTAGCTGTCGGACAAGTCGTGGAGGTATCGGCCAAAAGTTGCTCTTGACAGCGATTGGTTATTGGGATACTGTTCCGGTTGGACCATCGGACCATTTGACCGATTCCCCGGTACCGATTAGGTCGCGGGGCATCGCAGCGGGGAGGATCGCATGGCCCACCTGACCTGTGAAGTCGTCTACCGCGGCATCTTCCAGAAGAACCTGGCGGCGCGGATCACACGAGGGATCGTCCTGTCGGCGCGCAAGGCGGGCAAGTGGGGGATCGCCTTCGGCCGCTACGGGGACAGCCCGCAGCGGAACGGGATCCCCGCCAAGGACTTCGCCATCGTCGCCGACACCAAGGAGGAGCTCGAGCAGCACATGGCCCGCTACGAGCCCAAGGCGCTTCACGTCACCATCTG
>JACQWA010000161.1 GCA_016209425.1 Candidatus Rokuibacteriota bacterium
CACCCGGTTCTGCTGGGGGTGAGTGCCGGGGATGACGGTCAGGGGCGTCGGGCTCACGCCCGTGCCCTGCGCAGTCGTCACCGTCACCGGACCCGTGGCGACCCCCGGCAGAACCTGGGCGATCAGCTTCGTCTTCTTGACGCTGACCAGCGGGAGGGCGACTCCGTTGATCGTCACGTGGTTCTGGGTGGGATTGGCCTCGTCGAAGCCGTTCCCCTCGACCTGGACGAGGCTCCCCATCGTCACGATGGGTGGGATGACCCGATCCACCCGGGGCGGCGGCAGGACGACATTCAGGGAGAACGGCAGCAACGTCGCCCCGAGGGCCGACAGGAGGGTCAGGGAGTACAGGCCGAGCGCCAGCTCCGGGTCCAGCGCCAGCGTCACCATGAGGACGTCCAGGTTGCCGCTGACGCTGAAGGCCATGGAGATAAAGATGAAGCCCGGGGGCAGGGCCGGGAGGCTGGCCCCCGCCAGGTTGGTGCCCGTGATGGTCAGGGTGACCTGGCCTCCCTGCGCTCCGGAGAAAGGAACCACGCTGCTGAGCCTGGTCTGACTTTGAGGAATCCCGCTCTGGCGGGCGATCTGGAGGATGTTGCCGACGGGGTCGTAAAGGTAGGTGGCGGCCTCCCCGGTCTCATCAATCACCCGCACGAGCCGGCCCAAGGGATCGTAGAGGGAGACCATGCCCGCCCAGGATGGGGGAACGGCCAGGAGGCTCGGGAGGACAAGGAGGAGCAGCAGCGCCGGGGCTGTGCACAGTTTTCGCGGCAGGCTGACCAGGGTTTTGTGCACCCGGCCCGCGCTCGCGGATCGGGAGATTTTGGAAAGCGATTCCGCCATAAGCATTTGACCGAGAGCCGCTCAGCTCTGGATCGTCGGACGGACTTGGATCCACGGCAGAAAGCATGCCAGGATAGGCCGGGTCGCTTCGGATCAGGCGAGCAGTTGCTCGATCAGCGGGAGAAGAAGCCGGCTGGCGGCGGCGTAGCTGTACCGTTCCACGCAGCGCTCGCGCGCCCGCTGCCCGAGGGCCGCAGCTTCGGCGGGATCGTCTAGAAGATCGGCAAGGCCCCGGGCGAGGCCGCCCGGATCTCCGGGCTCGACGAGCAGGCCGCACCCCTCCAGAATTTCGGGGATCATCGAGACCCGGGTCGAGACGATGGGGCGGCCGAGGGCCATCGCGTCGAAGAGCTTGGCCGGCACCTGGCCGATGGTCTCCGGCCCACGACGCTGCGGGATTGCCACGACGTCGGCCGCTGCGAGATAGATCGGCGCCTCGGCGAAGGGGATCTCGGGGACGAGCCTCACGTTCACGCCGAGCGTGGCAAGGCGGCGGCCCGCGGCGCTCTCGGGGGCGCACCCGATCATCGCCAGCACCACATCGGGCCGTGAGAGGATGCGCATCGCCTCGGCCAGATCATCGATCCCCTTGTGGGCGCGGGGCGTCCCCAGGAACATGACCACGCTCTCGCCCCGCATGCCCAGGCGTGCCCGACCGGCCTCGCGGCCGTAGCGGTCCGGGCGCCACGCGTCGGTGTCGCGCACGTGAGGGATCAGCAGACCGCCGAAGCGTTTCCGGAGAAACCCGGAGGCCACGGTGATCGCCTGGGCTCGGCCGGTCAGCCGCTCTATGAGCCAGGTCCACGCCAGGCCGTTGGGATTCCCCAGGTTGAGGAGGCGCCCGAGTCGTCCCCACCATCCCGATCGATAGAAGAACCCCAGCTCCCAGTCGTCGATGTCGAGCAGCAGGGGGCGCCGGCGCGCGAGGCGAGCGAGGAGCGCGACCCCGTAGCTGGTCGGCCGCGGCATCGAGGCGTAGAGCAGATCGCCATCCGCCAGCCTCACCAGGCCGGGGAGCGTCCGGATGAATCCCGGGTACCTCGAGCCCGGGACCGTCCGGTACTTCACGAGGCCGTCGCTGATCGGGGACCAGATCCCGCGCCGGAAGACCGGTCCCACAACCTCGACGTCATACTCCGGGCGAAGCAGGCGGGCCAGGAGGTCGGCCCGCCCCGCGGCGTTATCCGAGCAGTCGAAGCAGAGAATCGAGATCTTCACGCCGCCCGGCGGGCTACCACCTCGGCGTACAACTCCCCGAGACGAGCGGCGACGCGGGCCCCGGAGTAGCGCTCCACCACGAGCCGTCGCCCGGCGAGGCCAAGGGAGATCCGGAGCGTGCGATCGGCGACCAGGCGCCGGATCGCCGAAGCCAGAAGCTCGGGATCGCCCGCCGGAACCAGCAGCGCGTCGCGCCCGTCCACGAGGACCTCAGGGACCACGCCGACGCGACTGGCCACCAGCGGCCGCCCCAGCGCCAGGTACTCGAAGAGCACCCGGCTCATCCCGTCGGACTCCAGCGGAACGTAGAGCGCGATGTCCAGGGCCGACATGGCCGCGGCAAGATCGGGGGCGAGCCCCACGAGCGTGACCTGCCCATCGAGGCCTGCGCGGCGAATGCTTCCCCGGATCCGTTCTTCCAGTCTCCCCTGCCCGATAAAGAGAAAATAGGGACGAATCCCGTCCCACCCCAGGAGCGACGCCGCTTCGACGACGACATCATGCCCCTTCATCACGCGGAGCCCGCCCACGAGGCCCACCAGCAGCGCGTCGTCGGGGATCTCGAGCCGAGCGCGGATTGAACTGCCATCCACAGCGGGGTGAAATGTTTCGGCGTCCACGCCGCCTGGCAGGGTGACGACCCGTTCGGGCGGCAGAAGGCCCGACGCCACGTACTGGCGCCTGATGGCCTCCGTCACGGTCACGACGCGATCCGTGGCGCTGCCGTAGAGCCAGCGATTCAGCGCGTGGGGCCTTACGGCCTGAACGATGTGGCGCGTGCGGATCAGGGGGCGTGGCGTCCTGGAGAGCCGGTTAGCGAAGGCCGCCAGCCAGTGCTCCTTGCCGCGGTGGACGTGGAGGACGTCGAAGCGCGGGAGCCAGTCGCCGAGCCGCTTGAGGTCGGCCAGGTCCGCGCGGGGGCTGAGCCCGCCCTCGAAGCCGAGCGTCTCGATGCGACGGGCCCCCAGCTCCCGCGCCCGGTCGATGACGCGCGCCTCGGTGCCCGCGCGGCAGCCGAGGGTGACCTCGTGACCGGACCGCTCCAGCTCCACAGCCACCCGGGTCGCCCAGTACGCGTCGGAGCTCCACCCGCGGCAGCTCATCAGGTGAAGCACCCGGAACGAATTCATCGAGGCCGGGAGAGGACGGTCCGGTACACCTGCTCGACCTGACTCACGTGGCGCTCGGGGCTGAACTCAGCCTCGGCCCGACGGCGCCCCTCCTTCCCCATGCGCCGTTGCCGTTCGGGATCGCCGAGGATGGCGAGGAGGGCGTCCGCCACGGCCTCCGGCTCATCCTCGGCCAGGAGGATCCCGGTCTCGCCGTCCACGACCGTCTCGGGGAGCGCCCCCACGCGCCGCGCGACCACTGGCTTGCCTGCCGCCATCGCCTCGAGCGCCGCGCGGCATGACTCATCGGATCCTGCCCCCATCAACGCGAAGCAATCCATCGAGGCCAACACCTCGGGAAGATCATGGTCCCGATAGCCGCTGAAGAGAATCTTCTCGGAAAGGCCGAGCTCGTGCACGAGGGCTCGGAGCCTCGGCAGGGTCTCGCCCTTGCCGACCAGAAGCAGCCTGGCATCGGAGACCCGTTCCAAAAGCTTGGCGAAGCCCCGGATCAGGAGCTCGTGGCCGCGGTTGGCTGCCAGCCGTGCGACAGATCCTATGACGGGGCCTTGACCCAGCCCGAACTCACGGCGAACCACCCGCCCATCGGCTTCGGGAGTGAACCGGCCGAGGTCCACGGCCCCGCCGATCGTCCAGAGGCGCTCGTCGGGGATCCCCGCCTCCCGGCAGCGTGCCGCGATCTGGCGGCTTATCGCGATGGTCCCGTCCAGTCGATGGTACAGAACCGACGCCGGCCAGCGCCGCTTCACGGCGCGGACGTTATGGAACGTGCGGATCAACGCCGGAGGTCTCCCCGCCACGGCCGCAAGCCAGTGGTCGTGGGAGTGGTGGGTGTGGATGACGTCCACGCGCTGGTCGCGGACCAACCGGCGAAGCCGGACGATGTCCTTCAGGACGTCCAACGGCCTGAAGCGGACGGACAGGGAGAGCCCCGAAACCAGCGCGATCCCCGTCTCGCGCGCCTTCGCTTCGAAGCGGTCGCCGGGAGTCACCCCGAGCGTGACACGGTGGCCTCGCTCCTCAAGCCCCTTGGCCAGATGGATGATCGGGTCCGCGCTCCCGGTCCACCAGCGGTTCGCCGCCAGGTGGAGGATTGTGAGAGACCTCACGGGACGATCAGCTCCCGGTAGAGGGTGGCCAGCCGGTCCGTCACAGAGGCACGGGAGAATTTCTGCGCGACGAGGACTCGCCCGGCTCGGGTCCGTCTGCTCGCGGCCGGAGGATCTGTCAGGACGACCCGGACGGCCTGGGCCAGCGCTCGAGCATCCCCCGGAGGGACGAGAAGTCCCGTGGTCCCGTCCTCGATGATCTCGGGAACGCCGCCCACCGCGGAGGCGACGACGGGGACCCCCGCAGCCAGCGCTTGGAGCAACGACTGGGGCACGCCCTCGGTCCGGGTAGAGGCGAGCACGAAGCAATCCATCGCGCTCAGGAGGTCGGCGACATCGTCGCGGAACCCGGTGAAGGTCACCCACCCGTTGAGCCCCCGCTCGTGGGCCAGCGACTCGACCCACGCGCGCCGAATGCCGTCTCCCACCAGGAGGAGTCGGGCCTGGGGGAACTCCCCTCGGAGGAGCGTAAACGCCTCCAGAAGGAGGTCGTGACCCTTGGATCCCCTGAACATCGCAATCGACCCGATCACCGGGCGCGTCAGCCCAAATCCGCTCCTGATCCGATCACCACTGACGCCGGGAAACTCGTCGAGATCCACCCCGGCCGGAATGGCCACGACCTTGGCCGCGTTCACGCCGGCCTCAATCACGAGACGCCGGATCGCCTCGCCGCTGGTGACGACCCGGTCGGCCAGAAGCGTGTACACGGGATTCAGCCGACGGCGGATCGGGAGCGAGACATGCCGGCTCCGCACCACGGGAATGCCGGCGAGCCGCCCGGCCATCCCCCCGAGCCATGCATCCACCGAGCTATGGGTATGGACGAGGTTGACGCCCTCCCGCCGGATCAGCCTAACCAGGCGCAATACGGCGGAGAGATCCCATGCCGCTCGCATCGACACGGCGACTGCGGGGACTCCAGCGCGTTTGGCCCGCGCCTGGACGACGCCCCCAGGACGGCAAGCGACCAGCACGCGCCAGCCGAGTTCGCGGAGCCAGCGCGCCTCGATGAGCATCCGCACCTCCTGCCCGCCCCACCCCCGCGAGGATTCGGTGTGGAAGATCGTGGCGATGCTCACGGCATTACCCTCCGGCGCATACAATTCTCTGTTCGAGCGCCGGATTTGCCGGCGCAACCCCGAGGGGGGAGGTCCGGAAGGGGGGGCGTTATGAGCCCCCCTCCGGGGTAGCTCACGGGCGCCGGGCCCCCACCCGGTCCTCCACGGCCGTGAGGACCTCGTCCACAGCGATGGACCGCATGCACGGATGTTCGATGGGACACTCCGGGAGAAAACACGGCGCGCAGGGCGGCGGCTTCCAGATGACGCACGAGCTGGCGCCGCGGGGCGCCGTCAGCCCCGGATCGGTCGGCCCGAACAGCGCCACCACCGGAACTCCCAGCGCCGCCGCCAGATGGGCGACGCCGGTATCCATGCTGACGAGCACGGCGAGGCGGGCCAGGAGGGCAGGAAGCAGCTCCGGCGTATCCTTGCCCACGAGCGAGGACAACGCCCCCCCGGCCGAAGCGACGATCGCCTCGGCGGTCGCCGCATCCGATGGCGCCCCTAAGAGCACGGGGGTGAAGCCCCGGCGATGAAGGTCCCGGCAGAGGGCCGCGACGCGGTCCGGAGGCCAGAGCTTGGAGGGCCCGAAGGCGGCGCCGAGATGGATGCCGACCCGGGGAGCGGAGGCTGGGCCGCCGGAGGGCAGCAGGCCTTCGACGCGATCTCCGCCGGTGTCGCGCGACAGGACCCACCGGGGGGTCGCCTCGCCGGGCTCGACACCGAGCGGCGCGAGGAGGCCCAGATACTCGTCGATCTGGTGGCGCCGCGGCAGGGGTGGCGGAACCGGGTGCGTGAGGAGCGTCCCCCGACCGTCGGTGGCGTAGCCGATGATCCAGCGCGCCCCCCAGAGCCATGCGGCCAGCGCCGACTCGAAAGAGTTGGGGAGGAGAAGGACGGTCTCAGCGCGAAGCCGGCGGAGCGGGCCAACAGCGGCCAGGCGTCCCTGAAGACGGCTCGGGTAGGCCACACAGCGATCGGCGATGCCCTGCTCCGTCAGGAGAGGCGCCCACGGCCCGACGAGGGTGATCTGGCGCCCGGCCAAGCCGGTCCGAAGCGCCCTCAAGGCGGGCAGCGCCATCACCGTGTCCCCCAGCCAGCCCGGGAGCCTGACCATAAGGTGGCCGACTTCGACGGCTGGCAGGGCATTCATCGGGGAAGGACTCGGTCGAAGGCCTCCCGCCATTGCGCGTGTCCCTCGGTGATCGCCAGGCGGACCGACAGGATCCAGATCGGCAGGCTCCGGAGCGCCAGAGCGGAGAGCCGAACGTAATCCTTTTCCGTGGTGACGAGCCCCTCGGCGCCGGTGCCCTCGGCCTTGCGGATCACCGCCGTCAAATCTTCAGCGCTGTACCAATGGTGGTCAGGGAACGTGACGAGTCCCGTCAGACAGACGCCCAGCCGCTCGACAGTCTGGCGGAAGCCCTCGGGACGGGCAATCCCGGCAAACGCCAGGAGCCGGCGCCCCCTGAGGGCGTCGGGAGCGCAGGGGTTCGGATCCCGCACCTGCCAGCATTCTACGGGCTGATACTCGGCCGCCACAATCGGCGCCAGGGGGTTGTGACGGCGGAGGGTTTCGCCCACGAGGGCCACCCCGTCTCCCGTCCCGTTGGTGACGACGACGAGATGACTGCGCGCCAGCGAGCTGAGCGGCTCCCTGAGCGGTCCCCGAGGAAAGAGGTGGCCGTTTCCCCAGGGGGACTGGCCGGCGACGAGAACGACCTCCAGGTCCTTCTCGAGGGTGCGGTGCTGGAAGGCGTCGTCCAGCACCAGGGCCTGGACCCCGAAGCTCTCGAGGCAGCGCCGCCCGGCCTCATACCGATTTTCTCCCACCACCACCGGGACGCCGGGAAGCCGGCGCGCCAGGAGGAACGGCTCATCCCCCGCCCACTGGGGGTCTGCTCTGAGCCCCCTCCGATCAGCCACAACCTGGACGCCTGCCGAATGGCGCCCGTAGCCGCGGCTGACCACGCCGGGCAGGACCCCCGCGCCGCGGAGTGTGAGCACGGCCAGCTCGACGGCCGGTGTCTTTCCGGTCCCTCCGAGCGTCAGGTTGCCGATGGAAATCACCGGGCAGGGAAGCCGGCGGCTCTTGAGGACTCCCCAGCCATAGAGCCGTTCTCGCACCTCCAGGAGCCCACGGTAGCCTGCCGTCACGGCCGAGAGCCCGACGGCCAACGCCGGAGGCATCCGCCCCTCCCACGCTTGTCGCACCTTCTGGCGCGCCGGCGCCAGGTACAGAGTCACGACGCGCGTCCCCCCTCGGGAGACCCCGCTGGCGTGGGAGCCGGCCTGAGGAAGCGCTCGATCAGCTCGAGAGTCTCGCCCACGGCTCCCTGGCGTCCGGCCACGGCCTCGAGGGCCGCCTCGCCCATGGTGGTCCTGAGGCCCGGATCGGCCAAAATTCGGTCAAGCGCCCGCTCCATCTCCCCGCTATTCTGCACGATGAGGGCGCCCCCGGCCGCCAGCAGCAGCTCAGCCGACTCCCTGAAATTCGTCGTGTGCGGGCCGAAGACCACGGGCTTTCGCCTGAGCGCCGGCTCCAGCATGTTGTGACCACCCGCGGGCACCAAGCTCCCTCCCACGAACACGACCTGGGCAAGTTCATAGAGCTGCGCCAGCTCGCCCACGGTGTCCAGCACGATGATGGCGTTCCGGTCGCGGTCCTTGGGCAGGGAGGTCCGCCGCACCGACGCGAGACCTCGGGCTCGAATCACGCGCTCGACTTCCGCCACTCGCTCGGGATGGCGGGGCGCGATGACCAGGACCACGGAAGGATGCCGGCGCCTCAGACTCAGGAAGGCGTCCAGCAGGAGCTCTTCTTCCCCCCGGTGAGTGCTCCCCGCAATCCAGACCAGCTCCTCGCCGGTCAGCCCCATGAGGCGCCTCCAGAGGGCATCGGCCCCGGGCTCGTTGGGCGGGGCTTCGGTTTTCAAGTTCCCCGTGACGACCACCCGCTCCGGCGAGGCGCCGAGCGCGATGATCCGCCGCGCGTCCTCCGCCGACTGCATGCCGAACACGAGGATCCCCTCCATGACTCGTCGCATGAGCGGACGCACGAGCCGGTAGCGTCGGAAGGAGCGATCCGAGATCCGCCCGTTGGCAAGCATCGCGGGAATGCCGCGGCCCTGAAGACCTCGGAAGAAGTTGGGCCAGAGCTCGGTTTCCAGGGCGATGAAAAACTGGGGCCGCACCGACGCCAGGGTCCGCCACACCGCGGGGGGAAGATCCAGTGGAAAGTAACGGTGAGACACCGCCGACCCCAACCGTTCCCTCACGACCCGGGCACCGGTGGGGGTCACGGTGGTGACGACAGGATGGAGGTCAGGCCAGCGGTGTCGCACCGCGTTGATCAACGGGATCGCCGCCAGCGCTTCGCCGACGGAGACGGCGTGGATCCAGCAGCGGGGCTCGGGGGGAAGTCCCTCGACACGGTACCCGAGCCGCTGGAGCAGGCCCATCGGCGCTCCCCGCGTGAAGAGGCGCCTGACGACGAACACGGGGGCGTAGACGAGCAGGAGCGCCAGCAGAAGGCACGTGTAGAGCGCGTACACGTCAGGCTCCCGCGGCCAGCTCGTCGGCGCGCCAGGTGAGCTGGGCCAGCGTCGCCTCCAGCTCCTTCCGCAACGCCTCCTGACGGGAGCGGTCCGCGTCGCGTGGGACGGCGAGCGGGCGGGCGAAGCAGACGACGCCACGGGCGAAGGGCTTGGGGATCAGGAATTCGTCCCAGCTCCCCAGGCGCCAGGCCGGATGGGCGCTGAACGTGAGGGGAATGATGGGGGCGCCCGTGATTCGGGCCAGGGCGATCACGCCGGGCTGGACGACCCCGCGGGGCCCCTGCGGGCCATCGGGGATCACCGCGACCTCGCGTCCCTGGCGGAGGAGCTTCGAGAGTCTTCGCAACGCCTCAGCGCCCCCGCGCGTGGTGGAACCCCTGACGGGCTTGAAGCCAAACCTCCCCACGAAGCGCGTCACCAGCTCTCCGTCGCGGGACCGGCTCGCCATCACGTGAACGGCGTGGGCCCGGCCGTAGAGGGGAGGCAGCATGAGGATCCGCCCGTGCCAGACCGTGTAAATGAGGGGCGCGCGACGCTCCCAAAAAGGGCGTGCGTATTCCTCATCCACCACCCTGAGCCGGAGGGTACGGGCAAGGGTGCGCACCGCCCAATACCCCAGGGGGGGAGCGCAGTGGAGGAGGAGCCACTCGTACGGCTTCACGGTTCCCTACCCCTCAGGGGCGCCACGGCGGGAACGCCCGCAACCTCCAGGACGCTGAGCGCCGCCCGCTCGCCGACCCCGGCGGTCCCAAGTCGGCCTCGGATCTCGGCGAAGGCCGCACGCTGGGCCGCCAGCGCCGCTGGCGAGCCCAGGAGCCGGAGGGTCTCCTCGGCCATCCGCGCTGCGGTGGCATCGTCCTGAAGGAGTTCCGGGACCACGGGTCGCCCCGCCACGATGTTCGCCAGGCTGATCCACGGGATCCGGATGAGCAAACGCCCGACCAGCTCGGACACGCGAGACACCCGGTAGCATACGACCATCGGTGTCCCGATCAACGCCGCTTCGAGCGTCGCGGTCCCCGAGGCGACGAGCAGGAGATCGGCGGCCGCCATGACCTCGTGCGTCTGGCCCGCGACGACGGAGATCCTCACGGGTGAGGGAGCCAGCAAGGAACTCACCAGGGTTTCATCCACGGTCGGCGCCAGGGCGAGCACGAATTCGGCGTCGGGTCGGGCATCTCGGATGAGCCCCGCGGCCCGCATCATCTCGGGAAGCAGTCGCCGGACCTCTTCGCTGCGGCTCCCCGGCAGGAGCCCGACGAGCATCGCCTCCGCCGGCACTCCCACGCTGCCGCGCGCCTCGCGCCGAGTCGGCGGAGAGACCAGCCGGTCCAGCAGCGGATGACCCACAAACTCCACGCGGGCTCCGACGGCCTGGTAGAGCGGGACCTCGAAGGGAAAAATGACGAGAACGCGCGTGGTGAGCCGACCGATGATCCGGACCCGTCCCCGTCGCCAGGCCCAGACCTGGGGCGGGATGAAGTAGATGACGGGGATCCCGAGGCGCTTGGCCGCTCGGGCCAGCCTCAGGTTGAACTCGGGGAAGTCGATCAGGACCACCGAGCGCGGCCGATGCTCCCGGAGTCGCCTGACGAGCCCACGATATGCCCGGTAGAACCCCGGCAGTCGGCTCACCGCCTCGCCGGCGCCGACGACCGCCAGCCGGGTCACGTCTGAGAGGAGGCAGACCCCGGCCTCGGCCATCCGCGGACCACCCATTCCGGTCAGGGAGACCGAAGGGGCGAGCCGGCGAAGGTGGCCGGCAAGCGCGGCCCCGTGGAGGTCGCCGGAGGCCTCCCCGGCCACTAACATGATGCTCGGCGCCGTTGAGGCATCCATTACGCCGAATCGGCGCCGAGGCTCACGATCGCGATCCCTTCGCGGGCCGCCAGGGCCAGCACCGCTTCCCGGTCGAGGAGGAGTATCTTCCCGGCCTCGACGGCGAGCACGGCCGCTTTGCCCTCGGCCAGCGTCTCGAGGGTCGCCCCCCCGACAGCGGGAATGTCGAAGCGATAATCCTGCTGGGGCGTCACAGCCTTGACGACAACCGCGCCCGGACCCGCCAGCCGGCACCCGCGCCGAATCGTCTCGCTGGTCCCCTCGATCCCTTCCACGGCGATGACGACGCCCTGTTTCACCACGACGGTCTGCCCGACGCCGAAGCCCCCACATTGCCGGGCGAGGCTGAGCCCCAGCCTGATATCCTGCCACTGGGCCTCGGACGGGGCACGGGGGGTGAGCCGGCCCGGTGGGAAGAGCAGCGGGCCGAGGAAAGTGCGCTGGTCGAGAACCTCGATCCCAAGGCCCCCGAGCGTGTCGACCACCGCCCGGGCCAGGGCGCCGTCCGAAAACCCGCCGGCCATGCTCAAGATCTCCAGCCCGGCGCGGTCCGCCGCCGGAACCCCGTCGATGAGATCGCGCTTCCAGAGCTTGCCCACGAAGACGACGGCGGAGACCCGCTCTTGCCGGAGCCCCTCGAGGACCGCATGAATGTCGGTCAGACGGCTGGGGATCGCGCGATCCACGGCCCCCTCAAGGGCGGGCGCATCCCCGAAGGCGAAGGCGACCACGCGCCACCCCTGACGATGGGCTTCGGACGCGACGTGGGCCGGCAGCAGACCGGCCCCACACATCAGGCCGAGGGCGCGCTCCACGGAAGATCCTCCGGCCAGGCGGTCTCCCCCCGGCCCTCTTGGATCATCCGCTCGATCTCCAGCGCCACGGCCAGCGATCGGAGATCCTCACTCTCGGCGAGCTCCACCGAGCCGCCCGCCAGCACCTCGCGTGCGGCTCGAATCAAGTGGAGGATTTCCAGCTTCAGGGGGTTGTCCTTGTGGACGAAGAGGTGCTCGACGAAGGAGGCTCGCCGGTAGCGGATGGACTCGCGGTTCAGGGTGTATTCCTGGGCGGCCCGTCGGTGAATCTGAATGTCCTGGTCGGTGTAGTCCAGGAGAATGTACGCGTCGGGCTGGGTGATGGCCAGGGTCCGGATCTTCTGCTCGGTGGCCCGGCTGGCGGTGATATTGGCGATCGTGCCGGTGTCGAAGACGATCTGGACGTTGGCCACGTCCGGCCGGGTCGACAGGACGGATCGCCCCGCGGCGGTGACGCGTCGGGGCTCGCCGGTCACCAGGCCCAGCACGATGTCGATGTCGTGGATCATCAGGTCCATCACCACCGTGTCCTCCTGGACCCTGGGCACGAAGGGGCCGAGCCGGCGGGACTCGATGAGGATCGGGCGCTCCACGATTTTCTTCAGTTCCTGGACGGCGCCGTTGAAGCGCTCAACGTGCCCCACATGGAGCACCGCTCCCTGCTGGCGCGCGAGACGGAAGAGCTCCTTGGCCTCCTCCAGCGTCGGGGTCATGGGTTTCTCCACGAGGACGCCGATCCCTGCCTCGAGGAGATCCCGCGCGACGGCAAAGTGTTGATCGGTGGGCACCGCCACGCTCGCCACGTCCACCTGGCCGATCAGCTCCCGATGATCGGTGAACGCTTGAGTCCCGAACTGGGCGGCCAGCTGACTGGCCTTGGCCGCGTCCGTATCCACGATGCCCACCAGGTCCACGTCCACGAGCTCGGGGAGCACCAGGATGTGGTACTGGCCCATGTGCCCGGCCCCAACGACAGCCGCCCGGACCCGACGCTGGTCCCGCGCCATCAGAAAATCCGCTCCGCTGCGGCTTCCGGCAACTCCGCCCCGGCACCCGCTCGGTGGGATCCCACGATCCCCAGCCGGGAGGCTTGCACGAACTCTACGAGCAGGGACACGAGGGGGGACGGCGGAAGTTCCGCTCGGATCCGCTGGGTCGCGCTTCGGGGGGCCAGCCCCGACCGGTACAGGATCTGAAAGGCGGCCCGCAGCTGCTTGCGGCTCTCGGCGTCCACGCCCGCCCGCCGCAGCCCGATGACGTTGACCGCGCGCGCCGTGGCGGGCACGCCGTCAGCGATCACGGCGGGCGGAACGTCTTGCATCACCTTCGAGCACCCCCCGATGTAGGCGTAGGCGCCGATCCGGGCAAAGGGGTGGATGCCCGAGAGGCCGCCCACGGTGGCCCAGTCTTCGACCGCCACGTGGCCGGTGATGCCGGCATAGTTAATGATGATGACATGGTCGCCGATCTTGCAGTCATGCGCAATGTGGCTCGTGGACATGACGAGACAGTGGTCGCCGATCTGCGTCCACCCCTCTTCGCGCGTCGCGCGATGAACCGTCACGCATTCCCGGATCACCGTGTCCGCGCCGATCCTCACGCCTGAGGGGGTCCCCTCCCGATACTTCAGATCCTGGGGCGGAGCACCGATCACGGATCCATGACCGATCCGGCTCCGTTCCCCGACGCTGACCTTGCCCTCGAGCACCACGTGGTGACCGACCTGGCAGCCGGCCCCGAGCATCACCTCCGGCCCGATGACGGAGTAGACGCCGACGCTGACCCCCTCCCCCAGCCGAGAGCGCGGATCGATGATGGCGGTGGGATGGATCCCCTCAACCGTCATCGGGGCGTTCTCCCTCCGCCCGGGCGATCCCGAGTCTTCCTTCGAGCTCCCGGACCCGACGCTCGAGCGCACGGACCTTCTTGAGCAGGGCCGGCAGCCGGGGCATCGCCGCGTAGATGCGACGCGCGTCGTCGATGGGGCGCGCCGGACTCCCAAGGTACTGGCCAGCCCCACGGATGTCCCCGGGCACCCCGGACTGAGCCCCCAGCATGACGCCATCACCGAGGGTCACGTGGTCGGCGATCCCCACCTGTCCCCCCAGCATCGCGCCCTTCCCGACGCGACACGAGCCGGAGATCCCGGTCTGGGCCACGACAATGGCGTCCTCTCCGATCTCCACGTTGTGGCCGACCTGGACCAGGTTGTCGATCTTCGTCCCCCGCCTCAGCACGGTGTCGCCGAGCGTCGCCCGGTCGATGGCGACGTTGGCCCCGATCTCGACATCGTCCTCAACGATCACGCCCCCGACCTGGGGGATCTTCCGGTGCACCCTCCCGTCAAAGGCGTAGCCGAACCCGTCCGATCCTAGCACAGCGCCGGGATGGATGATCACCCTGCGGCCGATGCGAACACCTTCACGGATGACCACGTTCGGATACACCGTCGTTTCCTCGCCGATCTCCGCTCGCTCCCCGACGTACACGAACGGAAAGATCCGGACCCCGGCGCCCACGACGGCATGCGCCTGGATGACGGCGAACGCCCCGACCCACGCGCCCGGGTGGATCCGACTGTCGCGAGCGACGAGCGCCGACGGGTGAAGCCCCGGAGCCAGAGGAGGAGCCGGGTGGAAGAGCCCGAGCAGCGTGATCAGCGCTATGTGGGGAGACCCCGTTCTGAGCAGCGGTCCGGGGAGGTCCTTGACGTCGCTCGGCACGAGAAGCGCGCCCGCGCGCGAGGAGCCGGCCAGCGACAGGTATTTTCGGTGAGTGACGAAGGAGATCTGGTCAGGCCCCGCCGTTTCCAGCGGCGCGACCCCCGTAATGATCCGCTCCGAATCTCCCTCCAGGACCGCCCCCAGCGCCCGCGCGAGCTGTCCCAGGGTGTACGGGCCTCCCGTGTCCCCCATCGGCCGTTACTTCTTCCCCTTTGATGCTTCCTGGTCGAACGCCTTGATAATCTCGTCGGTGAGGTCCGCCTCCGGGGAGCCGTAGAGCACCGCGGCGCCCCGCTTCTCGACGATGAGCAGGAACCCCCGCTGCTTGCCGATCCGCTCGACGATCCCGGAGATGTCGATCAGGACCTTCTGAAGAAGCCCCTGCTCCTTCCGCTCCAGCTCCGCCCGGTAGTCGTCCACCAGACGTCGGAGGTCTCGGATCTTCCGCTCCAGCGTTTCTTGCTTTTCCTTCTTGGCCTCGGCACTCAGGAGCATTCCCTTCTTGTCCATCTCTTCGCGGAGCTTCTCGAGCTCCGTGCGCTTGCCGTCGACGTCCCTCTGCATGGCCGCCTTGTCCTTTTCCAGCTGCTCCCGGGCGGCCACCCCGGCGGAGGAGCGCGCGAGGATCCGCTGCACGTCGATGTAGGCGATCCGCGCCGCGCCCTGGGCGCGGGCCTCGCCGACGAGCAGGGGGACGCCCGAGAGGCCGATCGCCATCAGCAAGAGTGTCGAGACCTCGGCAATTCGTTTGATCATGCCCGCCCTCCCTTGCTAAAACGGCGAGCCGACGGAGAAGTGGAACTGGCTCGGGCTCTCCCCCTTCCGTCGGTCAAGGTTGTAGCCCCAATCCAGCCGAATGGGCCCGAACGGCGATTGCCAGCGGACGCCCAGTCCCGCGGCCTCCCGCGTATCGGTCAGGTCGAAGTCCTTGGTGAGCCCGTAGACGTTGCCCACGTCGAAAAACGTGGCGACACGGATGCCGTAGACCACCGGGACGATGTACTCGAGGTTGAGGAGGGCCTCGGAGGTGCCGCCGATCCGCGCCCCGCTCGAGTCCACCGGGGAGATCTGTCGGAATTTCCGGCTCCGGATGGAGTTGGGGCCACCCAGAAAGAAGCGCTCGAAGAGGGGAAGCTCGTCCTCGCCGAACCCGAAACCGTACCCACCCTCCACCCGCCCGGCCAGGATGGTTCCCCGGAAGACGGGCTGAAAGTACGCGAGATCGCCGACGATCTTCATGAACTTGCTCTCCCCACCCAGGCCGGCAACGTCGAGAACGAGGCTGGCCCGGCTGCCCGTCATCGGAGCAAAGACGTTGTCGCGGGTATCCCGGGTGAGCGCGCCCTCCACCAAGGAGGTGAGCGTGGTCCCCTCTTCCCGCTTCAGCGTGTCGCTGGCGGTCTCGGCCACGTCGGTGATCTTATCCTGGGTCAGCCGATAGTTGAGGTGCCAGCGCGCAAAGTCGAAAAATGGGTGGCTGAACCGGATGTCCCCACCCAGGCTCTCCACCGTGAAGTCGGTGAAGATGCGGCGGTTGTTGAAGATGTCAAAGCCCGCGGACAGCGGACGATCGAACAGCCACGGCTCCGTGAACCCGACGGTGCCCTGCTGCGTGGTCGCCCCGCCCCGGATCCGGAGGAACAGCTCCCAGCCCCGGCCCAGAAAGTTCCGCTGGGAGAGGTCGAGGGTGCCGAGGAAGCCGTCCACGGAGCTATATCCGCCGCCGAGGCTGAAGAGGCCGGTGGGGCGCTCCGTCACCTCGATGGTGACAATGATCTTGTCCTTGGTCGCTCCGGGAGCGGTGGTTGCCTTCACCGTCTCGAAGTACCCGAGGTTCACAAGCCGCTGCCGGGCCCGTTCGAGTTTCTGGCTGGTGAAGAGGTCACCCTCGGCCATCGGGATCTCGCGCCGGA
This sequence comes from Candidatus Rokuibacteriota bacterium, assembly GCA_016209425.1. Taxonomy (GTDB): domain Bacteria; phylum Methylomirabilota; class Methylomirabilia; order Rokubacteriales; family CSP1-6; genus JACQWA01. The sequence goes on from JACQWA010000161.1 coordinate 16,212, forward strand.
GGATCTTCTCGGCGCTCCGCACGTTCCCCGAAATGTTGATGCGTTCCACGAAGACTTCCGGGCCCTCCTTGATCTCGATGGTGAGGTTGACCTTTCGCGCCGCGGTATCCTGCCCCAGCAGCGGGGTCACCTCGGCCGAGGCCCGCCCGATCGCGTGGTACAGGGCGGTGATCCGGTTGACGGTGTCGCGCACCCTTGACCGGGAATACGCCTCCCCGGGCTTGAGGACGATTTGTCGCCGCACCTCCTCCACGGGGAGGACGGTTGGGCCGGTCACGTCCACGCTCCCCACGAAGAACTGTGGCCCCTCCACGACGACGATCTTGATCGTCACCCGAGCCCGCGCGCGATCCACCTGGATGTCCGTGGATTCCACGCGGGCCTGGATATACCCGTGATCGTTGTAGAGCTGGGTGATGAGCTCGACGTCCTGCTCCAGGCGCTGGCGGTGGAGGATCCCTCTGAGCACAAAGTACTGCCGCTCCTGGGTCTGCATGACGCCCTTGACCCGTTTCTCGGAGAGGCCCTTGGCGCCCTCGATCACGATCCGGTCGATGGTGATCCGGCGGCCCTCGGTGATCCGGAAGACGACCTTCACATCCCCGTCGGGAAGCTTCTCGGCATCCGGCGTGATTTGAACCTCGAAGTACCCCTCCTCCTCGTAATGGTCCTTTAGCTTCTCCAGCGCCCGCTGCACGTCCACGGGGTTGTACACGCTGCCAAGCTTGAGGTCGATCTTCTCCTGGAGAGTCTTGGTGTCGACGCGCTTGTTGCCGGTGAAATCCACGTCGCGGATGAACGGGCGTTCGACCACGATGAAGGTCACCTTGACGCCGCCCTCGAAGTCCTCCACCTTGAGGCGGACATCGTCGAAGAACGCGAGGGCGAATACCGATCGGATATCTTCCCCCAACCGGGCGGGCAGAAAGGGGGAGCCCACCTTCGTCTGAATCCGCCCGAGGATCACCGCTTCCTGCACGCGGCGGTTCCCCTCGACAGCGATCTCCTTGACGAGGATCTGCGGCTGTCCCTGCCCCCATGCCGCGCACGGGAGAAGGACCTCAAGGACAAAAAAAACGGAGAGAAACAACCTCCCCAGTCCATTCATAGGCCGAGGTGCGTCCGTCTCCGCGTGGTTAAGAAAACAGTGGGTGGGCTTCGACTTAGTGTTCAGCAAGCTCCAGGGGCGGCTCCGCCGGCTCCCGCTCGCGGAAGACGAAGGACTCGCCGTCACCGTCGACCTCGATCCTCATCCCCTCGGCGAACTGCCCTCGAACAATGGCTTCGGCGAGAGGATCTTCGATCTGCTTCTGAATCGTCCGTCGGAGCTGTCGCGCGCCGTACGTCGCGTCGTACCCTTTCTGGACCAGCAGCTCCTCGGCGCGCGGCGTCAACAGGATCTGGATTCCCTTTTCGGCGAGCTGCTTGTCGATCCGATTGATCATCAGCCCGATGATGCCCTTGATGTGGTCGACGGAAAGAGAGTGGAACACGACGATGTCGTCCACACGGTTGAGAAACTCGGGGCGGAACGCGCGCTTGAGCTCCTCCAGCACGCGCTCCTTCATCCGCTCGTAGGACTCGTCCTGAGACTCCTGCAGGAACCCCGGCTGCGTGCGCTTGCCGATCAGCTGGGTCCCCAGGTTGGAGGTCATGATGAGGATCGTGTTTTTGAAGTCGACGACGTGGC
>JACQWA010000180.1 GCA_016209425.1 Candidatus Rokuibacteriota bacterium
CCCTCGAGGGCGCGGCCCACGTAGCGGGCGTACTGCACCCAGATCGGCTGGTCGAGGCCGAGGCCCCGCCTGACCTCGGCCGCCTGCTCGCGGCTCGCATCGACGCCGGCCAGGATGAGAGCCGGATCGCCGGGAATGAGGCGCACCATGAGGAAGACCAGCACCGACACCCCGGCCAGCACGAAGACGGTGGCGCGGAGACGCCTGGCGACGTACCCGAGCATCAGACGCGCGCGCCCGGCGCGCTACTTCGTCTTCCGCGCGTCCAGCAGCTTGAAGTAGCCGTGGATCGGATTCAGCTCCAGATCCGCCACCCGGTCGGACGCTCCCACCACCCAGAGCGTATGCGGCATCGGGATCAGGGCGGCCCGCCGCATGAAATCCTTCTCCATGTCCTGGAAGGCCTGGATGCGCTTCTTGGGGTCGAGCGTGGTCTGGGTGATCTCGAAGTACTTGTCGGTCGCCTCGTCACAGCGCTTGAGCGTATTCGGATACGGAATCGACTTGCAGACCCACCAGTAAGAGAGATCGGCCGTGCTGTGCGTGCCATCCGTGTAGGAGACGTCCTGCTCCCCGGCCGTCACCGCCTTCTGCCACGCCGCGTACTCGAGCTGGCGGATCTGGCTCTCGGCCCCCACCTCACGCCACTGCTGCTGGACCACGGTCAGGAGATTGGCCTGCTGCTCGGAGTAGCCGTATGCGGTGAAGGACAGCCGCTGGCCGTCCTTGACGCGGATGCCGTCGCTCCCCGGCTTCCAGCCCGCCTCGCCCAGAAGCTGCTTGGCCCGGCCCGGGTTGTACGACGGTGCGATCTTCGCCATCTCGGCCGGCGGCGTATGCCCCTCGACCGAGGTGGACCAGAGCCCGACCGAGGGCTGGGCGTAGCCGTTGTAGACGGCTTCGACGATGGCCTTCTGGTCGATGGCATACATGAGCGCCAGGCGCACGCGCTGATCCTTGAAGAGAGGCTTGTCGTGGTTGAACCCGATGTGATGCGCGGTGTTCTTGGGCTGCACCATGACCCGCAGGCCCTTGGTCCTGCCCAGGCGCGGCGCGTCCTTCTCGGACAGCGAGATGTCCATGTCGATCTCGCCCCGCTCGAGCGCGGCGCTGCGGGCCGCCTCTTCCGTGATCGTCTTGATGATGACCGTCTCGACGCGCGCCGGCCCCTGGTTCTTGTAGAAGGCCGGACCCCACTTGTAGTCAGGATTGCGCGCGAGCTCGATCCGGTCGTTGCGGACCCAGCCGGTGACCTTGAAGGGCCCCGTGCCGGAGATGGACTCAGGGAGGACGCCGTAGTCCTGGCCATACTTCTGGAACTTCTGGAAATAGAGTGGAGCCCCGTCGCGAAACTGGGGTTTCAATCCCTTTGAGATGAGGCCTCCTCCAGTCTCCCGCACTTGCGCAGGATCTTGAGGCGAAAATACTCCCAGTCATGAAAGCCATAGGCGTCCTTCTTGATCGTCTTCACGACGTTGTTGAAGCCCTCGCTGAGCCCGTTGGTCTTGCGGTGCTTGAAGAAGTTCAAGATGCCGAAGCGCCGTCGGTCGAGCATCTCCACGTACTTCAGCAACTCGGGAATCTTGCTCTCGCGCACTCGGCGCTTCCAGTCCCGCAGCTCGGCCCGCGCCCGCTTGGGGTCCTGCCGGCGGAAGGCGACGCGCAGGTCTTCCTTGAGAATGTAGGCCGCGTTGAGGGTCTCGTTGGCAGGCAATCGAAGCAAGTCCTGGAGCCGGATGCGCTGCTTGGCGGTCAAGTTCTCGCGGTTGCGCAGGAGCAGGTACCGACTGCCTTTGAGGTACAGACGCCCGGCGGGTGGCAGTTCGCGCTGCAAGCGCCGCCGGATGTCGTCGATGGCCATGCTCAGCGGCTTGATGACATGGAAGTGGTCGTAGATGAGCGCGGCGCGCGGGCACCGCTCGCGGATTTCCAACTCGTAGGGGTCGTGCATGTCGATGACCACGCAGCGAATGCGTCGGGTGCGCTGCTTGCCGAACCAGCGGAAGAACGTCCGCAACACGGCGCGATCCCGGCCGCGGCCGACCCAGACGACGCGGCGCTTGACAGTGTCCGTGACCAGCGTTAGGTAGCGATGTCCCTTCTTCTCGGACACCTCGTCGATCCCAAGGTCGGTGATCCCGGTGAGGTCCCGCTTGCGCAGCAGCCCCAGGATATAGCGACTCTCGGCGCCCTTGACCGCCTCCCAATCGACCCCCGTCAGGTTCGACACCTCCTTGACGGTCATGCCATTCGTCAGTCGGAACAGCCAGCGCTCGAAGCGACGCGTACACCGCGCCCGGCGTCGCGCAACACCGGAATCGACGCGGCGCACTCCGCACTGAGGACAGCGCACCCGATAACGTGGCACCCAAACATAGACCCGATGCCGCGAGATGTCCAAATCCCGCAGCCGCATCCAGAGACGGTCGTAATATCGGCGGAAGCCCTGCCCACATCCAGAGCACCGGTAGGTAGCTCCGTCGTATGCCAGCCACAGTTCTATCCAGCTCTTGTGATGTCTCTTCCATCGAACGACTCTGTGCTTTTGAAGTCCAACGAACGACGTGATGGTGTGAGAGTGGGGCATTCCTCCTCCTGGTCAAGGCGCCTAAGCAGCGACCTTGTACCAAGAATGGGGGATGCCTCTCTGTTTTCGACGTCACGGCAGTGGTTGGTGCCATGTTTCTAGAGCTCCACTCTAATTCCAGAAGAACCAACATTTTAGATGGCGCGAGACGCACCGAAACATCTCCCACACCGTCCGGTACACCGAGCTGTCGCCGAATCGGTTCAGGGGGTTTTGGCGGGACTGAGCGTCACGCGGGACGCCTGGCGCTGTGGGCCTGGCGGCCCAAGGCTGTCGTCCACGAGGCCAACCCAGGCGTCTGACGGCAGGCTGCCGCGTTCGATGATCTCGGTCACGCGGCGCCGGGGTCGGATGCTCACGCGTCGCGGATCGCCTGGAGCTGCACGAAGCGGATGACGGCGATAGGGATGCACGCTCCTGCCGTGAGAGTGGCCTCCGAAGGTTTCGCCATGCCCGCGGGGCGTTGGGAGGTTGACAGCCGTGCGAGGGCCCCGTAGAATGCGGCGGGGCGAGCGCCATCGGCCCGAGTGCTGACAACCGGGAAGGGGACGATCACATGGGCCG
>JACQWA010000165.1 GCA_016209425.1 Candidatus Rokuibacteriota bacterium
AAAAGCCGCGCTTCTTGGTGATCGTCGACAGACACCCACGACACCGCGAGGGAAGCGGCGAAGTACTCGCAGTTGCCCGACCGCCTCACGAAGAGGAACTCCTCGAGGGGCGGCAAGGCCGTCCGCCGCTCGAGGGCCAGGGTGTAGGCGAAGCCGCGGGCCAAGTACGCGTTGAGCCGGAGCGCCGCCTCGTACGGGGTGCGGATGCCCGGCGTCACCTCGCGGGCCAGGGCCCGGATCCGCTCGGGCAGCGGCGGGAGCTGGAGGTAGCGCGCGAAGGCCGGGTCGTCGCGGCTGGCGAACCCCCACGTGTCGGTCACGCCGCCGGGCCGGATCGCTCGAGCTCCGACTCCACGACATAGTGCAGCCGCGCCGCGGGGACGGCGATGGCGACGCTGCCCATGTCGTCCACCGTGATCTCCAGCGCGCGGGCCTCGATCCGCATGATCCGCGGGGCGGCGAAGATGATGTCGGTGCCGATGGGTTCGAGGAAGAACTCCTGCCTGAGGATCCGACCGCGCCCGCGATAGCCGCCCAGCCGAAAGTCGTGGGCCACGGAGCGGCGGAGCGTCATGCGGTCCGGCTGCCCGACGGTCCACGCCCGCCCGGGCGCGATCGAACTTACAGGATCCAAGTGCGCGATCTCATTGCGCGGTGACCGTGTGATTCCGAGGGATTGCGACGAAACATCCTGGCGACGACCTCCGTAGCACCACGAGGCTCACTTGGGGTACCCCTCTTTCTCAAGGCCCTCGGCCCTTACGCGGCATTCCTCGGCCTCTGTTTCCTTGCCAATCCCTCTGAGCAATTCGTCCTTATTTCGCCACAGGTCAGGATAATTGGGCTCAAGCTCGAGGGCCTTATCCACACAGACAAGAGCCTCCGACGTCTGAACGAGCGCCGCGTGCGCAGCCGCCTTCAGGTTCCACGTACGAACGTCGGCGGCTCCCAACTCTAGCGCCCGCTGTAGGCAAGGAACGGCGTCCACGAACCTCTCGAGCCTGACGAGAAGCTCGCTCCTTCGGCTCCAGGCCCCGAGGCGAAGTGGATCCAGCGCGAGGGCCTGATCACAGGCCTCCAGAGCCGCTCCCTGTTCGCCTCGTTCGATAAACTCGTCACAGCGCGCAAGCGCCAGCGTTGCTCCAATATGCGCTTGAGTTGGGTCCAGTCGGTACGCCTCCTCCAGGCACTCAACAGCCGCGGGATATTCCCCTAGGTGGTTGAGGGCAATGCCCTTGTTTGTCCACGCGAGAGCGTCGTCGGGAGCGATTTCGAGTGCTCTGTCGTAGCACCCGAGCGCAGCGTCGTAGTCCTGCATGTCGTCCGCGAGAAGTGCTCCTTTTGTGACGAGAAGATCCACGCGCTGCGGATGCCACCGGAGCGCCTTGTCGAGGATGTCTAAAGCTTCGCGAGGCCTGCCGCGCCGACGCAGGACGATCGCCTTGCCCGACAACGCGGCTGCGTGTTTCCGCTCAAGCCTAAGCGCCGCCTCAAAGCAAGCCAGCGCCGCCGTCATGTCACCGCCAAGGAGAAGCGCGCCCTCCATCGCCCATTCGTCGGCCGTCGAAGGGTTCGCAGCCGGCGTTTCGCGCTCTTCAACCTGATGCACGATCGTTTTCCCGGTTGGGTTCTTCTCGGTCGCGGTGACGACCGGCCTTCGCTGCGAGTCCCGTACACGAATCAGGAATGGGCTGCGGCGAACCTTGGCCCAGTCCCAACCAATCAAGAATTCCCCCAACTCCGCCGGCGTACAGATTCGGGGAATCTGTTCAGTCAGGAAGTATCTTCGACTCGCTTCCGCGACATACTCCACCTTGCTGGAACACACCACAGGCAGAACCCACTTAATGTCGTCTGGCACTCGGCCATTACCCCACACCTTTCGCCGGGCGAGCTGTCGCGCCGCGCCTTCAACCTGTTCGAGCCAGCTGTCGGGGCCACTCGCGATCCGTTCCCAACGATTCCTAACGGTGCTGAAATCTCCGCGCTCCTCCTCCCGTGACCACCGCGCCGTCTTGCACTCGACGAGTATCAGGCAGTCATTCACGACAGGGGATACATCCAACTCGGCGAACACGCCGTGTTCGTCTTCACATTTGTAGCCGGTTGGAAACGCGAATCTCTTTACACCCGCTCTGGAACTGAGGTACGCGCTGACGTCCCGCTCGAATTTCTTGCTCCTCTCGTGATCGGACACCCTCTCGTCGATGACGAACCTGGTCGCGTCCACAAGCACTGAACCAAGTTGTGTGAAATCCACGATCACAAAGTCCTTGGACAGTTCGACGATGAAGGACGGCTTCTGCATCTCGAATACTGACAGCGCCTCCGCCATAGCCGGTCGGAAGACGAAGTTCTCGTAGAACTTCTCCACCAGCTCACCTCTGTCTCCCCGGACCCGCTCGATCGCGGCCGCTGGAAATTGTCGAACAAACTCAGGATGAGTCGCAACTTCCCGCCACATCGTGAAGAGAGCCTCGCGGCTGTACGAACAGAAACCGGCCGCTCGTAGCTGCTGCCAGACGCTCGGTTCCGTCCGCAGCACGCCTGTTTGTGCGAAGTCGGCCATCCACACGCAAAACAGGATCTCTTCCGGCGTTAATCCCCGGTTCCGGCGCAGGAACGCCTCGTGGACATGCTTTGTCAGTTTGAACGCGTCCAGAAGCCCCGGAGTCTCGAGCACGATACGCAGGAAGTTATTGACACCCAAGAGGTACGTTTCGTCTCCATAGCACCGATGCCTCGCGCTCTCGGGCACGTCTGACGGGGTGACGGGCACGACCGCTGGGAGGTATTGCGTGGGATCGAGCTCGAGATTGTCACCGCGCGCCCAACTGTCGAGTAGATCGCGTCGATCGGTTATACTGCGTAGCCCCTCATCAGCCAGGATGCCAAGATTGCCGAAGAAGCTGGAGTACCGAACCGTCCGCAGGTCGAAGAGGAGAACCAGCTTCTCGTTTCGGTCGTCATCAAATCTCGCCTCGAACTGCTCCGCAACCGCAAAGAGCTTCGCTCCCTTATTGAGGCGGCGGAGTAGCCGGCCAAGTCCATAACTAAGGGCCGCCAGGCCGATCAGCCTCACGACATCGCGCGCTTCATCCCTTCTGAATTGGTAGCTGAGACCGCTTATCTTTTCTGGTTTGTCGATACCCACGCCGCGGGCCTCGTGCCAGTCACAAATGTCATGATCACTGTATTTCAGCGCTGCAACCTCACAGGTCTTCCTCACATTGTGAACGGTAAGTGCCAGATCTCCTGCCAGTCCGAAACGCTCCCGCGGGAGCCTACGTAGAGCATTGAGCCAAAACAGAAAGCTATGGGTCCTACCGACAGCCGCGATCTCCTTCTCAACCAACTCATGGAATTCAAGCAGGATGTTGGCGGCCGGCTTGCCGGTCCATGCGTGCCCGGTCAGGGAGCTGCGGAACGAGTTGTAAACCTCGCGGGCATACTGACCAAAGCCGGCGTCGAGATCCGCGTGCTGCTCCAGGACTCGCTGCATCTGCAACGTCTGAAAGTCAAAAACGAGCTTCTTCTTACCGAGCTGAGGGTGGGACTCTCTCAGGTAGCAGCACTTCTTGTACTTTCGACCGCTACCGCATGGGCAAGGATCGTTTCGGCCCGGCCGTCGTCCCATCGGACACCCCCGTCACGCTATTCAGGTCGCCTTCCAGCCGATTTCCCTCATGCAGGCGGGCCCGTCTCCCGCCGGCTATAGTCACGGGCCGCCTAAGCCACCTCTGCCAGCACCCTCCACGGCCTTACCGCTGGGCCTCGAAGGTCGCGATCAATACTCGTTTGCCTGGGTCTGCCTGTTGATACACCACGTAGTTGAAGGGCACGGTGACGCGCGTCGCTCGCCGATCCGCACGCTCCCATACAGTCAGAGCGTGAGCAACTATCGGCCGCTGAGGTGATCGGCCGACAGGAAGGCGACCCCGTGCATCCAGTGGGAGGCAGGCCGCGCCGACCGGCCGCTCAAGGTCGCGGCCGCTGAGCCGGGGGCGTGACGCCGTGCCGGGCGGTCGGGGGCGGGAGCCGTCAGCCGCGGAGCGTGATCAAGCGCAGGATATCGTAGGTAAGGGCGAACAGCGACGCGGTGCCCAGGGTCTTGTCCAGGCCCCGCACGGCCAAGCTGTCGAGCCCGCGGTGTTCCTTGGCGTCGGCGTTCACGGTCTCCGCGGTGGCGGCGCGCTGCTTGTAAATCGCCTTGGCCTCCTCGGTGCCCATGCGCTGACGCCAGGCGGCCACCGCTTCGCTGTCGTCCTCGCGCGGAGCGTGCGGGTCCCGGGTGTCACCCTTGCGGGGCTTGGGCACGGGGGCGTACAGGGTCACCTGCTGCTGGGCTGCCTGGTCGATCGCCTGGTGTTGTGCGTATCCACCGTCGACGAGCATCTCGATGGGCCGCACGCCGGTGCGCTGCTCGATCTGTTGGAGCATCGGGGTCGACTGCCCTGCGTCGCTGCCCCGGTTGGTCACTTCGACGCCCACGATGACCCGCGCCTCGTCAGTAGTGGTGGCGAACTGCACGTTGAAAGCGGGCCGGAAGCCCCCGTCGCCCATCTTCATGACCCGCGCGTCAGGGTCGGTCGTCGAGACGCGCACGGTGGCATCCTTCGCGCCGCTTCTCGTCTTGGTTTCGGTCACCCCGGGAATCTGCTTGAGCGCCGCCTCCAGGCGCTCGATGCGCTGCTGGGCGCCCCTCGTGATCGCCGCCGCCCGGCGCGCGCTGAGGGCGGGGTCGGCCGCCTCTTGGGTCACCGCCTCCAGGTGCGCCCGCGCTTCCTGCATGAGGGCCTGGAGCGTCTGCTCGCGGCGGAACGACGACGCCCCCGCGCTCGCGCGCACGCGACTGCCGTCCTGGGCGACGCGGTGCAGGTCCACCAGGTCCTGCTTCATCAGGAGCGCCAGCACCTGCGTGATCAGCGCATTGACCACCTCGCCCTGCTGGCTGCGAAAATCGCTCAGCGTGTGGTAGCCGACCTCGACGCCCCCGCAGATCCACCGATACGCCGCGTGCAGCTTCGTCAGCCGCCAGACCTCGCGAGCGCTGCCCTCGCCCTCGCTGGTGGCGTACACCCACAGCCCGAGCAGGAGATTGGGGTCGATGGCCGGCGCGCCGGCCACGTCGTCGCGCGCCTCGATCGGGGCGTAGAGATCCGACAGGTCGAGCCGCTCGATGACGGCGCAGATGGCCCGCGCCGGGTGGTCGTCGGGCAGTTGTGCATCCAGGTCGATTCGTCCCCAGGCCAGTTGCGAGCGGTTCGCCTCGCGCAGCCGCGCGCCGCGCTTGGGATCGGCCGGGGCGGGCGCCAGGACGGGCGGCGCCGCGGGAGGCAACGCGAACAGCGTCGGCTCGTCGGGCCCGCGGTCCACACCGGACGGCTTGTCATCCATGCCATGAGTCTAGATAGTTTCTGTCGCGAAACTCCGGCGGCCGGGGTATCCCGCCGATATTTCGCGGCCTTCCGGGGCCCCACCGAG
>JACQWA010000021.1 GCA_016209425.1 Candidatus Rokuibacteriota bacterium
ATCACGTCCCATACGAGCGGCGAGTTGAAGTTGGGCCACAGGTGGCGCTGGTTCGGGTAGGGCAGGATGAAGTAGAAGACCCAGACCCGGCCGAGGTGGATGAGCGGGAAGAGCCCCGCGGTCATGACCGCGAACACCGTCATGGCCTCCGCGCCCCGGTAGATGGAGGTGCGCCACCGCGCCCGGAACAGGTACAGGATCGCCGAGATGAGCGTCCCCGCGTGTCCGATGCCGATCCAGAACACGAAGGACGTGATGTACATCGCCCAGTTCTGGGGGGTGCGCTTGCCGGCGGCGCCCATCCCGGCGTAGATCTGCCAGGTCCAGGCGAGGATCCCGGCCGTCAGGATCAGCCCGACGACCGACATCCAGCCGAAGTAGGCGGGCGAGGGCGGCTCCAGCGTGCGGATGACATCCCGGTTGACGTCGGCGTAGGTCGGGTGACGGGCGGCTTCGTCGCTCATGGGTGGCCGCGGTCGCGGGTAACTTTCTTCAGGTACGTGATCGCGGGCCGGGTCCCCAGCTCTTCCAGGACGTGGTAGCCCCGGGGGGACCTGGCGAGCGTGGCGACCCCACTCGACGGATCCTTCAAATTCCCGAACACGATCGCCTGCGTGGGACAGGTCTGCTGGCACTCCGTCACGATCTCCCCGTCCCTCACCTGCCGCTTTTCATCCTTCGCCGTATCCTTCCCCGCAATGATCCGTTGGATGCACATCGTGCACTTCTCCATGACCCCGAGCTGCCGGACCGTGACGTCCGGGTTGAGCTGCAGCGGAAGCGGATCAGGAAACGCGTAGCTGCTCGAGGTCGGGGAGCTGTAGTCCCACCAGTTGAACCGTCGGACATGGTACGGGCAGTTGTTGTTGCAGTAGCGGGTACCCACGCAGCGGTTGTAGACCTGGGCGTTGAGCCCGTCCTCGGTGTGGTAGCTTGCGAAGACCGGGCAGACCGGCTCGCACGGCGCCACCCCGCAGTGCTGGCAGAGCATGGGGAGGAAGAGGGTCTCGGGGTGGCTCGGCTTCCCCTCCTGCCAGCGCTCGACCCGGAGCCAGTGCATGTCGCGCCCGTAGGCCACTTGCTCTTTGCCGACCACCGGCACGTTGTTCTCGGTCTTGCACGCGATCACGCAGGCCTGGCAGCCCGTACAGGCATCGATGTCGATCGTCATCCCCCAGCGATAGTCCGGGTACTTGACATCCGGGTACATGCTGGGATGGCTGGCCTTCTCGGGGACCGCGCCCCGGAGCTCGAGCTCGCGCGCGGCCGCCAGCCCCACGTGCTGGGCCAGTTCGCGACCGTCCTGGTCGGCCGTGGCCTGAGGGATAGCCAGAGGCCGTCGCCCCCCTATCTTGGCGAGCGTGACCTTGACAGAGAGGAAGGGGAGACCGCCGGGGGCGGCGGTGGCGGGCAGCAGGAGCAAGGGATTCGCCCCGCGGTCCTTCGCGTAGCGGCCGTAGGCGGTGTGACCCTGACCGATCGGGATGGCGACCGCCTCCGGGTGGAGCGATTCGGACGGATAGGCGGGCAGCTCGATGGCGCCGTGGGGCGAGGAGATCCTGACGAGGTCCCCCTCCCGAATCGCGAGCTTCTTCGCGCTCTCGGCCGGGACTTCGACCCAGGCGTCCCACGTCACCTGGGTCATGGTGTCTGGCGCCTCCTGGAGCCATGGCTTGTTGGCTCCCCGGCCATCATAGAAGCGGAGCGACGGGTAAGTCAGGAGCACCAGCCCTTGCCCATCGCCCTCGAGCGCCGCCGCCGTCACCGGCATCCCGGTGGGCCGCGGCTGAACGGGAGCGGTTGGCACGTCCTTCCACGCTCCGCCCCGGCGGAGCGCTTCCTCCCAGAGCTGGCTGAACGGCCTGCCGGGGGCGAACCGGGCGGCCATCGCCCGCCACTGATCCTTGAGGTACTCTTCGAACGTCGGCCACCGGAGGGGCCCCTTTCCCTCGGGCGTCAGGAGCACCTGCCGGCCCACGGACAGCAGCACATCGCCCACCGCTTTTGCGTCGAACACCGGCGCCATCGTCGGCTGCATCAGCCCCATCACGCCTTCGCGCGGAGCGAAATCTCCCCAGGATTCCAGCGGATGAAGGTCGGGGAGGATGAGGTGGGCCTGCTGCGTCGTCTCGTCAGGCTGGTTCGCGAAGCTGACCACAAGCGGAACCTTCTTCAAGGCGTCGGCGAAGCCCGACTTGGGGGGCAAGGCGAAGAGCGGGTTGACGTGGACCAGGAGCAGGACCTCGATCTCGCCTTTGGCCATGGCCTGGACGAGGGCCAGCACGTCGGCGTACGGGCTTGCCTTCCCGAAGGCCGAGTCCGGGCCGAAGCGAACCGTGCGGCCCACGTTCCCCGCCGCGTAGTTCAGGAGATGAATCACGACCTGAACCTCGGCGGCGTTGGTGCCATTGACCGAGACCCCGCCGCCGATGGCGAGGCCCGGCTTGGCTCTGGCGAAGGAACGGGCAATGCGTAGAATCGTCCCGGCCGGGACGCCGGACTGCCGAGCCACGGCCTCCACCTCGACGCTCTTGACGACCGTGCGGAGGGCTCCCCCGTCAACGCCCGGGGCCTGCAGACCTTCGTCGAGGATCACCTTGAGAAAGGAAAGCGCCAGGAGCCCTTCGGTCCCCGGGGCATTTCGGATCCAGTCGTCGGCGCTGGCCGCAGTCGTCGAGAGCCGGGGCTCCACGTGAATGAATGTCCCCGCCCTCCCGTGCCTGAGCGCGTGCAGGCGTGCGAACGCTCCCGCATACGCCACCGGCGAGAGCCACGTCTCGAGGAAATCGGTGCCGAAGGAGAGGAGAACGTTGGCCTCCTCCAGGGCGTAGTGCGGAATGGCGTCGCGGCCGAAGACGAGGCGGCTCGCGACCCGGATCGATTCGTAGTTGAAGGGCTCGTAGGCCACGCGTGGCCGCGCTCCCAGCGCCTGGACCCACGTATCCATCAACCGGCCGGGACTCCCGCTCTCGAGCTGGCTCAGAACGGCGATCCGAGCCCCGCGGCCGCTCTTCACGAGGCCAGTCACGTGTTCGGCGAGGAATTTCTCGGCATCCTCCCATTTGACCGGCTTGAGAGTGCCCGAGGCGGCATCGCGCTGGAGCGGGCCGCGCAGCCGGTCCGGGTTGTAAAGGCCCTGGAGCGCCGACTGGCCGCGCATGCAGAGTGTTCCGTGGTTCACCGGGTGGTCAGGATTTCCCTCAAGCTTGACCACCCGGCCTTCCCGATTTCGCGCGATCAGCCCGCATCCGGCGGGACATTCGCGGCATACCGACGCGAACCACGACGCCACCCCGGGGACGAGGTTGTCGGGCGGCACCACGTAAGGGAGGATCTGCTCTGGGGCACGTCCGCACCCCGCGGCGGCAGCCGCCGCCGACGCTCCCACGATCTTGAAGAAATCGCGACGCTTCATCCCGCTCATGCGCCGCTTCCGAGCGCGGGCTTCGCCCGCGCAACCCCCCTCGGGGGGAGGCCTCGGAAGGGGGGCAGTGCCCCCCTCCGAAGACCTAGCGCGGGCTTCGCCCGCGCCACGCTCTTGGGGGAGGTCTCGGAGGGGGCCGGGCCCCACGCGGAAGCGTGGGTGGGGGCCCCCTCCGAAGTTCTTAGTGATGGCATGTCAGGCATTCCAGCGGTGCCTTCGTGCGATCCTTCGCATTCATCTTCGTGTGGCATTCCACACACCAGCCCATCGTGAGGGGCGTCGAGGTCCGCGCCAGCCCCGCCAGGTTCAACAGGTCGTTGACGAAGTTCTGCCCGGTCTTGGCGTGCACGACCGCCATCGTCTCGATGGGGCCGTGGCAGGCCTGGCAGGTCACCCCGGCGCGAACGTGCGGTTTGTGGGGAAAGGAGACGTACTCCGGAACCTTGAAGATGCGGACCCAGGGAATCGGCTCGTTCCGGTTGAAGAACGCGGCCAGCTTCTGGATCTCAGGCCGGTCGGCCGCCGTGATCTTATGGCACCCCATGCAGCGCGAGACGGACGGAATCCCCGCATACTCCGAGCGGCGCGCTTCTGAGTGGCAGTACTGGCAGTCGATCTTGTACTGGCCGGCGTGGATCTGGTGGCTGAAGGCGATGGGCTGGGCCGGGGCGGCGGCTTGTCCCCGGCCCGAAGAGGTGGAAAGGAGGAGGAGAGCGAGGAGAACGAGGGTCAGAATACCGAGAGCTACCCTTGTCCGCATTTCGCTTCACACGCTCCTTCACTTCACGAACCAGAGTCTGCGGGGGTACCGCGATCAAACGAAGCCGGAAGGCGTGACTCCCGGGCCGAGGCCGCGTGAATGCTATCACCCGGTCTCCCCGCCAGTCAATAGGGTTATCGCGTCGCTGGGCAGGCGCGCAGGCCTCCCGGGCGCCCACCCGGCGCCGTCCAGATCGGCCCCCGGCCGGGGAGACAAAGCCAAGGGAATGCTGCGCCCCGTCAGCCGTTCAACCGGTCGGGCGACGGCTCAGCGGGATATCAGCCCTTTTGCAGGCGGGCCGCGCAGTAGGCGCCAAGCCCGAGCAGGAAAAGAGTCTGGGCGCCGCGGAGGACGCCTGCCGGCGTGAGCCTGAAAGGCCCGGAAACCTGGCCAAGGAGCAGGATCACGGCGACGACGAACCCCAAGAGACCGAGCCAGAACCCCACGAGCGTGAGTCCGCGATACAGACCGTTCATGTCGTGCCTCCTTTTCTCCACCGCTTCCTCTGCCTAGGCCCCGACCTTCCCTCCCCCCTCACCACCAGCCACGCGCTTTCCGGGTCGCCCTCCACCGCGCGCGGGTGCGCCTATCCTACTGGGGGGAAACTCGGAACAGCAAGCGGATTGTTTCAGGGGTCCGCCAGAAGAGCGGGAGGATCAGCGAATCGCCTGAAGGGCCGCCCGGGCCGCCCGTCCGGCGCTCTCGATGTCGGCTTCCGAGTGGGCCAGAGAGACAAAGGCCGCCTCGAACTGAGAGGCAGCGAGGAAGACCCCCCGCGAGAGCATTCCGTGAAAGAACTTGGCGTAACGTCCCGTGTCTGACCGCTTTGCAGACGCAAAGTCAGTCACCGGGCCTTCAGTAAAAAAGAGGGTGAGCATGGAGCCCACCCGATTGACGGTCAGGGGGATCCCCGCGTCCCGCGCCGCAGTTTCCAACCCTTCTTGAAGCTGGGCCCCGAGCGCCTCCAGGCGCCGGTACACCGTCGGCTCCGCCAGCGCCCTGAGCGTGGCCAGCCCTGCCGCGACGGCCAGCGGATTACCGGAGAGCGTTCCTGCTTGGTAGACCCCCCCGAGCGGGGAGACTTTCTCCAGGAGGTCACGCCGGCCCCCGTAGGCGCCCACGGGGAGCCCCCCCCCGATGATCTTGCCGAGGCACGTCAAGTCCGGGGTCACGCCGTAGAGCGACTGGGCGCCGCCGTAGGCGACCCGGAAGCCCGTGATCACCTCGTCAAAGATTAGGAGCGCCCCGTGGCGGGTGCACAGGTCGCGGAGCCCCTGGAGAAACCCCGGCGCGGGAGGCACCACCCCCATGTTGCCCGCCACGGGCTCGACGATCACCGCCGCGACCTCGCTCCCCCGCGCCTTGAGAGTTTGCCGGAGTGCGTCCAGGTTGTTGAACGGCAGCGTGAGCGTCAGCGAGGCCAGGGAGGCGGGGACCCCGAGGCTGTCGGGAAGGGAGAAGGTGGCCCCTCCCGAGCCCGCCTTCACGAGCAGGCCGTCGGCGTGACCGTGGTAGCACCCGTCGAACTTGATGATGGTGTCCCGGCCCGTCGCGCCACGCGCAAGGCGAACGGCGCTCATCGCCGCCTCGGTGCCCGAGGAAACGAGCCTCACCATCTCAACCGAGGGGATCGCGCGCGAGATGACCTCCGCGATCTCGACCTCCCGGGATGTCGGGGCTCCATAGCTCGTCCCGCGCCGGACGGCCTCGGTCACCCCCAGGACGACCGGTGCCGGGGCATGGCCGAGGATCAGCGGTCCCCACGAGCCCAGGAAGTCAAGGTATGACCGGCCGTCCACGTCCCAGATCCGCGCCCCCTCGCCTCGCTGCACGAAGAACGGCCGACCGCCCACGGCGCGGAAGGCACGCACGGGGCTGTTGACCCCGCCGGGAATCAGCCGCTGGGCCTGCTCGAAGAGCAAATCGGAACTCGCCACCCTCAGGCCACCTCACACTCCACCGGGAGGAATTCCCGGCGGTCCGGACTCCAGGCGAAGGCCGCGGCCCCGGCGACTTTCCCCGACGCGACAGAAAGCACCACATGCACGGCCTCAGGATAGGCGGGCTCGTCCTGAATCAAGGCATTCTTCTTGTCCGTCTCGGAGAAGTACGCGCCGGCGTCGATGTGGGAGTGGTAGATGGTCCGGATGCCGTAGCCGTCGCTCTCGAAACGACCGATCCGCAGGAGGTCCTGGGGATCGATATGGTAGGCGGTCCGGGCGTCGCGGGGGTGGCGTACCGGGTCTTTGGCATGGAGTTCATTCTGGACGTTGCGGCACGGAAGCAACAGCCGCTCACCGGGAGCGTCCCCCTTGGCGAGCACCACCCCGCAGCACTCTGAGGGGTATTCGGTTTCCGCCTGGACCCGGATTCGCTCGAACTCCTCCCGGGAGAGGATCATCGCCCTCCGGCCAGGGCCGGGATGATGGCAACCTCGTCCCCGTCCTTGAGCGGTGTCGCCAGGCCCTGCAGGGCCTCAATCGCCTCGCTGTTCACGTAGATGTTCACGTGATCGTGCACCTCGCCTTGCTCGTTTCTCACGAGCCCCCGGAGGCCGCTGAATTCAGCCTCCAACTGCTCCAGGAGCCGCCGGATGTCGGCGGCTTCAAGCTCGACCTGGTCCTTGTTCTTCGTCGCCCGGCGAAAGGGAGTCGGAATGTAGACCCTCACAGCCATACATCACCCTCCGAGCCGCTAGCCCGAATTATGCACATCATTCGGGCTAGCTCGGATTATTCTCGTAAATAATCCGGGCTAGAACGTCAGGCTCAGGTAGCGCTCGCCGGTGTCGGGGAGCACGGTCACGACGACCTGGCCTCGCGGGAGCCGGGCGGCGACGCTGCAGGCAGCGAACACGACGGCGCCCGCCGAAATTCCGACCAACAGGCCTTCCTCCCGGGTCAGCCGCTTGGCCGTGGCGATGGCATCCTCATCCCGCACCTGGATGATCTCGTCGAGGACCTTCGGGTTCAAGACCCCCGGAACGAAGGAGGCTCCGATCCCCTGGATCGCGTGGGGGCGCGCCCTTCCCCCGGACAGCACGGGGGATCTCGCGGGCTCCACGGCCACGATCCGGACCCCCGGCACCTTCTCCTTCAGGACTTCCCCCACCCCGGTAATGGTGCCCCCCGTCCCCACTCCCGCCACGAAGGCGTTCAGCCGTCCTTCCGTTGCCTCGAGGATCTCAAGCGCGGTGGTGCGCCGGTGAATCTCTGGGTTGGCTGGGTTCTCAAACTGCTGAGGCATGAAATAGTCCGGATGCTCCCTCACCAGCTCGGTCGCCGCGTAGACGGCGCCGGTCATCCCCTCGATGGCGGGTGTCAGGTGGAGCTCAGCCCCGAGCCGGGCCAGGAGGCGCTGGCGCTCGACGCTCATGTCGTCCGGCATGGTGAGGATCAGCCGGTACCCCCGCACCGCCGCCACCATGGCAAGGCCAATCCCGGTATTGCCGCTCGTGGGCTCGACGATCGTCGCCCCCGCCTTCAGGAGACCCCGTCGTTCAGCGTCATCGATCATGCTCAGCGCGATCCGGTCTTTCACGCTGCCGCCCGGATTGAGCGACTCGAGCTTGGCAAGCACCATGGCCCCGTCCGACTTGGGGAGCTTGTTGAGGCGGACCAGCGGCGTGTTGCCGACCAGCTCGAGGACGGACCCGGCCACCTTCGGCCGTCCGGGCAGATCCGCTCGACGCGCGGGCATGGCACTCTTTCTCATCGGGGCATCGGAGTTCACGGGCGAAAAAATTAGATGTGGTACATCGGGCGAACCGCGCTCCGTCGCTGCTCCACTCGCTCGCACAGGTCCGCGAACGACACGCGGTCGACCACGCCGGACACGGCGGCAGAAATCTCGCTCCACAGCCCCTCGAGGTCGCTCGAGTGGTCCGCCGCTGAACGCCCCCCCGCGCGCGACCCCGGCTCGACCCGCTCCAACGTCCCCTCCATCGCGCTCAGCACCGCGCCAACGGTAATCTCGTGGGGCGCCCGGGCAAGCTGGTACCCGCCGGCCGACCCGCGCTTTGACTGGAGGAATCCCGCGCGTTTGAGAAGCAGCAGCACCTGTTCGAGGTAGCGCTGGGGAATGCCCTGACGCGCGGCGATATCCTGAATCGGGATCAGTCCCTTCCCGTAATGCAGGGCCAGATCCAGCATCGCCTTGATCGCGTATTCGCCCTTCGCCGAGATTCGCATTCGGCTGCTACGCGGAACTGCGCACCCCTCACTCTACCGCCCACGGTTTTTCCGTGTCAAGGCGTGGCGCCGCGCTCGAGCAGGCGCGCGGCGTCCTTGGCGAAGTAGGTGATGACCAGGTCGGCGCCGGCTCGCCGGATGGCCGTGAGCGCCTCCAGCATCGCCCGCTCCTCGTCGAGCCACCCCAACCGCCCCGCCGCCTTGATCATCGCGTACTCGCCCGAGACCGAATAGGCGGCGACCGGGATCCCGAACTCCCCCTTCACGCGGGCGATCACGTCCAGGTAGGGAAGCGCCGGCTTCACCATCACGATGTCGGCCCCCTCGTCGACGTCCAGGCCCACCTCCCGAATGGCCTCGATGGCGTTGGCGGGGTCCATCTGGTACGCGCGCCGGTCCCCGAACTGGGGGGCGGACTCCGCCGCCTCCCGGAAGGGGCCGTAGAAACTGGAGGCGTACTTGGCGGAATAGGCCATGATCGGGGTCTCCTGGAACCCCGCCTCGTCCAGGGTCTCTCGGATCGCCGCCACGCGCCCGTCCATCATGTCCGACGGGGCCACCATGTCGGCGCCCGCCTCCGCGTGGGACACCGCCGTCCGCGCCAGGAGATCCAGCGTGGGGTCGTTCTTGACCCGACCGTCCTCCACGACCCCGCAGTGGCCGTGGCTCGTGTACTGGCAGAGGCACACGTCGGTGATCACCAGGAGGTCCGGGATCGTGTCCTTGACGGCGCGGATGGCCTGCTGCACGATTCCATCTTCCGCGTACGCTTCAGACCCACGGGGGTCCTTCGCCTTCGGGAGTCCGAACAACAGCACGGCCGGGATCATCATGCCCGCGGCGTCCTTCGCGTCCTTGGCCAGCTCGTCCACCGACAGCCGACACTGGCCCGGCATCGAGGGGATCGGCTCTCGGATCCCACGCCCGTGCACCGCGAAGAGCGGGTAGATCAGGTCGTCCACCCGCAGCGTGGTCTCACGGACCATCTTCCTCAAGAGCGGCAGCTCGCGGAGTCGTCGAGGACGAAAGACCGGGTATGGCATCATGGCACTCCTTTTTTGTTCGCGTAATAGTCGACGATGGCGCGGACGAGAGCCGGAATCGTGTACTCGGACGGCATGATGCGAGTCCGGAGACCGAACTCGGCGGCGGTATCGCGGGTGACCGGACCGATGCAGGCGACCTCCACGCCGTTGAGCAGGGCCGAGCGCTCGCGGTCGTCGAGGAGTCTCGCAAAGTTTCGCGCCGTGGAAGAGCTGGTGAAGGTGACCAGATCCACGCGGCCGGCCTTCAACTCGCTGCGCAATGCCTCAGCTCCTTCCTTCACCGCCACGGTTCGGTACGCCGGCACCTCGGTCACCCGGGCGCCCCGGCGCTCGAGCTCCGCCACCAGAAGATCCCGGGTCTCGGCGGCCCGCGGCAGGAGCACCCGATCGCCCCGCCGGATCAGACCCCGAAGCCGTTCCACCAACCCCTCCGCGCGGTACTCGTCCGGAACCACCTCCGGTAAGAGCCCCCCCGCCTCGAGGGCCGCCGCCGTGGCCGGGCCGATGGCCGCCACCCGGGCCCCGCGGAGCGCCCTGAGATCCTTGCCGATCCTGGAGAGTCGACGCCGGAAGCTGTCGACTCCGTTCACGCTGGTGAAGATGACCCACTGGAATTCCTCGACCTCCCCGATCGCCGAGTCGAGAGGCTCCCACGAATCGGGCGGCTCGATTCGGATCGTGGGGACCGAGAGCACCTCGGCCCCGGCTGCCTCCAGGAGGCGTCGCAGGTGACTCGCCTGGTCCCGTGCTCGGGTGATCACGATCCGCTTGCCAAAAAGGGGACGTGAGCGAACACCGCCTCGAACGGTCATCCCGTCCCTCGCTCGATGTCGGCCAGGATGGCCCGCCCGCCCCGCGCGAGCAGGTCCTCGGCCAGCTTCCGACCGATCAGCTCCGCGCTCGTGGTGGCGCCCGTCATCTGCCCCCGCAGCACCTGTCGACCATCGAGGCTCGCGACGAAGCCGGCGAGAATCAGTTCGCCGTTGACCAGCCGGCAGTGAGCCGCGACCGGGGTGTGGCAGCTCGCGCCCAGGTGGCTCAGAAACGCGCGTTCGGCCTCGGCCTGCCACCGGGTCTCCGGATCGTCCACGCCCTTCAGGAGCTCCAGCAGTGCTCCATCGCGCGCACGGGCCTCCACCGCGAGAATTCCCTGGCCGACGGCGGGGATGAATTGCTCCGGGGAGAGCGGGTGGGCGTGTACCGGTGCGAGGCCGAGGCGTTCCAGCCCCGCCGCCGCCACCACGATGGCCTCGTAGATCCCCGCCGACAGCTTCCCGAGACGGGTGTTCACGTTCCCCCTGATCGCCTCGATCTTGAGGTCGGGTCTCAGCGAAAGAAGGAGGACCCGCCGCCGAAGGCTGGACGTTCCCACCGTCGCCCCGTGAGGAAGGTCGGCGATTCCGCCCCCCGACCGGCTCACGAGGACATCCCGAGGGTCGGCGCGCGGAAGAAAGGCCGCCAGACAGAACCGGTCGGGGAGCTCGGCAGGCAGGTCCTTCAGGCTGTGGATCGCCACGTCCACCCGCCCGTCGAGCAGCGCTTCTTCCAGTTCCTTGACGAAGAGCCCCTTCCCGCCGAACTCCCCCAGCGACACCTGGGCCAGCCGGTCCCCAGAGGTTTTCATGGGGACGAGCTCCACGGCGGCATCGGGCGCCACCTCCCGCAAGCGGTCAGCCATCAATCCCGCCTGACGAAGCGCAAGGGGGCTTCCCCGGGTGCCGATGCGGACCGAAGGCCGGATCATTTCTCGTCCCGCTCTCGCCCTAAGCCGAACAGCTCCTGAACCATCTCGGTCCAGCCGCGGCCGTGGCCGCTCCGCGAGGACTCCCGCAGCTTGACGGTGGGCGTATGCAGGATCTTGTTCACGATGGACTGCGACATGGCCTCGAGCGCCCGGCGCGTCTGAGGGTCGGCGTTCGGGAGACCGGCGAGCGCTTTCTCCACCTCTCCCCGTCGGATGGCCTCCAGCCGTTCCCGGAGGGACACGATGGTCGGGACGACCTCCACATCCTGGGCGCGCGCCGAGAACCTCAGCACCTCGCGTTCCACCAGGGCTTCAGCCTTCTGAGCTTCGCGTTGCCGCTCACGGATGTTGGACTCCACCACCTGACGGAGATCGTCGATGTCGTAGCAGAAGACGGGCTCGAGCTCGTTCACCGCCGGCTCCACGTCCCGCGGCACGCCGATGTCGATGAAGAAGAGGGGCCGCAGGCGGCGGGCATGCAGGCAGCGCTGAACATCGACTGTCCGAACGATCGGCTCGGAGGCACCGGTGGAGGTGATGACGATGTCCACGGTCGCCAGGGACTCGACCCACTCTTCGAACGGGATGGCGGTGGCGGCGAGAGCCCGCGCCATCTCCTGCGCCCGGCTCCAAGTCCGGTTGGCCACGAAGATCGGAAAGGCGCCCTGGTCCACCAAGTGCCTCGCGGCCAGCTCCCCCATCTTCCCGGCACCGATCAGGAGGATGGATTTGCCATCCAGGCTCCCGAAGATCTTGCGGGCCAGCTCCACGGCGGCGTACGCGACCGAGACCGCGTGCCGCGCCAGCTCGGTTTCCGTCCTGACCTTCTTCGCCACGGCGAACGCCTGGGTGAGGAGGCGGTGGAGGAGCGGCCCTACGGTCTGGCAACTCTGTGCAAGGGCGAACGCCTCTTTCACTTGCCCCAGGATCTGGGGCTCACCGAGGATCATGGAATCCAAGCTGGCAGCCACGCGGAAACAGTGATGGACCGCGTCGGTCCCCGACTTGGTGTAGAGCATCGGCTCCAGGGAGGGCAGGTCCAGGCCGCGCTGCTGAGCGAGGTGGCGGAAGGCGAGGGCGCGGGCTTCCCCGGGCACGTCGGCCACCCCGTAGACCTCCACCCGGTTGCAGGTCGAGAGGATCATGACCTCGGGGAGGATCCCCGCGGCATGAACGTTCAGGAGGATTTCCCGAAGCTTATCCTCCTCCACGGCCAACTGCTCGCGGACGGCGATCGGCGCGGTCTTGTGGCTGAGGCCTGCGACGAAGAGCTCGGCCATCAGGAGCCGTGCCTTCCCGGCAGCAACAGCCCGGCCGTGAGCGTCAGCACCAGGGCGCTGAACCCCAGCAGCGCGAAGTACGCCGCGCGCCGCCCCCGCCACCCCGCCAGGGTCCGACCCGACAGGGTCGCGGCGTAGACGAGCCACGCCAGAAAGGAGAAGAGCGCCAGGGGGTCAAAAACGAACACGCTCCCCCAGGCCGTTCGGGCCCACAGCGCCCCCAGGAGGATCCCGAGCGTGAGAAACGGGAACCCGAGGGTCAACGCCCGGAAGGTCATCCGGTCGAGCGTCTCCAGCGAGGGCAGCCGGTAGTAAAAGGCCCCGGGGCGCTTGGCCTTGAGCTGGCGCTCCTGCAGCAGGTACATGACTGCGCCGGCGAAGTTCAGAATGAAGGCCGAGATTCCGAGGAGGGCGAGGATCACGTGCACCGAGATCCACGCGCTGCGCAACGCCGGAGCCAAATTGCTGAGGCCCGGCGGGAGCCACGCCGTCGAGACCACGGACACGCACACCAGGGGAAGCACGAAGGCGCTGAGCACCTTGACCCGATACTGCCGCTCGGCCCCGAGCGTGAGAAGGACGGCGGCCCACCCCACCACCGACATGGCTTCCACCAATGTGCCAAGGGGCGGTCGGCCCAGCTCGACCCCCCTCACCACGAGCGCGAGCGTGTGGAGCACCCAGCCCCCCAGGGTCGCCAGCGACGCAAGCCGATGGATGGCCTCTCCGCGCTGAACGAGGTAGGCCAGGGCCAGTCCCGTGGCCACCAGGTACCCGAGAAGGGCAAGGTCGAAGAAGATTGGGTTCACGGAACCGACGCCTCCGGGATCGGCACTCGGGCGCCGACCTTTTCAGTCTGCCACGTCACGAAACCTATGGAAAAAATGCACGAAAATTCTAGCAGCCTGGGGGAGAACTTTCAACTGAGAGTTGAAGCGTCCGGCCCTACCCTGCCCGCGGAGCAATGAACGTTCGCCTCCCCCGCCCTCCGGCTGGCCTCCGATGCGTCCAGCTTCATGACGGGAATCACCATCTTCACGGACGGCGGGCCGTCACCCCGCCACTCATCAGCCTTCCGGCGAGACGAGCTGGATCAGGCTCGGGGTCGCCCGCCAGTAGCCGCGGCGGCGGGCGATGAGGTCGAGGTGCGGCGTTCCCCAGTCCTCGATGAGCGCGGAGGCCGCATTCCAGCGCGCGCGTCGGTCCACACCCTTCAGGTAGCCTCGGCAGAGATCACACGCCTCGACCAAGTAGCCTTCCTCCTGATCCTCCGCGGCGAGGCGGGTCAGCGTCTTCGCGTCCCGGTTGTCGCAGAACGGGCAGCGGAGGCGGCCGATGCTCCAGCGACCGCCGCACAGGGGGCAGCAGAGCCAGCGCTTGCCGTCTTCGCCAATGTCTCCGAACGAGGGAGCCCCCGCGCAGAACGGGCATGCGCCGGCGTCCCACAGGCCGGGGGAAAAGGCGGCCCGCGCGTCGGCGAAGTAGGTCTCCAAAGGGGGTCGGAGCCCCAGGTACGTCACGAAACTGCGGAGGTCCGGGGACATCCCGAGCGCCTCCGCGAGCGCGCTGCCGCCCTCCTTCTGAAGCCCGGGCAGCAGCGCGCTCGGCGCGAACCGCCCCTCGTCCCAGGCCGTCGCGAACCGGCTGAGCGCCTCCGCCTCCTCCTCCCCGAAGGCCGCCAGCTCCTCCAGCAACGGGGCGAAGAGCGGCTCCAGCGCGTCGCGGTCGAAGGGTGGCGACGCCTCCACGATGAGCGACACGCCGCGCTCCCAGCGCTCGCGGCACTGCTCGGGCCCCCAGCGGAGCACAGGGGAACCTTCCGGGCTCCAGCGGCCCCAGGCTTCGAGCACCGTCCCGTAGAGGCCCAGCGACGTGCGGAAGGCGGGACGACGGGCCAGGAGATCTTCCCACTCGGCAATGAGCGAGGCGGCCGCGTCCATTCGCGCCGTCAGCGGACGTCCAGCAGGACGGCGTGGCCGGCGTAGACGTTCAGGCTTTCGGGTCTGAGGTACCCCACCACGGTGATGCCGAGCTGCTCGGCGAGGCTCACGGCCATCTCCGTAGGCGAAGTCCTGGATGCCACGAGGGGCACGCCCATCCGCGCCGCCTTCAGGAGCATCTCGGAGGAGATGCGCCCGGTGGAGAGGAGGATCCGATCGGCCGTGGGAATCTCCTTGAGCAGCGCCTCCCCCTTGATCTTGTCCACGGCGTTGTGGCGTCCCACGTCTTCGGCGACCGCCAGCAGCCGGTTCCCGTCGCTGAGGGCGGCCCCGTGGATCCCGCGAGAGGCGCGGTAGTTGACCGCCGCGGCAAAGAGCTCCTTCATCCGCTCGAAGAGCTGCGCGGGCTGAACCTTCAGCGAGGAGCGGATGCGCGGGAACAGCCGGGGGTCGATCCGGAAAGTGATGCCGCCCCCGCACCCCGAGGTGAGGATGCGCTCGGTGGGGAGCTCCACCTCGCGCGTGAGCGTCACGTCCGCCCGCCCGTCCACTTCCGAGACGTCGAGGCGCGCGATCTCGTCGAGCGACGCGATGACCTTCTCCAGCCAGAGGTACCCCACCACCAGGCAGTCGAGCTTCAGGGGAGTGCAGAGGAGGGTGACGAACTTCGTGTCGTTGACGTGGATCACCAGCGGCTGCTCGCGGACGACGTCCCCTTTGACCTCTTCCGCCTTCCCGCCGTGGAACCGGACGAAGCTCCGCATAGTGATTTGTATTCTAACACTTATCTCCCTGGGGCGGGCACCCGGTCCTATCGGACACGCCCGCCCCCGGCGGATCCGTTGCGCCCATCTTAACGGAAGCGCGCGGCGGCGACCCGCGCGAGGCTCTCCTCCTTGTGCACCCGCTCGTCGTACCCGATCTGCCGGAAGAGGTCGGCCAGGGAGGCGAAGTTGCCGTAGTCGTCAGCAAACATACTGTCGAAGGGCTCCCTCTCCAGGGAGGCGGTCTCCGCCACGTATTCCATGTACTCGTGCTCGGCGTGGTCTTCGAAGTGGGCGTTCATCAGGTAGCTCCACTCGGGCCGGATCACGTAGAGGAGCCAGGAGATGTGGTAGTACACGAACGCGATCACCTGGGGGATGAGCCGGTACCGGAAAAAATTCTCATGGATGCCCTTCTTGTCCGTGAGCTCCTCCAGGATCAAGAGATGCCATTGCTCGTTGTCCTGCTGGATGCGGCTCTCCTTGACACGGTCGAACACGCGGCGGGCGAAGTCCGGGCGGGTGTGGGTGTGGGTGATCGCGATGTAGGCGACATGCTCCCAGGACTGGTAGGGGACCCGGGCAATGACTTCGAGGACCTTGAACTTGGAGAGCGTCTTCCGTCGGCCGTAGAGAAGGTCCATCGCGAAGAACAGGAGGCGCGACAGGAGGCCGTACCGCATCCGCGGCGCGGCAAGCGTCTTCTCCTGCTCCTGCTTGAGCCGATCCGAGGTCAGGCGGTCCATCCCGCTACACACACGAAGGGGCCCCGCGGAGGGACCCCTTCACCATCCTGATGCCGCAAGAATCTAGGACAGCACCACTTGGCCGGCAGCGATGATGACGTACTTGACCAGGAAGCCGCCGACCAGGATGAGGACCGCTGAGATCGCCACGAGCCCCGGCTGGCGCGACGCGAACTGAAGAACGAACGGAACGACCAAACCGACGGCCACCGCGCCCACCCAGAAGATGAGGCTGTAGGGGCCGCTCAGGAGCAGCGCGAGCGACTGCGCCGCGCCCTCGCCCCCCGACATGCCCACCTTCACGAGGAAAAGGGCCAGCGTGACGGCCTGAAGCAGCAGGACCGGGATAATGATCTGCCGGAGCCGGCCCAGGGTGCTACCGGCCTCCTGCCCGCGGAACGACAGGATCAGCGCGATGGCCGCCGCCCCGGTGCTGGCCCCGACCGCCAGGAACAGGGCGCCGAGGAAGCTTGCGTTCTGGAAGAGCGGCCGTGCCGTGGCCCCCAGGAGCACCCCGGGATAGGCCGCCAGGAAGAACCCGAAGAACCCCCCGATGACCCCCACGGTCGTCCGGAAGGCCGAGAGGTCACGGCCCCGCCTGGCGTCCTCCAGGAACACCGAGAGCGCGGCCAGGAAGGCGAGCACGCCGAATCCGAGGAGGGCCCACGCCCCCATGTTCATCGGCGAGAACGGCTTGATGTGGAACGGCCCGATGTTGATCGCGGCCGCGCCGATCGCCGGGTCGGGCTTGAGGCTTATGAGCATGTTCAGGAAGCGGCTCGGGATTCCCAGGTCCACGACGAGGAGGATGGGACACGGGATCAGGGCGAGAAGGGACAGATAGTACCCGACCCTGACCACTTCACGAGTGCGTGGACCGCCCACGAGATGGGCGATGGTCGCGATCACGAACGCCCCGCCCGCGAGCCCCGCGAGGAAGAAGTAGAGGTCGATCAGGAGCGGCCAGTCGGCAGTTTTGAGGAGCGGCATCGGCTACTCCTTTCCACCCCGCTCCCTGAAGGCCACCAGCGCCCCGACGCCGACGAGCAGGGCCGACCCGATGGAGAGGAGCGAGTCCACGAAGACATTGTTCTGGGGGAGCCGCGGCTTCTCCGGCAGGCCGTACACCGATGGCTTGTCCAAGAGAAGGAAGAACGCGTTGAGGCCGCCAAGCGGGCCGTTTTGGTCCTCGCCGTAGAGCTGGGCGTTCTTGTACCCCATCTTCTTCAATTCTTCGACGCGCTTGCGAGCCCTGGCCGCCAGTTCGTCCCTGAAGCCGAAACGGATGGATTCGGTCGGGCAGGCCTTGGCGCAGGCGGGGCCGAGGCCGTTGTGGATGCGGTCGTTGCAGAACGTGCACTTCTTGGCCGTGCCCGTCTTCTCGTTGAAGGCGACGACGCCGAACGGGCAGGCCGAGACGCAGTAGCGGCAGCCGTTGCAGATGTCCTGGTTGATGTTGACCGTGCCGTACTCGGTCCGGTAGATCGCGCCGGTGGGGCAGGCTTCCAGACACCCGGCCTGGGCGCAGTGCTTGCAC
>JACQWA010000170.1 GCA_016209425.1 Candidatus Rokuibacteriota bacterium
CGGCCAGGAGATCCGCTCGGCCCATGACCACCGCCAGAACGTTGTTGAAGTCGTGGGCTATACCACCAGCCAGCTCACCCAGAGCGCGGAGCTTCTCCACCTGGATGAGTCGCTCCTCTGATTGCTTCACCTCGGTGATGTCCCTCCGATGCTCGACGACCGCCCGAATCCCGTTTTGCTCACCGGACACCGGGTAGCCCCGGACGTGGAAGGTTCGGGCGTCACCGTTCGCACTGACGACCTCAACGGCCGCGGGGCGGCCGGAGCGGAGGACCTGGGCCACAGGGCAGTCCGGACGCGGATCCGGGCGACCGCAGAAGAGCTGGCAGCACGACTTCCCAATGAGCTCCTCGGGGGTCATCCCGACGAAGGCCGCCCCGGCCCGGTTCACCCGCCTTACCTCGTAGCGAGGGCCCACGAGGATCACCGGATCACCGATGGCATCAACGGTTTCTTGCCACTCCGCCCACCCGCGTTGGACCTGAGCGAAGCCGCGTGTGAGTCGGTCGCGCGATGGACTCCCCGGCCCCTGCTACCAGCGAGAGGGTCTCGGTCAACTGCCGGGTGATGACCGTGCCCAGGCCGAGGACCAGGGCGAGGACACAGAGGGCGCTCACCAGCGTGTACTTCTGGATCAGGGTCAGCCGGAGCCTCATGGCTCTCACCTTGCACCCCCAATGCTTCATCTCAGCTCAAGCTTATTGCATTTCTGCGCCCACCTCCAACACCCCCGGGGCGCCCAGCGACCTTCCACCCTGGTTATTTCTTCGGGGACACGCGCGCGACGGCGGCCCCGATGACCTCCCCCTCCCTCCACCCGTCCTTCGTATACTTGGGAAACATCGGGTCCGGCTCGCCCTTCGACCCGCCGTGGCAGCGCAGGCACCAGGTTTTCGCGCGAATGGGCTCTGCGTAATAGTACGCGTTTTGGGTCTGCCGCTCGACCGCCTTTGCTTCCCGGCGCAACTCCGCCAGGAGTTCGAGGGCTGTCTCATCGCCCTTGTTATTGGGGTTGCGGGGATTGTCGACGACCATCCTAACCCAAATCCCGGCCGCCCGTCAGATCGGGGACTGCCTGAAAGACCTGGTCGGCAACCGCCGCTGGCAGCACCACGTTCTTCGCCAGGGCATACTTGTAGACTTGGTCCCATCCGGGAAACCGGCCTGTCTGGTACTGCTTGGCGATGGTCGCTCGGGTCCTCAGCACCAGTTTCACCAACAACTTTGCCAATTCCTGATCGCTTGTCGGCGGAAGGGGCGCGGACTGCCCGGCGACCTGCATCGGCGAAGTCGCGCCAGTCCCCATGAGGATCGCGAATCCCATAGCAAAGACTCTCAGGAAATCCCTACGCACACTCATCGAGAGTCCCCCTCAGCGGCAATTCTCCTCACGCTGTCGCCTCCTGCCTTCGGGCGGCCGTCCCGTAGTACTTGAAGACAAAAACCAGCTCGCTCCACTGGTGGAGGAGCGAGGAGTAGAGGAAGACCGTGGTGACAATGTGGAAGCCTTCAGGGTTGTCTGGCCAGGCCCGCCAGAGGCCGTAGCTCCAGACGCCGACGAAGATGGCCCCCGCTGCGTAGCGAACCGCCCTCGCGACCGGACTGTCGTACTTCAAGGCCAGCTCGACCCGAGCCTGGACCCGCAGCCTGATGGTGGTGATCCAGGTGATGGCGTGAGCGTAGGCGATGAAGGAGGAGATAGCCAGGAACCAGGGGTTGGGCTCTCCCAGGAGCTGGGCGTAGCGGGAAAAGCCGGTCACCGCGTGGTGCAGCTCCCCCTTGTAGGCGTAGTCCAGGAGTCCCCCCGCGATCCCGAGGCCGAAGAGGACGAGTGCCGGGAGGTGGAGGAGCAGGAGCGTATTGCGCCTGCGGCGACTCTCGTCGCGCGACTCTTCGTTCAGGACGTACTGGGGGATGATTCCGTCGTGGATGATCCCGTTGTAGAGGGCGGCCAGGAGGAAGAACTCGAACTGGATGGGGCTATAGGCGATCCCCAGGAAGGCCAAGTACGGCAGGATGAGCAAAGCGAGGTCTCTCGGAGCCCACTGGTTCGGCCGAATCTCGGCGCTCCGGTTCAGCCCCAGGACCCAGAACTCGTACTCCTGAAAGTGGTGGTAGAAACCGACGATGAAGTAAAAGCCCGCGGCGAGTTTCAGGAGGGTAGTCCACTGCAAGGCTGTGACCAGGGCCAGGAAGACCCCGACCGGTCCGATCCAGCCGAGCCGCCAAGAAAGGAGCCGATTTTTATTGCCCATAACTCCACGTCGCCCCGGAGCGGAGGTCAGAACGAGACGAGGCTCGCCATCTTGACGTCGCCGGGCAGAAATCCGACTGGGAACGCAAGATCCTTCTCCTTCTTGTTGGTGTTCCGACCGTAACACCGGGCGCAGAGCATTGTCAGAAGCGGTAGCCGAGGATCAGCGCCAGGATATGCGCCTTGTAGTCCTTGAGGTCATTTCCAAGAAAGATGTCGTCCCCCGTCGCAGGCGCCAGCTGGTCGGTGCGGAAGTCGGTCTTGTTGAAGCTCTCGAACACATACTGGAGCTTCGCCGTCCACTTCGGCCGGAATTGGTAACGGAGGAACGCCTCGGCCCGGTGGAGTGCGTCTTCAATGGCTGGAAAGTTGGCCGCGACGGCTCCCGCGTTCTCAGCCGGCGTCCCGCCGGTTGGGGTTGCGGGGTTGAAGGCTCTCATCCTCGACAGGGCGTAGGAGAAGTTCCAGTTCAGGCCCAGATCCAGCTTCCCTGGAAGGATGAACGCGTTCACCCCAGCCGCGAACGTGTCGATCGCATCAAAGGTCCTGGCGACCCAGTCATAGGTGGTGTTCTGGAGCTGTGCGGCCACCCGGAGCCGGGACCGCTGTCGTGCAAGGTACTCTTCCCGCATGTAGCCGGCAAAAACCGAGACCCTTTCAACGGGGCTCCAGGCAAGATCGATGCCGGCAGCCCAGTTCTGGTCCTCCTGGAGCCCTAACAGGGAGTCCGTGTAGTCGTCGTCCCGGATGCTGTAGGTGAGGCTGGCGGTGAGCGTATCGAGAGGCGTGAGCTGGACGAGGAAATCCCCCCGCTGACGATCTCGGCTCGCTTCGTCGAACTTTCTCAAGCTCGCGAACTGGTGTGTCGCGTCTACCTGAGGGTTGTAGTCATTGACTTGCCGCCGGGACGGGGCGTACGTCGCGCGGAGCAGAATCCAATCTGTGGGCGTATAGTCCAGTGCCGCCTTGGGTTTGAACTCGTCGGTGAGCGCGGCCCCCCGGTACCTGTTGCGGTCCCAGCGTTCCCACCCCATCCCCACGGTAAGGGCCAGCGGGACCAGGATTCGCCATCGAGCATCCACTCCGGCGCTATGGCTCGTGAACGGAAATCGGTTCGCCAGCCGAGCGCGGGGAAGCAGGAAACGATCGGCATTCACGAGCGCGGGGAAGAGGATCTCGTCGCTGCGATCGTCGAAGTCGTAGAGGCGGTACCTGCCCGTCAGCGTCAGGGGGCGGACGGGCCGGCTGGCTGCGTTGAGGCTGAAGAGCAGGACCCTCACGTCCCCGTCGAGGTCAGACTGAGGAAGGGCGAGAGCGCTGTTCCCTGCCAAAGCGGGATTGATGGTGTGAGGGACAAAGCCCTGGTTCTGGAGGCGCCAGCTGTAGGCGAGAGTACCCGTCGCCCGGCTCCTGAGCGGGAGGTCGACCCCTCCGGAGAGCGACCAGGTATGAGCCAGGTTATCGGGTGCGAGCGCGATTTGCCCGGCGGGCGGGGCTCCGAGGGTGGAGTTGCCCTCGCGGCACGTGGGGTTGCGGACCTCAGGGGCCCGGCACGGGTTATCCGACACGACGGCGTCGAGGGCGTTCTGGAAGCGGGAGAGGTTGTACATGAATTGAAGCGAGTAGTTCTCTCGCGCCAGGCTGGCGGAAAGAGTCACGTCGTGGATGGTCTGATCGATCGGCTCCAGGATCTCTCTGAAGTTGTTCCCGTAGCCGCCGAACGACATCCCCATCGGGCGGTCGCCTTCCTTCTTGATGCGGATATACTCCGCCCTGAGTTCCCAGTCCGGGGTGGGGCTGACCGAGAACGAAAACTCGGCCGTGTCCCAGCGGACGCCGATCTCGTCCAGGGCCGGCGCGGAGTTGTGAGCCGACAAAGACGGGCGGGGCGACGGCAAAGTGAACACGCCACGGATGACCTCCGAGCCGAGCATCCGGCCGGTGGTCGAGTAGATATGGGGGATCTGGTCCCACTCGAACCCGAAGTCATAAAGACCTGGCCTCGAGCTGCGGAGGCTGAAGCGCTGGTCCTCCTCGCCGGCGTCTTTGGCTCGGAACTCAAAGTCACCGCGGTCGTCCTTGCTCGAGAGACGAAGGCGGAGATCCTCGACGAAGAGTCCGGACGGGATGTCCCGGTACTCTTCGAACTTGGCTGATTGCCGATCCGAGGGGCGTTCAATGAACGCGCGACCGCCCAACTCCAACGAGCCGTCGAGCTTAAGGCCGAAGATCTCGTTCTGAGCCGACGCCCTGCCGCTGCCCAAAACGAGCCCAACGAACCCCGCGAGTAACAGGAGAGGCGTCCCCGCCCGGCCCATGCCGTGACTCTTATCGCTTGAAGAAGTTGCCCGACGGGTGATTGGAGCCATGGATCGTGGCGTGGCAGTTCAGACACTGGCGGCCCATCACGAACCGGGTTGTGCGCGTCTGGGGGCTGGAAGCGTGCCCAATGTCCGTGTGGCACTGCTGGCACAGCCGGGGCTTGGGAAGCTTCAGCATCTTCTCGTGGTTCGAGCCGTGGGGGTCGTGGCAGTTCCCGCAGTTCTCCATCACCGGCGTATGCTCCCAGAGGAAGGGCCCGCGTTTCTCGGCATGGCATTTGTAGCAGGTGTCGTTGACCGAGTTGGCCCTGAGGAGTTTCTCGGTGCCGGTCCCGTGGGGGTTGTGGCAGCTCATGCAGTCCATCTTTCCCTCCCGGAGCGGCATGTGGGAGGAGCGCATCAGCTGGACGCGGCTCCGGATGTGGCACTGGGCGCATGTCTCGACCACGGTAGCCCTCGCGAGCTGACCTCGCTCGGAGACTCTCACCATCACCCGATGGCAGTCGGTGCAGGCAACGTCACGCGACTCGTGGGGGCTTCCCTTCCAGAAGAGGCGGGCGGTCCGCTCGTGGCACCGAAGGCAGACGGCGTTCCGCGCCTCCACCGGGGTCGGATCCTTCCTGCTGAACGAGGTGAGCCCGCCGACCCCCTTCCCTCCGCCGGCTTCGGCGTGGGCTTTCCCGGGGCCGTGGCAGGCCTCGCACCCGAGGCGCTCTTGGTCGTTTCGCGGATGACGGAGGAAGAGCCTCCCCATGGTGGTCGCGGAGTAGCTCTCGACCTTGTCCGGGTGGCAGACTTTGCAGGCCTCCACTCCCACGTATCCGTCCCGGGGCTGGGCCGACGATGTGGGCGGAAGGAAGAAGATGAACGCGAGGAGAGCGACGGGGACTCCAACACCCGGCGCCCACGCCACCTTCACCGGTAAGCCTCCAGCCGTCGGGCGGCCGTCCCGTAATACTTGAATACGAAGGTTAGCCTCCACTGGTGGAAGGAGAGAGGAGTAGCCCCCACGGCTCCGATCCCAAAGAGCCACCGGGAGAGGAGCCGATTTTTATTGCCCATAGCTCCACATCGCCCCGGAGCGGAGGTCTTCGAGGACCTCGTCGTATCGGTGAAGGAGCTCCCGCCTGAATTCCGGATCGATCCTCACCGCCCGCTCCGCCACCCGGTGACAGTATCGGCACTCCTCGCAATTCCACTCATGGCAATCCCCGGTGAAGAAGAACTCCAAGAACCCATCCAGCGCCCGGTTGTCGATGACGACTGGGGGGTCCCGTCGCAGAAGCCGCAGCGGGTTGACCGTCCAGGGCCCCAGGAAGGTCCGGAGGCTCCAGAAGAGGCCACGCCGGAAGTACGCGGAAGGTTCCGAACCGCCGCGGAAGCCCCAGCCCTGGACAAGGTCGAGCAGGTTGCCGTCGTATCGGCCCTCGCTATAGGCCTTCACGCGGCGCACCATGACCTCCGTCGGGATGTTGCGCTCGGCCAGCTTGAACCGGTCGTAGCCCAGCGCCTCGTAGTGATGGAGGTCTTCCGGCCGGATCCAGTCCGAGCGGATGTAGTTGACGGGGTTGGCCAGCTTCATCTGCGAGCACCGGAGAAAGCAGTAATCGAGCAAGAACCCACGGCTGGGATGTCGAGCCTGGGAGGCGTGGGAAAGCGCCACCATGTGGGCCCGGGAGAGGGGGCAGGACTGCAGGCAGTTGGTGTTGACGAGGAGCATGAGATCGCACTTGACGCTCCGTCTGAGGCTGGTCAAGAGCGGGAAGCGGCGGTTGACGGAGAGAGATTCCAGCGTGATGCAATCAGCCCCCAGCGTCTCCCACATCTTCGCCTTTTTCACCTGGTCCACGCCCGCGAAGACGCCCACCGTGACCCGGAGCTGCGGGTAGGAGCGCTTGACGAGCTCGAGGAGGTAGGGGAGAGAGACCGTGACGGCATCCACTTCTATCTCGACCAACCAGTCGAGGAGGCGTCGGCGGGGCTCCGCGCCCGCCGATCTTCACGCCGAGGGACCGGACGAGCTGAGTCTCCACGGGGTTGGTGAGCAGGGCGACCCGGTTGCCGCAGCCCGGGCACCCGAACGTAACGCTGACCGACGCC
>JACQWA010000166.1 GCA_016209425.1 Candidatus Rokuibacteriota bacterium
CGCTCTGCGCCACTGGAACTCTCCGCGCTCTGCGCCACGTCGTGCGCTTCCTCGGCCGAGCGCCGGTCAACCGGTTTCTGACGCCCGACGGAACCTGGTCACCGGCGCTGGCGCCCTACCGGCAAGGGGTGGCAGGCTCGGCGTTTGCCCCGGCCCTGGCCGAGTGGCGGGAGAGCGGGCCCGCCGGATGGGTGCCGCCGTCGTGCGGTACCGGGGCTAACCGCCCTCAGAATCCAGGCGCCAGGTCTCCGTGGCGCGGGAGGCCCAGCGGGTGACGCGGAGCTTGGCCGCATCTGTTTCCAGAAGCACGGCGCCATCCCGGTCCGTCCGGTAGATCCGCGCGTGGGCCCGGTCCAGCCGCTCCAGCACCTCGGGGCTCGGGTGTCGGAACGGGTTGCCCGCGCCGACCGAGATGACGGTCAGCGCCGGCCGCGCCGTCCTGAGGAATTCCTCGGTCGTCGAGAAGCGGCTGCCGTGATGCGCCACCTTGAGGACGAGATGGCCGAGCGGCCGTCGGCGCGCCAGCAGCTCGGCTTCTCCCTCCTCCTCGACATCGCCCGTCAAGAGAAACGAGGCGAGCCCCCACTCCAGGCGCAGCACCAGGGAGTTGTTGTTCTCGTCCGAGGCCGGGCCGCGGAGCGAGCCGCGGAGTAGGGTCGCCGGCGGGTTCAGCACCGTGATCAGCACGGGGCCCAGCCAGATCCTGTCGCCCGCTCGAAGCTGCCGGTGGAGGATCCCCTGCCGCTCGGCGAGGCGCCGGATCGCCTCCGCCCCCCGATCGCCGGTGCCGTTGTCCCAGAACTCCCTCACGCGAAAGTGGCGCAGAATGGCGGTCAACCCTCCGGCATGATCCGGGTCGCCGTGGGTCATCACCACGGCGTCGAGAGCCGCGACCGCGTGGTTCCAGAGAAACGGGGACACCACCCGCTCGCCCACGTCGAAGCGCCGCTCGCCGCCGGGGCCGCCATCGACGAGGACCCGGCGGCCGTCGGGGAGCTCGACGAAGGCCGCGTCGCCCTGGCCCACATCGAGGAACGTCACCCGGAGCCTGCCATCGGCGGGACGCACCCAGGGCCAGAGCGTCGCCGCCAGAATCACGGCCGAGAGGGTCGTGGCCCCCACACGGAGCCAACGGCGACCCTCGAGATGAGGGAGCAGGGCCAGAATCGCGTAGAAAGAAACGGCGGTGGCCGGATGAGGGGCTGGCAGGTGAATCATGGCGGCCGGGATCGCGGCGAAGAACCTGACCGCGCCGCGGAGCGCGAGCAGGATCAGCCAGAGACTCTGAAAGAGCACGTCACCCGACCCCTCGTGGAGGAGCGTGAGGAGCAGGGCGGCCAGTCCTCCAGTCGTGGCGACGGCGGCCAGCGGGACCACCACCAGGTTCGCCGCGATCCCGATCAGCGAGAGCTGGTTGAAGTGGACCAGCATGACCGGCATGACCGCGAGCTGGGCGCCGAGGCTCACCGCCACCGACGCCGCGACCCACCCGTGCCAGCCCCGCGCCTTGAGGCGGGAGATCCACGGGCGGCTCAGATAGAGGATGCCGAGGGTTGCGGCGAAGGAGAGCTGAAAGCCCGGCTCCCAGAGCTCTCCCGGCCGCCAGAGGAGAATCAGCAGCGCGGCCAGCGCCACCGAGTTGAACAGATTCGTCTCGCGCTCGAGGAGGAGCCCGAGCAGGAGCAGAACTCCCATCACGGTGGCGCGCACCACGGACGGTTGTCCCCCGACGACAAGGGCAAAGCCGAGCAGGAGGAAAATGGCGACCGCGGCCACCAGACGCCGGGGCAACCCGAGGAGCAAGAGGCCCAGAAATATGGCCGAGGCGATCAGCGCCACGTTGAAGCCGGAGACGGCCAGGATGTGATACACCCCGGCGCGTCTGAAGCCCTCATCGGCGGCGCGAGAGAGGTCGGTCCGCTCGCCCAGCAGGAGCCCGGCGAGGAGCGCGGCGGAGGCCGGCGGCAGATGGCGCTGGATCGTCTCCATGGCCCAGCGCTTGATCCTCACCGGCCAGGGTGGCGCCTCAGGGGTCAGCACGTCAAGTCGGTCGGCGCGGGCGCTGCCGACGACAAAGATTCCTTCCCGGGCCAGGTGGCCCGGATAGTCGAACCCGCCGGGGTTCCTGAACCCCACCGGGCGGTGGAGTCGGAACTCTCCGGCAATCCGCTGTCCCTCGGTGAGCGGGGGAGGCTCCCCGTACAGGGTGACCTGGACGATCCCGCGGGTGGGGCGGCGGGCCGTGCCCTCGGTGACCGCCTCGGCCTCTAGGACAAGCCGCGTCCGGTCAGGGGTCCAGCGGATCGGCTCGGCGATCAACCGGCCTTCGAGTCTGATCGGCGAGGGGAGGAGGCGGCGGGCGATGTGATCGGCTGGGAGAATTGGGGCAGCCGCTCTCAGAAAGCCGAGCAGCGCGGTCGTCAGCATCAGTGCGAGAGCTGCCGCGCCAATTCGCCGGTGGAGCAGGAGCCAGGCGGCGACCAGCAGCGAGAGGCTCCCGACCAGCCAGAGCGTGACCGGGTGAGGGCGAAAGCGCGTCGCCGTGGCCAGGCCCAGGGCGAAGGCCAGGGCCACCGGGGCAAGCGGCATGCCCTCCAGTGGATTCCGCCACACCGCTACTCCTGGACGGACACGAGATCGCGGATTCGTTCGAACTTCCTTGGGCCCATCCCGGGGACGGTGAGGAGATCCTCCGTCGCCGCGAAGCGCCCCCGGCGCTCGCGGGCGCGGAGGATCTGGCCGGCAAGCGTGGGCCCGACTCCCGGCAGGCGCTGGAGATCATCCGTTGTGGCCCGGTTAAGGTCGAGGGGGCCGGCCAGCTTGATCTGAGCCTCCGAGAGCTTGGGGGGTCGCGCGGTGAAAGCCGGAGCCGGCGTGGGGGCGGCGTGATCGGAGACCGCCTCGGTGTCCAGGTTCTCCAGCCGCTCGGCCAGATCGGGGAAGCCGCGCTTGAACTCGCTGACTGCGACGCCGACCCCCAGACCCACGGTCAGCAAAAGCAAGAGCCAGAGCTCCCGCCGCCGGTAGACCATCGGCGTGGTGTGGCTACCTCGGCTGAGCGGTCAGCAGCGTAAACCCGTCGCCGACGGTGGCACGGGTGTGGACGGAGAAGCCGGCTCCGGCCAGCAGCGATTCCTGCTCCGCTTGAGTGGGGATGACGTTCCCCATGGCCAGCTCGCTGAAGGCGGTCAGCACCGGGCGAGAGTTCTCGGGAGCGCGGAGGTCCGCCCAGGTCGAGGGGTACGTCTCGTCGAGGATGACGAGCCACCCCTCGGCGGCGATGAGCCGCCGGCATTCCCCCAGGATGCCCGGACGCAGGTCGGGCCGGATCTCGTGGAAGACCTGGACCAGCGTGATCAGGTCGAAGGGACCCGTCAGGGGGAAGCCGTCGGTGCTGGCCGCTTTGACCTTCACCCGGCGGGCGAAGCCGGCCGCGCGGATGGCCTTGCGGGCGCTCGTGAGGGCGGGCCGATCCACATCGACGCCGGTGTACCGGCCGGCGGGAAACGCGCGGGCGAGGGCGAGGAGGAACCCGCCGCACCCGCACCCCACATCGAGCGCTTTCACTCCGCGGCTCAGCCGTTCGCTGAGGCCGGGGACTTCCGGGAGGAGCTTCCTGGCCACCAGGGTGTGAAGGCCGGCGGTGGCCGCCCCGACCTGCTCGGAGAACTTCCGGCCGCGGGCCTGGAAAGGCACGGCGGTACCGGAGCCGAAAAGCTCAGGGAGGCGCCCCAGGTCGCGGGCTTCGTAGTCGACGATCAGGCCGAGGGCCCCGCCGTAGTACCAGGGCGAAGACGCCTCGGCGAGGATCGGCTCGAAGCCGGGAGCCAGGCGGAGGCGCCCGCCCTCGTCGGCTTCCAGGAAGCCCATCGCGTGGGCGGTCCGGCACCAGGTGAGGAGGTAGGGCGCGTGGAGCCCGAGGTCTGCCGCCAACTGTTCCGCCGTGAGGCCCGGGGAGGCGGTGATCTTCTGGAAGAGCCCGAGCTTCACGCCAGCCGCCGCGAGATACGTGGCGCGGAAGCCCTTGATGTACTCCACAAGCTTGGGGAACTGCTCTCGCGGGGTCGGCATGTCGGCAGCTCCTCAGGGAATCAGGGCGGCGCGGGTGATCGTGGTCGCGTCGCGGTTGTGCCACTCGGAGGCCGCGAACGCCTCGTTGATCCGGTCGAGCGGATACTTGTGGGAGAGCAACCGGCCGAACGGGAAGCGGCCGCGAGTCCGGATCAGGAACTCCAGGGCCCGCGGGATCACCCACGGGTCATACTGGATCACCCCCATGATCTTCTTTGATCCCCACACGAGCGACGAGGGCTCGATCTCCACCGTGACGCCGCGGCTGATCGTCCCGACCTCCAGGTACGTTCCCCCGAAGCGCAGCATGTCGAGCCCCTCGGGGATCACCTGGGGGAAGCC
>JACQWA010000167.1 GCA_016209425.1 Candidatus Rokuibacteriota bacterium
ACCAGGAAGGCATCGCCTCCCGCTTGAGTGACGGGGTCCGGTGACCGGCTTCGCAGAGGAGCGAATGGCTTCGGCTGTCCACGACCACCCGGCGGGACTCCTGCAGATCGCGGCCTGGTTCGCCCTGCTGACCGGCCTCGGCGAGGTCTCTGGCCTGGCGGTGGCCAAATGGCTCCTGCAACGATATCTCCACCTGAGCCCCTACGTCGTCTGGATGGCTCCCGCCACCGATCTCGCGCTCTTCGCCCTGGCCGGCCTCGGGCTCTGGGCTGTGGGCCGCCGCTGGCCCGCGCTCGTGTCCCTGCGCGGCGCCGCCTTCGTCTTCGCGCTCCTGGGATGCCTGAGCTTGCTCCTGATGGTGACGAGGCTCCACGCGGTCGCCGCGCTGCTGCTGGCCGCCGGCCTCGCGACGCAAGCCTCCCGCGTCATCGCGGCGTACCCACGCGGATTTCGCTTGCTCCGACGGCGCACGACGGGCGCGCTGGCCGCTCTCGTCGTGCTCCTGGCCGCGGCAGTGCATGGGTGGCCGGCGCTGGCCGAGCAGCGCGCGCTGGCGACGCTCCCACGGCCGCCCGCCGACGCGCCCAATGTCCTGCTGATCGTGCTTGACACGGTCCGTGCCCGGAACCTGAGCCTCTACGGCTACGGCCGCGCCACCACGCCCCGGCTGGAAAAGTTCGCCAAACGCGGGGTGCTCTTCGACCGCGCCTTCGCCACCTCCCCGTGGACGCTTCCGTCCCACGCGAGCATGTTCACCGGCCGGTACCCCCACGAGGTGTCCGCCGACTGGACGCGGCCCCTCGACGCGACCCATCCCACGCTGGCCGAGCTCCTGAGCGCGCACGGCTACGCCACCGCCGCCTTCGTCGCCAACACGATCTACTGCAGCTGGGAATCGGGGCTCGACCGGGGCTTCGCGCGGTACGAGGACTACCGCGTCTCCCCGGGGCAGATCGTCCTGGGCTCGTCGCTGGCCCGCACGGTCCTGGGAAGCGCGGCCGGCGGCAAGATCCTCCGGATCGCAAGGCAGCACCAGCGCTTCGGGCGCAAGTCGGCGGCCCAGCTGAACGAGGATTTCCTGCGCTGGCTCCCGCACACGGAACGACGGCCTTTCTTCGTCTTCCTCAACTACTTCGACGCCCACGATCCCTACCTGCCTCCCGAACCGTTCGCCACGATGTTCGGACCCCCACGCCCCGCACGGGATCCCACCCTCCTGCCGGAGCGACGGTGGACGCCGCCCGAGATGCAGGCGGAGATGGATGCCTACGACGGCGCCATCGCCTACCTCGACCATCACCTGGGACGGCTCCTCGACGGGCTCGAGGCGGCGGGGGTTCTCGCGAGCACGCTGGTGATCGTCACGTCCGACCACGGTGAAGAGTTCGGCGAGCACGGAACGATGGGCCACGGCAACAGCCTGTACCTGCCGTCGTTGCACGTCCCCCTGCTCATCGTGCTCCCCTCGCGCGTGCCGGGAGGAAGGATCGTACCCGAGCCGGTCACGCTCCGCGACCTTCCTGCCACGGTGGTGGATCTCTTGCGCCTCCCGGGCCGACGCCCCTTTCCGGGCCAGTCCCTCGCCCGCCACTGGGACGGGACCGGTGGCGGCGCGGCGCCCGACCCGGCGCTGGCCGAGGTCAACTTCGCGCCCGGCCGGCCCGGGTGGTTCCCCGTGTCAAAGGGAAACATGAAGTCGCTGCTCGCGGGCCGGGACCACTACATCCGAAACGGCGACGGCGGCGAGGAGCTCTACGATGTCGAAGCGGACGCGCTGGAGCAGCGCGACCGGGCGGCCTCACCGGAGGGCCTTGGGCTGCTCGGCGAGCTCAGGGCGCAGCTGGAGACGATCCTCAGACGCGCCGCCCTCCCGCTGCTCAGGGCCCGACCGGCGCTGCCGGGAACCCCGGCGGGGGCGGCCGGCGCCCCGCCGGATGGCCGCGGGGCATGATCCGCGAACCCGCGTCTCCCCCGGCGTCGCAAGCGGCCCCCGCCCCCTGGCGCTTCTCGCCCCGCGGGATCGCGTTCCGCCTCTTCGCCACGTGCTGGCTGGTGTACACGCTTCATTTCGCCACCAACATCGTGCGCGAGATCTACCTGGCGCTGGCCATCGGCGACCACCTGTCCTTTCAAGTCGACGAATACGCCCGCATGCACCCCGACCTGTTCGAGAAGGAGGGCTACGGCTGGCACGTCGGCAGCAACCCGGGCGTGTCGATGCTGGCGGCGATCCCGTACGCGCTGTCGCGCCCCGTCGTCGATGCGGTGGTGAAAGAGGTGAACCGTCGGCGCGCCGCCAGCGGCCAGAATGAGCCCCCGCCCTATCAGTCCCCCTGGCCCATGGCGCGGGAGTTCTACCGGGAGGCGTGGCGCCACGGGCTCGATGTGAAGTTCGGCCTGGCCGCGTTCGTGATGCAGTCCATGTTCATGGCCCCCGGCTCGGCCCTGGGCGCGGTGGTCATGTTCTACGTCCTCCGCCGTCTCTTCGGATCCGACCGAACGGCCCTCTGGCTGGCGCTGCTCTACGCCTTCGGCACCCCGGTCTTCTTCCGCACGGGCTATCTGAACCAGAACCTCATGCTGGGCCACGTCGCCCTCCTGGGGTTCGTCGCCCTCTGGAACCCGGGGGGCTCCGACCGACCCGCCACGCGGACCCGCTTCTTCCTCGGCGGCCTCGCGGGGGGCGCCAGCCTGCTCCTGGACTACAGCGGAGCCGTGCTGCTGCTCGGCCTGGCCGTCTACGGCCTGGCCGGGAGACTCCGCGGGCCGCGGCCGGCCCACATCCTCCGCCACGCCGGCTGCTACGCGCTGGGGGCGTCTGGACCGGTGGGGCTGCTCTGGCTCTACCAGTGGCGGAGCTTCGGCCACCCGTTCTACCCCGGCCAGCACTGGATGCCGCCGGTGGCGTGGGTCGAGCGCGGCTATCGCGGCTTCGAATGGCCCCAGCCGGAGCTGCTCCTCTCCCTGGCGCTCGACTACCGCTACGGCCTGTTCGTGTCGAGCCCGCTGATGCTGCTGGCGCTGCTCTCGCCGCTCCTCATCCGCGGCCGCCGGCGCGCGCTGCCAGCCTTCGAGCTGTGGGCGCTGCTCGCCT
The DNA here is from genome assembly GCA_016209425.1 of Candidatus Rokuibacteriota bacterium. GTDB lineage: Bacteria > Methylomirabilota > Methylomirabilia > Rokubacteriales > CSP1-6 > JACQWA01. The sequence goes on from JACQWA010000167.1 coordinate 3,095, forward strand.
TCTTCCTGGCATGGTGGGTCTTCTTCAGCGGCGTGAACTACACCCGGCTCCAGTTCAACACCGGCGTCCGCTACCTGGTCCCGACGCTCCCCCTCCTGTTCATCCCGGCCGCCGTGGTGCTGATGCGCCTGCCCCGCATTGCGATCCACCTCGTCGCCATCGTTTCGGTCGCCGAATCCTGGGCCCTCGCGATGTACCGCGAGGTGGAGCGGGGACCGGGGGTGCTCGATCCCGTCGTCCGGCTCTTCGTCGGCGGCTTCACGCTCCCCGCGCTGACCACGCTGTCGCGCACGGCCGGCCAGTACGGTGACTACATCCCCCGCGGGGCGTCGCCCCTGCCGCTCTTCGCGCTGGCCGCGGCGATCCTCTTCGCGCTGTGGTCCCCCCGCCCTCGGGTCCCGAATCGTGGAGACGGATAGCGCCATGGTTCCCGACACCGTCCCCGCGGAGGGCCTCGGGCCGTGAGCACGCAAACCGTCTCCCAGGTCCACAGATGGCCGGCGAGGGCAGCGGGCACCCGCTCCCACATCACGGGGCTGGTTCTCTGCTGTTCTGTTCTCTTCCTCCTGCACGCCGGCAACCAGGGAGTCATGGAACGGTTCTCCGGGGAAGCCTGGTACGCCCTGATCTCCAAGAACATGGCCGAATCGCGGAACTACCTCGTCCCGCTATTTTTCGACAAACCCTTTTTCGACAAGCCGATCTTGTACTATTGGGTGCAGATCCTATCCTTCCGCCTCTTCGGTACGAACGAGTTTGCCATCGTCTTCCCCAGCGGACTCTTTGGCCTGCTCACCGTGTTGGCAACGTATCTCTTCACCTCCCGTTTCCTGGACGCGGGGACGGGACTGCTCTCTGCCGCCCTCCTGGCAACCACTGTGTCCTTTTTTATTCGCGCCCGCCATGCCGAAACAGATTCGCTGTTCACATTTTTTCTCACCCTTGCTTTCTTTTCCCTGTATCGGGCGATCCACGCTCCGGAAAGACGCCGGGCCGCGTTCTGGCTGTCCTGCCTGGCCATGGGGCTGGCGAGCCTCACGAAGGGTCCGCTCGGCGTCCTCTTTCCGGGGTTGATCGGCGGCCTCTATCTCCTGATCACCCGGAACGCCGCGCACTTCCGACACCTCCCTCTGGCCTCGGGACTGGCCATCCTGGCAGCCGTGGCCCTCCCCTGGTATGGCATCATCACCTACCTGTACGGTTGGCATTTCATCCAGGAGTTTCTGGTGAGAAATCATCTCGAAAGATTCTTCGGCTTGGAACGAGGCTTGCTGACCTACCCGTTCTGGTTCTACGTTCCCGCGCTGCTGTTCGGCTTCCTGCCATGGTCTCCGTTTCTCGTGGCGGCGCTGGCTGCCGGTGCCGCCACCGGCCGGCGTCTCTTCGATCCTCGCCACCGCCTTTCCCTCTACCTGGGACTTTGGGTCACGGTCATGTTCCTCACCTTCTCGCTGGCACGAGGAAAGAACGAGTATTACCTGCTTCCCGCCTATCCAGCCCTTGCGATCCTTGTCGCTCGGTATCTCCGCAACAGGGCGGGGTCGACTTCGGCGCGCCTCCCCCTGGACTTCGCTGGGGGGGCTACCTTATCCGCACTTCTCCTCCTGGGAACTGGCGTGACCGTGGCGTTCGGTCTCCAGCCAAGCCCCTGGTCGGGGTGACCGTCGCTGGCGTGCTCACCGGTGGGGGGACGGCGGTCGCATGGGCGCTGGCACGCAAGCGAAACCACCTAGTCCCTTGGACCATCGCTGGCACAGGGGGGGTGTGCTATCTCATCCTGATCCTCCTGCTCTTTCCACAACTGGACGACACGAGAACCTTCAAGCCACTGGCGCTGACAATTAACCATGAGTGGCGTCCGGGAGACCAGATCGTTATGACCACCCTGTTCCCACGCCCAATGTCGATCAGCCAGGGCCAGACCGACTTCATCGCCAAGCTCAATATGAGCTTTTACCTGAACCAGCCCTTCACCTTCCTCGCCGACCCACACGCGCTACGGCAGGCGCTGGCGTCAGAACAGAGGGTCTTCTGCGTCATCGGACGACGGATCTTCGAGGCCGAGCTTGAAGGGAGGAACATCGTGAGCCATCTCCTGGCCAGCCGCCCCGTCTTTCGCGCTACGGGCGCATACCCTCAGCTCCGTCTCAGAGCGCGCCACGAAGCCCTGCCCGATGCGGTTCTCCTCATCTCCAATCGCCCGTCGACCCGGACCGGGGGAAATGAGCGAAGACGCCCGTCTGTCCCGAGGGCACACGATCGGCTCGCACGGTATCCGGACTGACATGACTCTGGGAATCGGGCTGATCGGCTGGGGGGAGGCCTGGCGTCCAAGGCTTCGTCCAGGAGCTCCATGAGCAGGCTCGCGGCCGGGCCGGGCAGCCGGATCGCCGTGGACGTCGTGGTTCCGGTCCTGAACGAGGCCCATGTCCTGGAAAAGAGCGTCGCCGCCGTGCGCCAGTTCCTCGCCGAGCACTTCCCGTACCGCTGGCGCATCGTCATCGTGGATAACGGCTCCACCGACGGCACGAAGGAGGTCGGGGAAGCGCTCAGCGCGACGTATCCGGACGTGGAGTTCCTCCACCTGGCCGAAAGGGGGCGCGGTCGCGCGCTCCGCCACGCCTGGGCGTGGAGCACGGCGGACGTCGTCTGCTACACGGACGTGGACCTCTCCACCGAGCTCTCGTTTCTCGGCCCCCTCGTCTCCGCCATCGTGGATCACGGCTACGACATCGCGACCGGCTCACGCCTGATGAGGGGTTCCCGGACGGTCCGCTCCCTCCGGCGGGAGATCATCTCGCGCGTCTACAACGCATTCGTCAAGGCGGTCCTCTTCACCTCCTTTACCGATGCCCAGTGCGGCTTCAAGGCAGTGAGCCGCGCGGTGGTGGAGCGCGTCGTGCCGCAGGTGAAAGACCAGTCGTGGTTCTTCGACACGGAGCTGCTGGTGCTCGCCGAAAAGCACGGGTACCGGATCAAGGACATCCCCGTCGTCTGGCGGGAGGACGACGACAGTCGGGTCAAGATCCTCCGGACCGCCTGGGAGGACATCAAAGGGGTGCTCCGCCTTCGGTGGCAGCTCTGGACAGGGAGGCACCGGTGAGGCGGGAGCGGACCGACCGCCTCCCGGAGGCGCTGCGCACCCTGGGTTCGGTCGCCGCCGGGCTCCTGGGCTTCTGCCTCCTGGCCCTCGCGTTCCGTCTGGAGCTGCCGGTCCCCACTCCCGCCGCGGTGGGCGGCAGCCTCGCAGCGGTGCTGGGGGCGGGCCTGGCCCTGCGACTCAGGGGGAGCGCGAACGAAGCCGAGCCCTGGCCGAGCTGCGGAGCGCTCTCGACGCTGACGGCCGCCAGCACCCTCATGGGGCTGGTCGCCGCCTACCACCTGGCGGCGTACGCGCGGCTCCCCGCCGACATCCTGAGCTTTTCGGAGAGCGGCTTCGTCAACGACATCCTCAAGTTCCGCCTCGGGCTGCCCATCTACACCCCACCGACGGACAACAACTCGAGCCCCTATACCCCCGGGGCCCCGATCTTGACCTACCTCATCTCGAGAGCCCTCGGGGACGGCGATTCCATCCCGCTCTTCCGGGTCATCCAGCTTTCCTACGTGGGCCTCGCGGCCGTCGTGGCCACGGGCGCGTGCCACCTCCTGGCGCGCCGGTTCCTCTCGCCCGCCGAGTACCGGCAGCCGGCCCGATGGATCCCGGTGTGGTTCCCGTTCCTCTTCCTGGCGGCCCTGGATCCCCGGTTCAACCCGTACACCCATTCGTTGCACAACGACGGCCTCGCCCTGCTCGTTTCGGTGTCCGCCTTCTGGCTGATCGCCCGGCACTCGATCTCGCCACGGCCATGGCTGCTCTGGGTCATGGCGGTCCTGCCCGCGCTGGGCTTTCTCGTCAAGCAGAACCAGCTCATGTGGGGCGCCGTCTTCGCCGTCTACCTGCTGGTGGCCGGCCAGGTCGCGCGCCGAACAGTCGGACTCTTCCTCCTGTCGAGCCTCGCCGCCGCCGCCGCGGTGGTGGGGATCTCTTACGCGCTCTGGGCGGAGCCGTTCGTCTACTGGGTCTTCGCCGCCCTGGGCCAGAAGCAGGTCGCCCTGGCCCGGAGCGTCCTGCATCTCTTCTGGGCCGGTCCCTACGTCGTCATGGCCCTGTTCGGGGGCTGGGCCCTCGTACTCCGGAACCCCGCACGGACGTCCCTGGCCCTCTGGCTCTCCTGGCTCCTGCCGTTCCTCGCTTCCGTGTACACCAGCGGCCTCGTCTGGGTCACCAACCACCTCGGGCCGGGTGTCGTGATCGCCACCTGCTGGGCCCTGGTCGCGCTGGCGAGGGCGTGGCCGAGCCCCGATCCGGCCTGGCCGCGGTGGCAGTTCCGGGTTAAGGAGGCGACGGTGGTCAGCGCGATGGTGCTGCTGGCCGGCTCGCTCGGCTACGTTCGGGAGCCCGCGAACCCCGTCCCCCCCGACTTCTTCCGCTACGTGGGCGACATCGAGCGGGAGTTCCTGGGCGTGTCCCCCGACCGGGTCCTCCTGGACTACGGGAGCTGGATCTACCTCAGGGAGAATGTGCTGATGCGGGACCGCGCCGTCGCCGTGGCGATCCACGTGGGGAAGAACCAACCCCGGATCAGCCACGCGATGCTGTCGGAGACCATCAGGCGCATCGAAGCGAAGACCTACGACAAGATCCTGGCCCGGCAGCTCGACACGGGCCAGACCGCCTACGACTTCCAGAACCGCGGCTCGGGAGTGAAGGCCGCGATGCTCGCCCACTATCGCGAGATCCGGCGCATCCCGGAGGTTCAAGGGATCAGGGAGTGGTGGCCGAAACACCTGGTCAGCGAGATCCTCGTGCTGGTCCCCGATCGGTGAGGAGCCCGGCACCGGCCGCCCCGGCGCCCGTGAGGGTCTCGGACGCGCTGGCAGTCGCCGTGTGGACGGCCACCGTCTTCGGCTTCCTGGAAGGCGTCGCCCTCTCGGTCAGCCGCCTTTTCCCCGCGGTCCTGGCGCCGTACAAGGTCTCGCTCCACGCGCTCTGGATCGCGCCGGCCCTGGACCTGCCCCTCTTCCTGCTCGCCGCCGCGGGGCTCCTCCCCCTGCTGGGGGTAATCGGCCGATGGCGCGGTGCCCGGCCGCTGCTGATCACCCACGGCGTGTTCGTGTTCCTGGGCACCGTCACCGTGGTCACGGCGCCTGCCGTGATCCACCCGATCGCTGCCACGCTGCTCTCCCTCGGCGTGACGGCGGCCTGGTGCCGCGGGCTGAGCGGGACGGAACGCCGTCTCACGGATTTTCTGCGCCGCCGGCTCCTGTGGATCCCCGCGCTGCTGCTCGCCGCATGGGCCGGTGTCGCCGTGTACGACAAGGCGCGGGAGATGTGGCTCTTCCGGCATCTGCCCCCCGCGGAGGCCGACGCGCCGAACGTCCTGCTGATCGTCCTGGACACGGTGCGCCGGGACAGCGTCGGCCGGCCGGCAGAGCGCTCGCTCACGCCGAACCTCGACCGCATCGCGGCCGGCGGGGTGCGGTTCGAGAACGCCTGGGTCACCTCATCCTGGTCGCTGGCCTCCCAGGCGTCGATCCTGACGGGGCGCTATCCCCACGAGCACGGGGCGGACTGGCCGGACTTCCGGCTGGACGACCGGTACCCGACGCTCGCCGAATTCTTCTCCCGCCGCGGCTACGTGACCGGAGCCTTCTCGGGAAACGCCGCCTGGGTCACGCCGGAATATCTGGGCCGGGGGTTCCTCCGCTTCAACGCGTACCTCCTCGAAGACCTCCTCCGCCGGACGGTCCACGGGCGCAAGCTCGACAGGCTCCTCGGGGAAGTGGGGTACCACGCCGCGGGGAGGGGAAAGAAGGCACCGACGCTCAACGCCGAGTTCCTGGCCTTCCTGGATGACTATCGCAGCCGCCCCTTCTTCGCCTACCTCTGCTACATGGACGTGAACCAGGCCTTCCACGACCGGCGGCTGAACCCCGGTTTCCGGCGCCGGGCGACCCGCCAGGAGGTGATCGAGGCGTACGAGGGGGGGATGCGGGCGCTCGACGCGGAGATCGCGCGCCTCTTCAGCGAGCTCGATCGGCGGCGCCTCCTGGATCGGACGCTGGTGGTCATCACATCCGACCACGGCGAGTCGTTCGGCGCCGAGGCGGACGACCACGACCCGCCGGACCACGGCACGAGCCTCTACCC
>JACQWA010000173.1 GCA_016209425.1 Candidatus Rokuibacteriota bacterium
CTAGCCTGGATTATGCGTGAACCATGAAACAAAACAGCCATCGAGTCCCTCAAGTGTGCGATAAAAGCGGTGTCGAAAGACTTTCACGCACCGCAAGGGGGAGGCCCGATGGCTACACACTGTATAGCGCAACTGCTCTTCCAGGGGAAGAACTTTCCGAAGCCGGTCGTCGCCCGCTTCGACGTGCCCCACGCCAGTTCCGACGGGGGCGCGATCCTGCTCAAGGCCCTCGACGCCCAGCTCGGCCTGAGTGGGCACCTGGCGGCGTGCCTGGAGGATGGGCGCCAGCCCGGCAAGGTTCAGCATCAGACCGTGGAGCTGATCCGGCAACGCGTCTTTGGGATCGCCTGCGGCTACGCCGACTGCAACGACGCCGCGCGGCTGGCGGACGACGTGATCCACAAGCTCGTGGTCGGGCGCGATCCGCTGGCCGGCCCGGCCCTGGCCTCGCAGCCCACGCTCTCGCGGTTCGAGAATGCCGTGGGCCGGCGGGAGTTGCTCACGATGGGGCGCGTGCTGGCCGACACCGTGATCGAGCACCATCGGCGGCGCCTCCACGGCCGCGCCACGCGCCTCACGATCGACCTCGATCCCACCGACGACCCCACCCACGGCCAGCAGGAACTGACGTTCTTCAATGGCCATTACGACACGTGGTGCTATCTGCCGATCGTGGCCACGGTGACCTTCAACGACGAGGCCGAGCAGTTCGCGGTGGCGGCCGTGCTGCGGCCCGGCAACGCCCCGGCCAGCCGGGGAGCCATCGGGCTCTTGCGGCGCCTGATTCGGCAGCTGCGCGAGGCCTTTCCGACGGCCCCGCTCCGGGTGCGCTTGGACGGCGGCTTCGCCAGCCCCAAGCTCTTCGCGTTTCTCGAGGCCCAGCAGGTCGAGTACCTCGTGGCGATGGCCAGCAATCCGCGGCTGGAGAAGCGCGCCCGGCGCCTGATGGGCAAGGCCCGGATGCGGTCCCGGGCCACGGGCCAGACGGCGCACCTCTACGGCGAGACGCGCTACGCCGCCCGGAAGTGGACGCGCAAGCGGCGCGTGGATCATCAAGGCGGAGGTGGTCCGGCATCCGGGGCGGGACCCCAAGAACAATCCCCGCTTCGTGGTGACCAACCTCCCGGACGCTCCGGAGGCGGTCTACCACATCTACTGCCAGCGCGGGGACATGGAGAACCGGCTCAAGGAGCTGCATCACGGGCTGGAGATGGACCGGACCAGTTGCTCGCGGTTTCTGGCCAACCAGTTCCGCGTCCTGCTCACGCTGGCCGCGTACATCCTGTTCCAGGAGCTGCGCCGCCGCGCGCAGGGCACGGCCTGTGCCGACGCCCAGGTCACCACCCTGCGGGAGCGGCTGATCAAGCTCGCGGTGTGGGTCCAGCGCTCGGTGCGGCGGATCGTGCTGCACTTGCCGGCCACGTTCCCCTGGCTTCCGACGTGGCGGCAGCTTGCCCGCGCGGTGGGCGCCACCTCCTGAGCCGACCGGGGCACCCCGACCTGGACCTGACCACGCGAGGCGTGTCGCTGTCGCTCCCTCCTCAGAGGTCTCTCCCAGCCTGCAGAGGGGCTCACGAGGCCAGGATCGTGGCATGACCGCACCCGAATCGTCTCGGCCACGGCCGAACGCATGTCTACGAGGCATTTTGGACCGGCCAAGGCAACGGGCGTGCACGTTCATGCATAAGGCAGGCTAGCCCAGCCTCAGCGGTTTCTCAACCGCACGGCGGTGGTCAGGGAGGCGCCGCCCCCCGCCGCGGCTCCTCGGGAGCGCGTCGTGATGGAGACCTCCACGCTCCGGATCGCGGCCGGCTCGGCGGTGGGACGGCCCGCGCTGTCGAGGTAGACGAAGCGGAGGCGTTCTACCCCCTCGACCACCGGCTGAGCCCCGCCGCCCGCGTTGCGCCGGAGCGTGCTTCCCCGGAGCAGGTAGACCACGACCTCGCCGCGTCCGCTGATGATCCCGTCCCCGCTCCAGTCATTCTGGAGGGTGAGGCTCTGCTCGGTCTGGTTCACGATGGCGGAGAAGCCGGCACCCCTGGGGTTGAAGCCGGCGGCCCGGATCTCGCTGGCCATCCGCTCGAGGGCCACCCGCGCGTTCTGCTGGGCTTCTATGCGCCCGGCCCCCGCCAGATAGCTCTGCTGTCCCTGGATCAGGAGGCCCAGGCTTCCCGCCATCACCAGGCCGACGACGGCGAGGCTGACCAGGAGCTCGGCCAGGGTGAACCCGCGAACGTGGAGCGCCATGCCACACCTCCCTGAGCGCGCGCCGCGCGCAAGGGGAGTGGGCAGGGCCTCCCGGTGAATGGGGCAACCGAAGGATGGTCAAATCGCCGGGCTAGAGTGGATCGGAGGGAAGAGCGCTGTCAATGCCGACTGTCCGATACAGTGGCAGAAGTGGTATCCCCCTCCGGGCCGTCCGCGTTGGCCCGCCGCGCTAAGGCTGGCCTGTTATGCTCCAGGCGGGCGGAGGCCCGGGAGGGCGACTGCAATCTCGCACCGCACTCCTGTGATGCCGGGCAGCTTTCCCACAATCGCCTCGACGGCAGTCCGCTGGTCCTCCCGATCGACGGTGCCCGTGATCGTGAGATAGCCCCTTTGGCAGGTGAGGGAGAGGGGGAGCTGTCGAGTAATGGGGTTCACCAGCAGGAGCGCCTGGGTGACGGGGTGCATCATCAGTGAAGCCTTTGCCTGAGCAGTAAGCCTCAGGTCCTGGACGTCCGCCACGGAATCCGCGGTGGGCCGAAATCGCCCGCTCTCGAGCGCGTTCTGGAGGAGTCGGACCGCATGCTTCACGCTCAGGTCGTCGGTGTTGATGAACAGGTCGTAGAGGAGAGGATCGTCCCAGTCCACGTGGTAGAAGAACTTGATGCGGGCCGCACGCTCCTGATCACTCTGCTCCACGAGCGCAGTGGCTCCCCCGGGTGCGAGCCCCTGTTGCTGTCCCACGCGATTGGCCCGCACATAGACCGGCGCACTGATCCTGACCCGGAGTGCGTGGTGGACCTTCTGCAACAAGAAGACCGCGCCGCGCCCCACGAGGACGACGTTGTCCTGGGCGGCCATTTCCAAGATGACGGCCTCGACATAGGCGAGGTAGCGCCGGGAGGTGTCGGCGAAGCGCTCCCAGAGCGTCGGTTTTGCCTCAGTCGCATGCTCGAGGCCTGTCGCTCCTTCCCCGAACCGCTCGGCAGTCGCCATGATGATCTCCCGATCCGCGAAGTCGTACGAAAGGGCACCCGCCAGCTCGCAACTAATTTCCTCGCCCAAGCTGCCGAGGCTCTGAGAAATTGCGACGACACTCATTGCTCGCCTCTGCCGTCGCCCGGGCTGCCACCGTAGCAAGCTGAACGAAAGCGTCCTCGCGGCGGTCTTCCGAGGGGGGGCATAACGCAGCGCCCCAATTCGTGACGGAATCTCGCTCGGTACTTACACCGCCGCACGGTGAGCGTGCGGAGGCACCACCGTGATCTCGCTC
>JACQWA010000172.1 GCA_016209425.1 Candidatus Rokuibacteriota bacterium
CCGCCCGCCAACGCGACGCCGCTTTTAAACATGGGTGGGGGCCTCGCCGGCCCCCCCCGACGCCTCCCCCAGGAAAGGGCTGCGCTGGCGAAGCCAGCGCGCGAACGGCCGGGGGGGGCGGAAATAGAAGGAGGCGATCAGTTGGCGCGATATAGGGATGCGGCCTGTCGGCAGTGCCGGCGGGAGGGAATCAAGCTCTTCCTCAAGGGCGCGCGCTGCTTCACCGAGAAGTGCGCGATCGAGCGCCGGAACTATCCGCCAGGCGCGCACGGGCTCAACCGCGGGAAGCTGACGCCCTTCGGGATTCAGCTCCGTGAAAAGCAAAAGGCCAAGCGGATCTACGGAATCCTCGAACAGCAGTTCCGCAAGTACTTCGCCTGGGCCGAAGGCGAGAAGGGGGTGACCGGCGAGAACCTCCTCAAGTTCCTGGAGCGGCGTCTGGACAACGTGGTGTTCCGCCTGGGATTTGCGGCCTCTCGCCGGGAGGGGCGGCAGATGGTGGCCCACGGGCACATCCAGGTCAACGGGCGGAAGGTGACGATTCCCTCGTACCTCGTGAAGGTCGCCGACGTGGTCGAGCTCCGTGCAGCGTCCAAGCTCCAGGAGCGGGTGGCGGACAACCTCAACGCGGGCCGCGGGCAGGTGCCGCCGTGGCTCGAAGCGGTCGCCGCCGACAAGCGGGGGGTCGTGCGGGGAATCCCGCTCAGGGAGGACATCCAGATCCAGGTCCAGGAGCAGCTCATCGTCGAGTTGTTCTCAAAGTAGGGCTGCCTGATGCCGAGAATTCCGTTTCAGAAGCCGAAAAAGATCGAGTGGGAGATCCTGACAGACCGGTACGGGCGGCTGGTGGCGGAGCCTTTCGAGAAGGGGTACGCCCTGACCGTGGGCAACTCCCTCCGCCGTACGCTCCTCGCCATCATTCCGGGAGCCGCCGTCGGCTGGGTGAAGATCCAGGGGGTGAAAGATCCCCTCGTCCGCCTTCCAGGTGTCCAAGAGGAGACGATGGACATCCTGCTCAACGTGAAGAAGCTCGCGGTCCACGTGCCGTCGGGGGAGCCGTGCGTCGTTCGCTTGGATGTCAAAGGGCCGAAGGGGGTGACCGGCGCGGCCCTCGCGGATTCGGACGTGGAGGTGCTGAACCCCGAGCTTCACTTGGCCACGCTGGACCGGGACGGCCAGCTGACGATGGAGCTCGGGATCGAAGTGGGGCGGGGATACCTGGCCGCCGACAAGCATCCGGCGGGCGCAGTTCCGGCGGGCGCTATTCCCCTGGACGTGGCCTTCTCGCCGATCCAGCGCGTCTCCTATAACGTGGAGATGTCGCGTCTCGGGAAGATCACCGACTACGAGAAGCTGGTGCTGGATGTCTGGACCAACGGCGCGATCACGCCCGATGAGGCCCTCACCCGTGCAGCGACTCACCTCCGCGATCATTTCACCCTGCTGGCCTCGGAGGCAGCGGACGAAGAAGAAGTCCAGGAGAGTGGGGAGGATTTTCTCCGTGATGCGCTGGCGAAGAGCCTGGAAGAGGTCGCGCTTCCGTCGCGGGCCGTCAATGCCCTGAAGAATGCCGACATCCTGACGGTCCTGGATTTGGTTCAGAAGACCGAGGCGGAGGTCGAGAAGGTGAAGAATCTCGGCGAGAAGTCGCTGGAGGAGATCAAGGCCGCCCTGGCCGCGCTGGGACTCTCGCTCGGGATGCGCATCGATCCCAACCTGCTGGGAGCGGTCGGGCGTGGAGGACTCCGATGAGACACGGCCGGGCGGGCAAGAAGCTGGGGCGGGTGACGGCCCACCGGTGGGCGCTGTTCCGGAACTTGCTCACGGCCCTGTTCCAGCACGAGCGGATCACCACGACCGAAGGGAAGGCCAAGGCCGTGCGTGGGCTCGCCGATCACATGATCACCCTCGCCAAGCGCGAGACCCTGCACGCGCGTCGTCAGGCGCTCGCCCTGGTCCCGGACGAAACCGTGGTGAAGAAGCTCTTTGACACCGTGGCCGCCCGCTACGCCGAGCGCCACGGTGGCTATACGCGCATCATCAAGGCTGGCCGACGGCCCGGGGACAGCGCCCCGCTGGTCCTGATGGAGCTGGTGGACCGCCCGGAAACGCCCAAGGCGAAGAAGGAAAAGGGGAAGGACGCCAAGGGCGACAAGGCCCCCCGAGGAAAGAAAGAGAAGGCCGCCGCAGCCGCCTCCTGAGGCCGTTCGCCGCGCCATCAGCCGGGCCGACAGTCGTTCGGTCCGGCTTTTTGTTGCCCGTTCCGTGGTGCCGTCTGCGGAAAAACCGCCCCGATCCCCGGCCAGGCGTGGCCCCAACTCCGTGCTTGACTCCGCCTTCATCCGCGCTGTATAGCGATGGAGGAGATGGAGGCTCACTCCGGGCCGCTTCCAAGCACTTTTTTCCTCACGCTGCCTGGCGCAGCTGCTATCGCGGGTGGGTTACGATGAACACGGGTCTTGGCTCCGCGAGGAAGGCAATCATCCATGCCTGACCGGTCGTCCGAGATCGTGCGTGACAGGGCCATCAGGCTCTTCACGTTCCTAAGGGAACTCACCGAGCTCAGGACGAAAACGATTCTGAGTTGGGAGCAGTATGAACAAGTTGTGTGGTTCCATGATATTCCTCGCGAATCTGGATGCCATTGTATCGCTTGGCCAAGCGTGGACCTCGATGAACATGCGGAAGCCTGGGTCGAGGTCAAGAAGCCAAGGTTAAAGGCCCCGCCAAAGCCTCCGCCCGTCGTGATTCCCTGGATCGATGTAAATCAGATCGGCGATTCCACCCAAGGGAGCCCGCAGATCAGAGAGCAGATCACAGTCGAAGAGGCCTCGAAGCGTGATGACGGGATTGAAGAGCTCATCACCCACGTCCAGCAACTCTCGGAGCACCGCGAGGTGTGGTCGGCCTGGCAAGGCTATCTGGCCGAGCAATGGACGCCGTGGGCTGAGGAGGATCGGCGGCTTCAGCGCGTCCAAGCAGTCTACACTGATCTTTTTACCGTCTACCAGCGCCAACAGCGACTGGGTGAGGCATTTGAGGTCGTCGTCGGCCTCGGGCATTTGACGTGGTCTAGGCAGTCCGTCGCGGTTAAGCGTCACCTCATCACTGCACACACCAGCATTTCCTTTGATAGTAACCGCGGCGTCATCACGGTAGGCCCGGCGGGGGAAGGCGCACGGCCCTCTCTCGAGCAGGACATGCTCGAGCCATCAGAGCGTCCAAACACGATTGAGCAGAGGGCGATCGAGGAGCAGGTGAACGCCATCGGCGATTCCCTCTGGGACCGAACCCAGGTGCAGGCGGCCCTCCGCTCGTGGGTCAACGCGGTCTCTACCGAGGGACAGTTCGAAAACTCCCTAGATCGCCAGTCCGAAGTTGGCAGGACGCCGATAGTCCACCTTGCACCGGCGGTGATTCTTCGAAGGCGAACAGAGCAGAGCTTTCTCCGGCTTTTCCAGGAAATTATCGGGCAGCTTCGTGCCGGCGAGGAGGTGCCTCTCGGCGTGCATCGGCTAGTGGAGATCATCGACGACCGGCCTCAGGGAGCCGTCGGCGGCGACGCCGCGCCGGCGCCGGCTTGGAGTCCGCACGAGATCTACTTTCCTCTGCCAGCTAACGAGGAGCAGATCGATCGTTTCCGAAGCGACGTATCGCTCAGCGAGATCGCTGACCTCTGCGTGATCCTGCTTGGTGACGACCTCGATGCCATCGAGGCCCTCGAGGACTCAGTCCGGGGGATTACCCGGCGCTTCAAGGAGTGGAATCCTCGCCATCAGGACCGAGTCATCGCCGATCTCGAGCGGCGGCTCGACGAGGCACGCCGAACCGAAGCGGCGACACTGGCCAAGCTTCGCGCGCTTCGGGAGGTGGAGACACACCAGCACGTGCTGGGCTTTGGGGGCTATCACGGGACGGCTCAGTCGATTGCCATGCGGGTCCGTCGGGAAGAGGACGAGTACGGCTGGGCGGCGAATACCGACGTCAGCGACGCAGAGCCGGCGCTCACAGATAGTGAGGCCCTGGAATTCCTCAGGCTGCTGCGTGGGATTTCGGCGGGACGACAGCAGGAGCTGCTGGCGAGTTGGCCAACCCGTGACGATCTGCTCACGCCCGAGGCGTTCGTCGCACTGCCGGCCGCCGAGCGCCGGGCTAAGGAAGCCTACCGGGAGGCTGAGGCGCAGAGGACCCACGCAGCGTACGCCACCCTCGTCCAGGTCCCTAAAGACCTGCGGGACGCTTTGGGGAACGCGCTCGAAGATCTTCGCGTGGCGCTGGACACCCTACTTGGACGAGGCGAGCGCTGGATCGGTGAAGCGGCCCGCCAAATCCTGTCGGGCCGGAGCCGACCGTGGGCAGAGTTGGCCAGCGAGACTAGGCGCCATCTCATCCAAGCAGCGGAGAAAGCTCGGCGGGCATCAGGACGAAGAATCGTCGGTCTAAACACTCAAGATCGTGCACTCGCCAAACAGCACGCGATCGTTCTGCTGAAGCACTTCGAGTCGGGGGGCAGTCTGTGGTTCAGTCTCCTACTCCCTCGCTCCGTCAGAGAAGCTCGGTACCTGGCGAAGTCCGTCACCGTGGATGGGCGCCGCTGCGATCGGCCGTTGCCGCTTAGACAACTAATCGAGTGGATTGAGAGTACCGAGAGGCTGGAAACTCTCCGAGAACTCTGGTCGCGGCACGTTGAGCCAGTTCGTGGATCCTTCGCTGAACAGGTCGCGGTCTTCGAGGATCTGGAGGATGCCCTCAGGCAGCTACTTGAGCTCGAGAAGAAGCAGACAGCAGTCAGGTCGCGACAGGCCTTAATTCCTGGTATGGCGGATCCGGTTTGGCACGACCTCGAGCACCTGCGCGCGCTGGAGGGCTCCATTCAAGCCGTATCCGCTGAGGAAGAACTCAGACGTGCGCAAGCCTCGCTCTCGACCGTCGAGACCACCCTGCGGGTAGCACTAATCGCCGCTTCAGCTCACCCGGTGGTTTCTCAGATGCTCAAAGCAGTGGACGACAGGGACGAGCGAGGTTGGGGGGAGGGTTGGGCAACGCTGGCGACGTTGCAGGCCGACCGAGAGATTCTTCGGCGGCGAGAGGATCTTCTCGGGCGCCTTCGCCATCAAACACCGAAACTGGCAGATCTTCTACAGGAGGACTTTGCGTCGTCGTCGTGGGATACGCGACTGCAACACTTCAACGCAGCATGGGACTGGGCCAGGGCGAACCGTTGGCTTAGGCGGCAGGTCGAGGGATCCGGAGTTGACATCCTCAGCAGAGACCTGGCGGCTCAGGGTCAGCGGGTGCGTGAACTCGTTCGCGACTTGGCTGCGGCTAGGGCCTGGAAACATTGCTTCGCTCCAGAGCGTTTCACCGAAGAGGTACGGCAGCATTTGGAGGCCTGGACGAAGGCAGTCGCGCGCATCGGCAAGGGAACGGGAAAGTACGCCGGCCAGCACCGCAAGGCAGCTCGGGACCACATGGAGCGGTGTCGAGCCGCCATTCCGGCTTGGATCATGCCGCTATACCGCGTGGCCGAAGCCGTTCGCCCCGGTGTGGACATGTACGATGTCGTCATAGTTGACGAGGCAAGTCAGTCGGGTCCAGAGGCGCTTTTCTTGCACTACCTCGCCAAGAGGATGGTGGTGGTTGGGGACGACAAGCAAATCAGCCCGGAGTTCGTAGGGCTCGACCGTCAGGACGTGGAGCTGCTGCGGCAGCGGCACTTGACCGACATCCCGCACGATGATGCCCTCGGCGTCGACAACAGCTTCTTCGACCAGGCCGAGATCCGCTTTGGCGGTCGCATCCGCTTGCGCGAGCATTTTCGGTGCATGCCAGAGATCATCCAGTTCTCGAACAATCTCTGCTATCGCTCAGAACCACTAGTCCCGCTCCGCCAGTACGGCAGGTCCCGGCTCCCCCCAGTGGTAGTGCACCTCGTCCCCGACGGGTACGAGACAGGGCGTACGCCGAAGCTCGTGAATCGCCCGGAAGCAGAGGCAATCGCGGTCAGAATCGAGGCCTGTCTCCGGGACCCTGCCTACGCGCCAAGTCGATGGGGGTTATCAGCCTTCTCGGCGAGGGACAGGCGCGAGAGATCGAACGGCTCCTACTGGATCGCGTCGGCCCGGAAGAGATGGAAAAGCGGCAACTGATGTGCGGCGATGCGTACGCGTTTCAGGGGACCGAACGGGACGTCATGTTCTTGAGCCTTGTCGTTGCGCCACGCCAAGGAAGACGCATCGCCACGCTCACCAGTGCTCGTGATGAGCGCCGGTTCAACGTGGCAGCCAGCCGGGCGCGAGACCAGATGTGGCTGTTCCACACTGTGACGCTCAACGACCTGAGCCCGCAGTGTCTGCGCCACCAGCTATTGCAGTATTGCCAGAACCCGCATATTGAGATGGATCCAGCACATGGGATCAACCTTGAGGAACTGGCCGCGCTCGCGAGGGGCCCGAGAGACGCCCGGAGCGCGCCCGCGCCGTTCGAGAGCTGGTTCGAAGTCGACGTATTCGTGGAGATAGCCAGGCGCGGCTACCGCGTCCTCCCACAATATCGATTTGCCGGCTTTTTCATCGACTTGCTCGTCGAGGGGATGCGTGGGCGGCTGGCCGTGGAGTGCGACGGAGACGCTTGGCATGGGGCGGAGCGCTATCAGCAGGACATGGCCCGTCAGCGCATGCTCGAACGATGCGGGCTCCGCTTCTGGCGAGTACGGGGAAGTACCTTTGCCCGGGATCCGGCAGCCGCGCTGCAGGAACTCTGGGATGTTCTTGCCCGGGGTGGGATCCACCCGGTAGGTGCGGAGCCGAGCGAACGGCCCATTGAGGTGCGCCCGACTGAGGGCCGCTCCACCGCAGATGGCCCGACGATGCCTGGGATGCAGCGGCCCAGTCCTGCCGGTGAGCCTGAAGAAGAGGACGAAGACAACCAAGCCGAGGCCGTGCCGGAGGATGATGAGGGAGACGACGATCACAAGCGTGTGGCGTCCGGCTTGCCGATGCCGAGCGCCGTCCTCCCCTATTCCCGGTGGGCACCGCAGCCCCTTCCCGATCCACGGACTGCCGGAGTCGATGCGATCATAGGCCCTCTCGTCTCGATCATCGACGCAGAGGGACCCATGTTCTGTTCTGTCGCCTATCGGATCTACGTGAAAGCCGCTGGTCTGCAACGGGTCGGCCGTGACATCCGTTCCAACCTGAACCGGGCTGTCGCCGCGGCGATCAGACAGGGACTCATCGTCAGCACTGACGAGCTCGGTATGCGAGATCAGATCAGTCAGGTTGTCCGAAGGAGTGGCGTCCCTCCGGTTAAGTTGCGCAACCGGGGCCCCCGCTCCTTCCACGACATTCCACCGAGCGAGGTGGTCGCCCTCGTGAGGGAACTTCAAGCCTCCATGCCTAGTCTTGAGACCGAGGACTTGCTCGGTGCGATCCTCCAGATCTGGGAGATCGGACGCACGACGTCGCAGATTCGCGAGCGGTTTGCGGAGATTCTTCGGCGGAATCCGTAGCCGGAGGCAGCCCGCATCACCGAGAGCACCGTCCTCACCGAGATCGTCGCCAACGCGCTCGACTCTGGCTCGGCAGCGGGTGCTTGAGACCGTGCTAGCTACTTTCCGGCGCAAAAATAGCGCCTGAAGCCTCTGATTTTTCGAGCCGTACCTGGGCGCAACCGTGCCCGAGTCGGGGAGACGAACCCGCCGAGACTCCCGGGGTGAAGGCGGCAGCATGCAGGGACAGCGCAGAGGGAGAAGGCTTGAGGCCGGAAGCCGAAATTCCGAGGGGCGCCTGGCCGGGGAGTCGGAGGGGGTCAAATGAGCGAGGAAGGGCGGTAATGCGCCGGGAGCAAAGGCCCCCTACTGCAGCGGGGCTTTCTCGGGGACGAGGCACAGCGTGATTGCCCCACGGGCTCAACACACGCGCGGTGAAGCGGTGCGGGTACTCCAGAGAAAGCTGTATCGGGCGGCCAAGGCAGCCCCGCAGCGGCAGTTCGGCGTGTTGTACGACAAGGTCTATTGACGGGATGTGCTGGAGGAGGCGTGGCAGCGGGTCCGACGGAACCGCGG
>JACQWA010000176.1 GCA_016209425.1 Candidatus Rokuibacteriota bacterium
GAACCGGCCCTTCTCGAGGTCCCTGAACACGGGGCCCACGTAGCCCGTGTAGACCTTGACGCCGAGGTAGCCCGGCGGCGGCGGGAGACGGCGGGGCGTCGCGAGGACCTTCACCGCAGGCAGGATCCGGATGTTGCCGCCAGCCTCGGGGATCGGCACTGTGACCCGCGGCGCCATGCGCGAGACGCCGTTGGCGAAATCGCGAAAAGCCTCCTCGACCGCTACCTGGGCCTCGAGCGGCGAGACGAGCCGGCGGACATCCGCCTCGCTGAGGATCCTGACCGATCCCATGGCGCCTACGCGGCCGTGCGTGAGGGCAGGTGGATCGGGGGGTCGAACAGGAGCGCGGTGCCGACCTGCGCGAACTCGTCGATCTGGGCGTTGACGGCGTCAGTGGTCATCCCGTTTCTCCCGGCCCTCGCCGAGCGAAGGGCCGTCGCCAGATGGTAGACGCGGGGGCCTGCCTTGTCAATCGGTCGCATCAACTCATGTTCGTGGGAACGTTCATCCGCTCCCGGCCCGCCACGGAGCGTCTCGCACTCCTCGCCACCGGCGGGATCTCTCACTGGGTGGGCACGCCTGAGACCGGGCGGATCGAACGTCGGCCTCACTGAGAATGCGCACGTGGCCCATTTCTGCTCAGTTCCCGGCCGTGCGGGCGGGCAGGACGACGTCGGCTTCCCCCGTGGTCGTCGTCATGCCGACCTGGTTGACGCCGGCGATCCGGATCCTGACCACTGCGCCGCCGGCGTCTCGCGCTTTTTCGGCCACGGTCCCCTGGTACCAGGCGGTGTCGCCGTAGATGGCCGGAGTACGGACCTGCACAGAGAGCCGCTTCAGGAAGCCGGCGTCTCCCATCCAGTTGGTGATCAACGGGCACACCCAGGCGAACCGCATGACGCCGTTATCGAACGGCCCTGGCATCCCCCGCTGGGCGGCCAGGTGGAAGTCCTCATGCTGCTGCGAGTACTTCACAGGCCAGCCGGTGATCGGATTCCTCACGGCTGTATGCGGCGCCTTGAGGACATCCAGATAGCCGAGCCCGCCCGCCCGGTAAGACGGACCGATCGCCGCCTGCCAGCAGACCATGTCGCCGATCGTGAGCGGGCCCCGCACGATCGGCGGAATTTCCTGGCCGATTTGAACATCTTCCCAGCACGGCGTCCGCCCGCCGCTCCGCGCTTCCCCCTGGATCGCCGCGCCGATCTTCGCCAGCTCCACCTCGCTGTACCGGTAGATCGGCCGGTCGAACAAGAGCTCCGTGCCCACCTGGGTCGCTCGGATCATGGTCCCCGTGGCCTTCCCCACCACCTCATCCCGCTGGTTCCAGTAGGTGGCCTCTGAGATGATGAAGATCAGGCGTCGCCCGCTGCCGCTCTTCTTCTCGTAGAGATCCGCCTGTTTGGTGGACGCGCGGAGGGCATCCCCCTCAAGGATCGGCGTGAACCACCGGTACTCCACGCCCCCGATCAGGGACGACAGCGGCGCCGACATCGGCGCGCCGTGGAGAATGGGGTAAAGCACGGACGTCAGGAACCCTGGCGGGGCAAGCGCGCTGCCGTATTGCGTCTTGGCCGCATACGACGGATCCAGCCACAACGGGTTCCCGTCGCTCGTGCCGAGAGCAAAGTGACGGATCGCGTCCCGCGACGCCGCGCTATTCCATGCCTCGCGCTCCCGGACCTCCTGACCGGTCAGGGCCCGGGATCGCTCGATGAACTCCTCGATTTGGGCCTCAACGGTGTCCACCGCCATAGTGATCTTCCTCCTGTCGTTTCGTGGACTCTGGATCGTGTCACTTTGGGGTCGCCGCCCTGGCGACCACGTCCAGGGCGTGATCGATGGCGCTGTACGTCATCTCGAGGTCCTCGGCGGTGTGGACGAGCGAGAGATAGCTCCGGACTCCCGGGTTCACGAGCACTCCCTGCTCAAGGAGCGCAGCCTGGAACCGAAGGAGCCGCGCGCGATCCGCCCGGAGTGCCGCCCGATGATCCGTGATCGGTTCTTCCGTGAAGAGAACATGCCACATGGGGCCGATCCCCAACACCTGGCCGGCGAGGCCCCGTGTCGCCACGGCCTTTCCGAGGTGGCCCCGAACCGCCTCACCGGTCGCCGACAGGCGCTCGTAGGCTCCGGGCTCCGCCAGGACCTCGAGCGTCGCCAGTCCCGCCGCGGCCGCCACCGGATGCCCGTTCAACGTGCCGCTCTGGTAGACGTACGTGGCCTGACCCTTCCGACGCGAGTCGCAGAGTTCCATGATCTCCGCCCGGCCGACGACGGCCGACAGGGGAAGGCCCCCTCCAATAATCTTTCCGTAGGCGGCCAGGTCCGGCGTCACCCCGTACCGGGCGGCAGCCCCTCCCCAGGCGACCCGGAACCCGGTCACGACCTCGTCGAAGACCAAGATCACGCCGTACCGTGTTGCCAGCTCTCTCAGGAGCGGCAGGAACCTCGGATGGGGCGCGATGACCCTCTGGTAGGGCTCGACGATGATCGCCGCCAGCTCCCGATGATGGGCCTCCACCAGATTCCTGACCACCGTCTGATCGTTGAAGGGGGCCACCAGCACCTCCTCCCGGCGGGCCGGGGATATCCCATGGCTGTCCTCGACTCCCAGGGGGAAGCCCGGGGAAGGGGTCGAACTGGAGATGAGGACGTCGTCGTGGTGGCCGTGATAGGCACCCTCGAACTTCAGGATCTTGCGCCGCCCGGTGAAGGCTCGAGCCAATCGAAGGGCGTAGAAGGTGGCCTCCGCGCCGGAGGCGGCAAAGCGCAGCTGCTCTCCGCAGGGAGAGGCGGAGAGGATCCGCTCCGCCAGCGCGATGGCGGGCGCCGTCAGCGTGTAAAAGCTGCTCCCCCGGTCCATTTGCCGGCGAACGGCCTCGACGACGGCCGGGTGAGCATGTCCGAGGATCAGCGGGCCCGAACCCAGCACGTGGTCGATATACTGCCGGCCTGCCAGGTCCCACACCCGGGCGCCCCGGCCATGGCCGGCCACGAACTCCAGCCCCTCAGGGAAGCGGAAGGTTCCCAGGATCCCCCCGGGGAAGATCTTCTGAGCCCGGGCGAGCAACTCGCGTTGATCCGTTTGGTCGGTCATGATGAGTCCCCCTCCTACGACCGCATCGTGCGGTAGGT
Source organism: Candidatus Rokuibacteriota bacterium (assembly GCA_016209425.1). Taxonomy (GTDB): domain Bacteria; phylum Methylomirabilota; class Methylomirabilia; order Rokubacteriales; family CSP1-6; genus JACQWA01. The sequence goes on from JACQWA010000176.1 coordinate 3,139, forward strand.
CGGACCAAGCTGCGTGGCCACCACGTCGTACGCCTCCTCGACCCACTCGCACAGCAACGGCCGGGTGTCGCGCGGATCGATGATCTCCGGGATGCCGAAACGCTCCGCCGTACGGAATGGCGACGCGAACCGACGGTAATACGTCTCCAACTCCGCACGACGAGCCGCCGGATCGGCTGCGGCCTCGATGTCGCGACTGAAGGCGGCCTCGACACCGCCCTCGACAGGGATCGATCCCCAGTAGCCGCTCGGCCAGGCGTACCGCTCGTTCAGCCCATGAATGGGACCATGCCCGCCACCCGCGACCCCGAACACGCGCCGCATGATGATCGACACGAAGGGTGTCCGGCTCTGGCGAATCGCCATGATGGCCCGCACGGCCAGGCGCACCGTGCCCCGGGCTTCTGCGGCCGTCCCAACCATCACACCGGGCTGATCGACGAAGTTGACCACCGGGATGTGGAACGTGTCGCACATGTCAACGAAGCGAGTGATCTTCTCCGCGGCCCCGGCATCAAGGCTCCCGCCGCGTTGAAGGGGGTCGTTCGCGAGAACCCCGACACTATGGCCGCGAAGGCGCGCCAGGCACGCGACGGTACTCGGTCCCTGGTGGCGGCCGATCTCGAAAAGGCTGCCTCGGTCGAGGACGCTCTCGAGAATCTTGCGGACATCGTACGGGCGGCGATTCTCTCGTGGGATGGCCGAGAGTAGGAACTCATCCCGCCGGCTCGGGTCGTCGTCGGATATGACGCTCGGCGGCACGCCGTACACGTTCGCAGGCAGGTAAGACAGGAATCGACGGATCTGCTGGAACGCGTCATCCTCGCTCTGAGCTTCGTTGTCGACGACGCCACTGCCACGCGCGTGAACCTGCGAGCCGCCCAACTCCTCCTTGGTCACCTTCTCGCCCAGCCCTCGCTCCACCACCGGTGGGCCAGCGGCGAAGACCTGGCTTGTGCCCTTCACGATCACGGAGAAGTGCGACGCCACCACCTTGACCGCGCCCAGGCCCGCGATGGAACCAAGGGCGGCGCCGACGACCGGGATCACTCCCATCATCTCCGTGTAGTTCCAGTGCGGATATCCCGGGATCTTGGTGGACTGCATCTGCTCCAGCAGACGGATGCTGCCGCCCGCCGAATCGACCAGCCGGATCATCGGGACCTGCTTGGCGAGGGCGAAGCGGTCCGCATACTGCCACTTTTCGGGATTCGTTGCCTCGGTCGACCCGCCGCGGATCGTGAAGTCATCCGCCGCGACCACCACGCGACGCCCGTCAATCCGCCCCTTGCCGATCACGGTGTTGGCCGGCACGACGGCCTCGACCGTCGCATCCTCCCGATACCGCGCAGATCCGGCGAACGTGCCGATCTCGCGAAAGCTCCCCGGATCGAGCAGCCGATCGATGCGCTCGCGTGCCGTGAGCTTCTCCTGCCGGTGCTGACGGGCGACGGCGTCGGCGCCGCCCATCTCGAGGGCGCGCTCGCGACGCCACGCCATTTCTTTGATCTCAGCTTCCCACGACATGGCAGTCAACTCCTTCCCCGAGGGATCTTCCCGTCTGGTCTTCAGCCCCGTGAGCGGACCTGGGCGCTGGCCGCGCGCTCCAGGACC
>JACQWA010000179.1 GCA_016209425.1 Candidatus Rokuibacteriota bacterium
GGGGCACGCCCCCCTTCCGAACCTCCCCCCGAAGGTTGCGCCGGCAAAGCCGGCGCTGGAACCGAACATTGCGAGGTCATGTACCGTTGTTGCACGGCGTTTTTTTCAGCACCCTGTCAATGGGTCTCGACCCGGCGGATGTACCAGAGCTGGAGGATGACCACCAGCAAGAGCACGGGGAACATGGCCAGCGAAATGGCGGCCCCCTCGCCGAGGAGCCCGGTGCCCACGCCGATCTGGTAGGCGTACGTGGCGAAGAGGTGGGTGGCGTTGGCCGGCCCCCCGCCCGTCAGCACGTAGACGAGCTGAAAGTCGGCGAAGGTCTGGATCACGGAGAAAAGCACGACGACCATCGTCACGGGCAGGAGCAGCGGCCAGGTCACCCGCCAGAAGCGCTGCCAGGCGCCGGCCCCGTCGATGGCCGCGGCCTCGTGGAGCTCGGGATTGATGGTCTGGAGCCCCGCCAGGAGGCTGATCGCATAGAACGGGACGCCCCGCCAGACGTTGACGACCATCACCGAGGTCAGGGCGAGGTAGGGATCGCCGAGCCAATTGATGCGGAGCGTGATCAGGCCGAGCTTCCAGAGCACCCAGTTGATGACGCTGAAGGTCGGGTCGAACATCCACTTCCAGGCAAAGGTGGAGAGGACCGTGGGGATGATGAACGGCAGGAGGACGAAAGCGCGGACCAGGCGCTTGGCCCGGAAGTGGCGGTTCAGCAGGATCGCGAGCCACATCCCGAGCGAGAGCTTGAAGACCGTCGTGATGCCCGTATAGACGAAGGTGTTGAAGGCGGCCGCCTGGAAGATCGTATCGTTCCAAGCCTTGGCGAAGTTCTTGAGCCCGACGAAGTCGCCGGGCATTCCCACGGTGGCGCTCGAAACCGACAGCCACACGCCGCGGAAGAAGGGATAGGCGATGAAGAGGGTGAGAAGGATGGCCGTGGGGGTGAGGAGCAGATAGGCGAGGGACCGCTCGTCCTCGAGGATGCGGTTGACGATCCCTTCCCGTGAGGCCCGGGGGCGGGGGAGTACCGCCTCAATTCTGGCGGCGCCCCCCGCTCCTCCCGCAATGGCCCGAGAACCTTTCTCTTCAGGTGATGGCGTCACATCCTAACCATAGATCTTCAGAAGCTCGCCGTGGGCCCACTTCACGGCTTCCTCGGGCGCCATCCCCTGGATGGCCTTGGCGTACATGTCGGTCGTGATGTACTTGGTCTGGACCTCGGCGGCCTTGGCGTTGGCCGGCCCGGCGTAGCCCGGCGCGCGGCCGAGCAGCGCGGCCTTCTGATAGGGGAGCATAACGGGGTCTTCCTTCCAGATCGGGTGCTTCTCCCAGTCCCGCGTGGACCCCACGCTGAAGCCCTTCTGACTGAGGAACCACTTCTCGTAGTTCGCCTTGGTGCCGAGCCAGAGCAGGAAATCCTTGGCCGCTTTCTGGCTCTTCGAGTACTTCATCACCATGTGCGAGAACGGGACGTGGTAGGCGAACTGGCCCGCTGGCCCCTTCGGGAGCGGGGCGTGGAGGATGTCGGTCTTCATCTGGGCGCCCTTCTCCGTCTTGTACTGGTCGGGCTTGCGCAGCGACTCGATGTAGATGGAGGCGCCGTTCAGCGTGGAGCAGATGGTGCCCGAGAGGAAGGCCCGGTTGTTGTTGGTGTCGTCCCAGGCCAGCCCGCCCTCGTCGTGGGCGTCCTTCCAGAAGGCGACCATGAACTTCACTGACTCGATGGTCTCCTTGGCGTTCAGGACCACTTTCTTTCCGTCCTTCTCGACCTCCTTGCCGCCCCAGGACCAGAGGTAGGGGTAGGAGAAGGCCGGGGCGTCGCCGAAGGTGTGCCCCATGGTCTGGCCGATCGGGCGGCCCTTCGCCTTGAGCTTCTTGCCCGCGTCCCGGTACTGCTCCCAGGTCTCGGGGAACTTGGAGTACCCGACTTCCTCGAACCAGGATTTCCGGTAGGCAAGCTGGAGGCCGACGATAGACCAGGGCACTGCGATGAACTTCCCACCCGACACGGCCACGTCGCGGGACTGGGTGTAGAAGCCGCCCTGGGCCTTGCCGATCTTCTCCGCGACGTCCGAGACGTCGGCGGGACCGGCCTCGCCCTCGTAGAGGTGCTGCCAGTTGTGCTGGGTCATGATGATGTCCGGCCCGGCCTTCGACTGGATGGCGGCGGTGATCCGAGCCTGGAGATCGTTGGCGTTGATCGTCTCGACGGTGATCTTTGCCCCCAGCGCTTTTTCCACTTCGGGGATCAGCTTGGTCTTGAGCTCGGTGTCCGAGGCCGGCACGAAGTCGTTCCAGCGGAGCATATGGAGCGTGGTCCCCTGGGCGTAGGCAGGGGCCCTTCCGGCGGCCAGGATTCCCTCCAGGCCTCCTGCGCTGGCCGCGACGCCTAGGGCACCGGCAACCCGGAGAAAGCCCCGGCGGTCTACTACGGCGTTGACGGATTTCGGGTCCTCGTGTTCGGGTGTGTCCATCCGCGTCCCTCCTTGCCTGTCGAACTCGCTCTGGTTAGCGGCAGTTCCCCTGCCGATCAAGGGAGACTGCGCAAGCAAACAACTCTTCCCCCGCGGGGGGAGCCCCGGGCGGCGAGGGGAGGGCCTCGTGAAAGGCCTCACAGGGGTTCAAATGGAGGAGAATTCTAGTGCGATCAGTGTGGCGACTCTATAGCATCGAACCCCCGGCGTGTCAATGGAGAAGCGGCGACGCGTGGGACTCTCCTCGGAGCAGGAGCCCCCCCCTCTCACGGCTCGATCCGTTCCGACCAGATCGACACCGTGCGGGACCGCTCCAGGTACTTGGCGTAGAGCTCGTCGATGAGCTCCTTGCCGACGGTGGCGAGCTCCTCCTGGTACGCCTGACGGTCGGTGATCTCGATCCGCTCGATGTAATCCCACGGACCGCCCTGGATCCCCTGGATCGGCTCCGTGATCCGATGCGTGCGGTAGCTGATGATCGTCTTCATTTTCGCCGACACGGCGTAGTCGACCTCGCGCTCGAAGCGCTCATAGTCCTCGGGCTTGACGCCCGGCTTGAGCGCGGCGAGGACGAATCTGACGATGGGCATAGCGGTCCCTCCTTGGGCTGGGCCTTATCGACCCACGAGCGTCTCGATCGGGGTGTAGTCCAAGTCATAGCCGTAGTGGCGGGGGCCGAGGAGCGTGACGGCCTCCGCGGTTCGGAGCTTGGGGTCGGCGCGGGCGCCCACCACCGCCACCCGCGCTCCCTCGGGGAGCAGCGTGTTGGTGTAGGGCGTCCCGCTCGCGGCGTCCATGACCATGATGAGATCGGGAGAGAGCACCCAGGGGCTCCCGTCGCGCCAGGTCACATGGTTCTCGTTCTTGAACCAGATCTCGAGCGTGTGCCCGCGATCCACACCCTCGCCGTCCACGGTGGTCGTGCCGAACATGTAACCATCGCGGCTCTCCCAGGCCTTCTTCACCACCCGTCCCCTGAAGAGGACGCAGCCTTCCAGCGCCTGCGCGGCGGCGGCGGCGGGGTCGGCGCGCTTCTCGAGCGACCGGCGGATCGCCCTTCCGACGGCCAGGGCCCGTGAGATTCCCCGCGGCACCACGATGGATTTCAGCGCTCGCCCGCGGATGAGGAAGCCGGCATGGGCGCACGGCGCTTTCATGTCGGGAAGCTTGGTGGCGATGCTGAGCAGCTTGCCGATCCGCTCCGCCAGGAGCGCGCCGGCAGTTTCCTTCATGATGAGGACGTTTCCCCACGGGTCCGCCACGGCTCCGGGGGTGAACGGGATGCCGGCAAGGGCAGCCGTGGTCTGGGCCAGCTCGGGGATGGCGCGTCCGGCATAGTCGCCGTCGACGATCGCGACTCCCAGACGCAGCGCCGCGTCCATGGGGCTCGCCGTGTTTCCCGCTCCGAGCTCAAACGGGACGATGGCAACGATCTTCCGCCCCGTATACGCCTGGAGCTCCTCCACGGCGCGCACCATCGGCTTCGACACGACCCAGTCCGCAGGGTAGCCGAGCGCCACCCGCCGCTCCACCGTCAGGGGCTCGGTCGGAGCGATCGATCCCATCCCGAAGACGGAGCAGACCCAGCTGTCGTCCGGGAGGATCTCGGGAGGCGTCCAGCTCACGCTCCGGCCCGCCTCCACGTGAGGCAGGAGAACTTCGAGACCGACGTCGGGCCGCCCGCCGCCGCCCGTTCCCAGGAGCGTGAGGCCCCGGATCAGGTCGTGGACATCCTCGTGCGTCTTCAGCATCGCATCTCTCCTTCGCCCCACCCCGCGCGGTTCGAGCGCCGGCTTTGCCGGCGCAACCCCACGTCTGGGGGTGGCCTCGGAGGGGGCCGCCGAGGCCCCCTCCGAATCTTAGACGAGATGGCAGGCGACGAAGTGATTCGGCGTAACCTCGCGGAGCCCAACC
>JACQWA010000168.1 GCA_016209425.1 Candidatus Rokuibacteriota bacterium
CTCGGAGTGCGCCATCTCTTCCGGCCGAGTGGGAATGGCGCCGAACTCGAGCCGGTCCTGTGGAAGGTTCAGGATCTCGGCCGCGGTCTCGGCGAAGGTCCGAACGGAAGTCAACTGTCCGGAGGCCAGGTTCACAATCTCGCCCGGTTTCGCGGCGGCCAAACCCAGGCGAAGGAGCCCTCCGGCCACGTCCTCGACGTAGGTGAAGTCCCTCTTTTGGTCTCCAGCGGTCAAGCGCACCGACTTTCCCATCCTAGCAGCATCCACCAGGGAGGGCAACAGCCGTCCCCGGTGTTCTCCCGGCCCATAGACGGTAAGGAGTCTGGCGGTGAGCCCCTTCAGGCCGAGGGCGGGACAGGAGCGGAGGAGGACCTCGGTTCCGGCAAGTTTCGACCGTCCATAGAGCGTCGTCGGCTTTGGCGCGGAGTCCTCGGACAGGCTCCCGCCGATGTCGCCGTACTCCAGCGCAGAGCCCACATGGACGATGTCCTGCCCCCGCCACCTCCGGTCGCACGCCTCGGCGGCTGCCCCGCAAAGGGCCTCCACGAGAAACGCGTTGATCGCGTAGGCGGTCCTGTCGTCGCGCTCCGACGGGTCCACGCCGTAGCCGACCAGGTTGAAGGTGATGGACGGGCGGATCGTCCGAACCAGCGCGCCCGCGGCCGCTGGCTCGCCCAGATCCTGTTCCACGACTGTCCCCCGAATCCCGTACCGGGAGAAGATGGCGCGGGCGTGGGTGCCGTCGCGAACCACCAGGTACACGTCTGCCCTCTCGGCGCAGAGGGCGCGGGCGACCCACCGCCCGATGAATCCGGAGGCGCCCAGAACCGCCGCGCGGACCCCGCAGTAGGGACCGTCATTCCCCACGCCGCATCAGCTCCGACCCGGGCCTCGGGCCCTCGAGCACCTGGAACCCCCGGCGGGTGAAGGAGGGGCCGTTGACGATCCAGACCGGCCGATCCGCGAAGGCGTTGAGGAGTTGCGCCCGGACAGCGGGACCGCGGTCCCAGGCGTACACCGGGGCATCGGCGGTGAGATCCATGGGGTTGTAGACCGCGGCGGACGCGTAGTCGGGATGCCGCTTTCCGCGGATCAAGACCAGGCTCTTCCCGAAGCCGCGCTCCGTCGCCAGGCGGCGAATGTCCGGGCGCATACCGAGGTAGTGGTGATACTTGTCGATGGCGCGCCAGGGCACGTAGTTGACCAGCGTCAGGAGGCAGAGCCCGCAGGCGGCCAGGCGGACCCTCGCCGCGTTCCCGGCAGACGCACCCTCCAGGTGCTGGATCCCCCGGGCCGTCAGCGTCACGGAGGGAACGAGCACCAGGTACCAGTAGCGCGCGCCAAAGTCCGGACCGCCACTGTACCAGTAGAAGCTGTGAGCGAGCACGACGGCGGCGATGGTCGCCAGCATCAGGTAATCGCTTCCCCGGGTCCCCCCGGAAAAGACCAGCAGGAAGACGAAGACCAGGGAGCCGGTGCTCCAGCCGAAGAGCTCGGTGTTCAGCGAGAAGGTGTTGAGGTTCGCGTTGACCACCGCATCCAGCGGGCCGTGGCCCGGGAACGGATCGAGAGGCCATCCGAGGCCACGGTTGGCTCCGAAGCCGAGGGCGTTGGCGCCAGGACCGAAGTGCTTGTCCGTATAGGCCATGATCGGGAACCGGATCGGGTCGCCTGTGAGGAGCTTGTTGTACGGCAACACGACGGCTCCGGCGACGAAAGCGCCCAGCACGAAGGCGGCGCTTCCCGCGGCGTGGAGCCGGCGGCCTCCGAGACCGAGGGCCCAGAGCCCCAGGAGCCCCGCCAGGATCAGGCCGTCCAGTGGCCGGATCAAGCTGACGAGGCCGACGGCAAGGCCTGCCAGCCCACCCCACGCGGGGTTGCCTGTCGTGCGCGCGCGCATGACGGCCAGGGCGCCGGCAAGACCGCCCACCAGGACGGGCATGTGGTTCAGGAAGTTCATCCCCATGAAGATGTGCCAGGGCGAGATGGACAAGAGGAGCGCGGCCATGCGGGCCGTGCGGCGGTCATAGATCTGCCGGACGAAGCTGAAGGTGAGCAGCACGCTGAGGCCGGCCAGCAGTGGGTTGACGAGCCAGGGGACGCCGAGGAGGCCGCCCAGGGCCAGGAGGGCCGGCCAGCCCGGGGGCACCGACGAATACCACCGATCGCCGTCGGCGTTCATCAGGTAGATGTCGAACGCCTCGGGGACCCGCGGGGCCGGGAGGGTCAGCGCCCCGGCGGCCAGGCTGCGGGCATGGTAGAGGTAGACCACCTCGTCGGGAACGTGCGGATGCCGTTCGTAGGAGAACACGTTGAGGCCGGCGGCCAGGACCGTGACCCAGACGGCCGCGAGCAAGACCAGTCGGTCGACACCGCGTGACGCCGGCGCCGCGCTCGATTCAGGCGGATCGAGCAGGGTGTCGATCGTCGCCCGGAGGGATCCGTGCGCCTCCCCGGGAAGCGCCAGGGCCATCACGATGAGGTTGCCCAGGTTGACCATCTGGATGAACGTGGCGAAGAGGAGGTCCCAGGCATACAGGGGGATCTCGCGGGATACCGCCGCGCTCGTGAGGGAGAAGGCCACCCCCATCCCGAGAAGCTGCCAGACCTTGAAGGTCCTGGCGGTCCAGCTCCTGATGGCGGGCCAGCGGCGCCTGAGGCCCCCGATCACGAAGGCGGTCTGGGCGACCAGCGCGATCAGGAGCAGGGGGTGAATCTCGGCAAACAGCCGGGCCGGGGGCTTGTAGTGCTGGTAGCGGATCGCCGGCCCGGCGTCGATCATCTGCAGCGCCAGCGCCTGCCCCACGAGCCCCAGCGACAACCAGAACGCGAATCTGGCGAACGGGGTGGCGATGGCCGCGCCGACGATGATCAGAGCCACGCCGAGGGAGGCTGGCAGGCAGACCCGTCCGTCGAGAAATCCCTCGGCGTCCCGAAACCGGGGGTCCAGGAGCCCCCAGGCGATCACGAGGGCTCCGAGGGACCAGAGGGCGGACCGGAGGACAGCGGGGGGGACTCTCGCGCGCCGCGTCGCCCTGTTACGCGATGTAGCCGAGCCCGCGGAGTCGCTCACGTATGATCGCTTCCTCGTCCGGCGCGAGGCCGGTGTCGCCCCCAGAACGCCGTGCGGTCCCCGCCACCAGAGAGCGCCCCTGCATCGATCGGGGGATGTCGTACCCGCCCAGTTCCAAGAGCGTCGGCGCCATGTCCAGGAGATGCGCTCCCTCGATCTCGCCCAGGAGCGGGTTGTCGGGCCCTGCCAGGATGAAAGCCCCGGCCTGCCCGTGGCCGCACTCCTGCAAAGCGGTCTCGGGCTCCCACCCGGGTGCCGCGTCGCTCGGCCACGGTGGGGAGCCGGGGAAGCCGACGATCAGGTCCGGGGCCACGCCGCGCACGGTCCGGTAAAGCTCCTCAGGCTTGAAGACCCGGAGCCCGAGGGGATGGCCCTGGTCGTCCAGGCTGGCCTCAAGGCGCGCCTTCAGCTCCTCGCGGAACGCCGCGTAATCCGACCGGTCGATGGTGCCTGAAGGCTCGCGCCCCTTCACGTTGAAAAAGAGGAGCGCGTCGCCCCCCCCCTCACTCCAGACCTTCGTCTTCTCCCAGTTCACGCTGGGCCCTCCGAGGGACGTGACCCCGCGCGGGGAGTCGCTCAGCACGAGGAGGCCCTCCCGGATCAGCCATCGGCTGATCGGTACCGCACGGCCGGGGCGGGGCGGACCGTGGTCGGAGAGCACCAGGATGACGGTCTCCTCGTCGAGGAGCTGGAGGAGTGACCCCAGCTCTCCGTCCAGGTACAGGTAGTAGTCACGGACGACCTCCCGGTAGGGGTGATCCGCGTCTTGGAGCAGCTCCACGGGATCGTGGAACGTCCAGAAGGCGTGCTGCAGCCGGTCAAGGCCGATCTCGACGAAGTGGAAATAGTCCCACTCGGCGTTCTGCACCAGGTGGCGAACCACCTGGAACTGCTTGCGGCTCATGGTGTAGACGGCGTCCTTGAGCCGCTCCTCCTCGCCGGGGCGGTACCCTCTGACGTCGACGGGATAGTCCCCGACCAGCCTCGCGATCTCATCCTGCACCGCCGCGGGGTGAGCGTAGACGCCCGCCCCGTCCGGGGTCAGGGAGCAGCCCACGCAGATCCCGTTGACCGGCCGCGGCGGATGGGACGGGGGGACGCCGATCAGGATCACCCGCTTGCCTGCGCGCTCTACCTGATTCCAGATCGTCGTTTCCCGAACGGACCCCGAGGTCACGCGCACCGTGCCGCGGTACGAGTGGTCGGTGCGGTTGTGAAGCCCGTAGACGCCGAGGGAGCCGGGATCCTGGCTCGTGACCATGCACAGCCAGGCGGGGACCGTCCGGGGCGGGACGACGCTCTCCAGCCGGCCGTAGCAGCCGCCCTCCATCAGGTGGCGGAGGTTCTCGAGGCGGTCGTCGCCGAGCAACAGTTCAGGAGCGGCCCCATCGAGACCGACGACGAGCGTTTTCATGCGAGTAGCGACCGTCCCTCCATGGCGGAACTTTTCGGCACCCCCAGAGCGGCAAGGATCGTCGGCGCCAGGTCCGCCAGGCCCGCTGCCTCACCGCGGAACGGCCGGTTCATGAACAGCACGCCCGGCACCAGGCACGGGTCCACCAGATGGTCGCCGCTCCACTTCTTCACGTTGTCCTCGAAGTGCCTTGCGGGAATTCCGCCCAGGGCGGTCGCCCAGGAGACGCGGTAGCCCTCGGCGAAGTTGACGAGCAGGTCCGGCGCTTCGTCGGTGTAGGCGCCCGCGTAGACCTGCTCCCGCGTGACGACCCGGCGGATGGCGAGCCGGTCCCGGGCCGGATCGGCGAGCGCGCCGAGTCCCTCGATGATCGCGGCCTTCAGGGCCGCGGCCTCGCCCGCCTCCACGATCCCCTCTCCTTCGCGCCCCTTCAGGTTCAGGTAGATGCCGCCCAGGCCCAGGGCGTAGGCTCTCGTGCGGCTCCAATCCACGTTGCGGAAAAGGTCGCCGGCTTCCGCCCCCGGTTTCACCCCGTTCCGCAGCGCCAGCAGCCCCTGGTCGTGGAGCCACGTGTTCAGGTGGACGCCCCGCTGGAAGCTCGTCATGCCATGATCGCTGAGCACCACGACGAGCGTCTCGTCGTCGGCAGACTCGAGCACCCGTCCGATGACCGCGTCGCAGGCACGGTAGTGCTCGTCGATCACCGCCGCTCCCTTGCCGGATTCGTCGTCCTGGCCTGCCGGGTGGCCCGGTTCGCGGAACCGCCAGAACATGTGCTGGATGCGGTCGGGCGTGTCGAAGAGACAGAAGAGCAGCCCTTCGTCCAGCCGGTCCAGCTCGTAGAGCAGCATCTTCTCGCGCTCCCGCAACACCGCCTCGCACTGCTCCAGATAGGCGGTCTCGCCGAAGCGCCCGTTGTTGAGCCCCCCGTGGTCCTCGACCATGCCGGTCGTGTAGAAGGTCCCGAGCCGCCGCGCGAGCTCGCGGGCGTACTCCGGGGGGGAGCTGATGGGAAAGAGGGGCGCATCGGGGTCGAAGTTGACGGGCGAGGCGTAGAGCTCGAACACGGGCTCCAGCCGGACGAGGTAGAAGCGGAGCACGCCGCTGACGGACTGGAGCAGCCCCGTCCGGAACTTCGCCTTGAGCCAGTCGCTCCACTGCCGTTCCCGGACCTCCAGCAGCTTTGGCTGGCCCTCGGACTGCACGGCGACCTGGCGGGCCGCCGGACGCGGGTGGAGCGTGATGGGGAACCGGAGGTCCGCTCCCGAGCGGGGATCGCGCGGGCCGATCACATGGGAGTCGATGACGCCGTTGGCGTCCACGCGGACCCGCACCACATGCTCGCTCTCCTGCGCCATGACCCCGTCACGCGCGGTGTAGAACGTGGAGGTGCCCAGGCCGCCCCGGAGGTCCGGGACGCCCATGCCGGCCAGCATGCGGCCGCGAAAGGCGTCCGGGGGAAAGGTGCATGGGCACCGGAGGATGACCGACGGCATCCCCGCCGACGAGAGGAGCTCCCACACCGGCGTGCCGCGGCGGAGGTTCACCGCTCTGGGGGGGACGTACTTGTTCCGCCGCTCGTAGCGGTTCAGCGAGAGGTCGGGGAGGTACGTCGCGGGGTCGCGCCGGACGAAGTCGAAGATTCCATGGGCGCCGGGGTTCGTGCCGGTCGCGAACGTGGACCACGCCACCGGTGTCTGCGGGGGGTACGTGGTGCGAACGGGCGAAAACCCGCCCTGCTGCATCAGCCTTCCCAGGTTCGGGAGCGCGCGGGCGTCGAGCAAGGCCGCGGCGATCCTCGGGTCAAGTCCGTCGAAGCCGATCACAATGACTTTTTTCATGAACGGTCCGGCGTCCGGGCTCGCTGGTGACTCCTGGCAGCTACCGCTTGGTGAAGAACTGCCAAACCTTCCGGACCAGCGCCACGGTCCGCTGCCAGAACATCAGCAGGATGCCGATGATGGCTGCCAAGGCGGAGGTGAGGGGCAGGATTTGATCCGGGCCCACGTAGAGAAGGAGGAAACTTCCCACCGCGGACGGGGACGCCAGCCCCGGATAGACGCTGAGATGCAGCACCAGGTTCTGGAGTTCCATGGCAATCGCCTCTCCCTGACTGCTCAAGTCGGCTCAGTCTAGCTCAACCAGCCCGAAATCTAAAAGGCGGTCTCGGCGACCCGAACCGCATTGGCCATGAGGGTAAACGTGATGTTCTTCGCGGGTAGGAACGGAAACGTCGCTCCGTCGACAATGTAGAGGTTGTCGAGGTCGTGGCTCCGGCAGTCTTTCGACACCGTGCGAGGCGCCGCGGTGGTCGACATGGGGATCGTCCCCGCATAGTGCACGCTGGCGCCCATGGGGCGCACGTGGATCATCCCCGGCGGGACGAGACAGCCGAGTCTCCGGAGCAGTTTCTTCACGGTCCTGATGGCTCTGCTGATGGCGATACGCTCGCCGGCTGCAGGAGTGTAGTGTATCACGAGCGTCGACCGCCCGGAGCCGGGCCCCGGGCGCAGCGTCAGGTGGTTCTCCGGCCGCTGCCTGTCGTAGAGGTTGACGTTGACGATGCCGAGCCCCGCGCGCAGGTTCCGGAAGACGAAGAGCGACGTGCGGAGATCCAGGGGGAGGCTGTGAATGATGGGGTGGACCATGGCGGCTTTCAGCGTCGTGATGAGCCCGTGGACGTACTCCTCCGGGCGCGGGGGCTCGATGCCGAGGGCCAGTTGATGGTACTGGTAGCTTTCCGGCGGGTACGTTTGCCCGAGCATCCTGAGGTTCACGAAGGGGATGAGAATCTGCCGGTTATCCATGAGCCCGGGCAGGGTGAGGGTCTTCCCGGTCGCCTTCAGGAAGGATTCCATGAAGATCTGGGAGGAGGAGAGCGTGCCGGCCGCCAGGACGTACGTGTCGGCGTGGAGCTCCCGGAGGGCGGTTCGGGCGAGGTCTTCGGCGACGACGCCCCCGACGCGGCGAGAGCCGGCGAGGGTGAAGTGGCTCACATACATGTTGGGGAGATACCTGAAGCCGGGGTAGCGCTGGCACTCTTTGAGGGTGAGGGACGGGGTGTAGAGCGCGTCGAGGGGGCAGCCCCAGAGGCACCGGCCCCGGTAGGTGCACGCCTTCCGGTCGTCCGTGTCGCGCGTGAGGGCGGCGGTCCGGGAGCGCCCCAGGTAGCACCCGAGCGCGCGGTTGAGGTCGCGCCTCTGGCGCTCGTAGTCGGCCAGGAGGCGGAGGGAGTGGGGGTCCAGGGCGAGGGGCTCGAGGAGATGGGCATGGAGCGGGAGGAACCGGGCGAGGTCGTCGTTGGCGCCCGTGATGCCGATGCGGCGGGCGACCTCGCCGTAGTAGGGTTCCAGATCGCGGTAGCGAAAGGGGAAGGCGGCGAGGTCGTGGTCGTTAAAGGGATAAGCGCCCCCCGTCCAGGCCTCGGCCAGCCCGCCCTGGCCGAAGGACGAGAGCGGCTCGAATCCCGTCGCCTCCACGTGAAAGGCGGTCGGTGGTGAGAAGACGTAGTGCTTGGTGGGCGGGATCCCGTAGTACTCCCCCTTAGAGCCCGGGTAGACGACGCCTTCATACCGTTCGCCGAGGAAATACCGGACCGGGTCGCTCAGGCGAGCCTTCAGGTCGTTCACGCTGTCGTCGGGGTTGAGGGCGGCAGGCTTGGGGTGGCCCACGTCCAGCATCGTCACCTCATGCCCCTTCTTGAGGACGGACAGGGCGAAGTGAACGGCGCTGGCGCCTGAGCCGACGATGAGCACGCTAGCCATCGCGCCGCCCCGGGCCCGCCGCGAGGGTCGAGCGGAGGGCGAAGGCGAGCTGGAGGGGTCCCAGCACGACCACTGCGAGCAACAGCCTGAGGAGGAAGGCGCTCGACCGGACGGCGATCCTGGCGAGAAGCCCGACGGTCCCGCCGGGATCGGGCGAGTCAAAGCAGGCGTGGAGCCGCGGAGACACCTCCAGGATCGCCAGGAGCAGCACCATCTTCTTGCGCAGCAGGCCGGTGCGGAAGAACACCGAGGCGTAGGCGTCCACCAGCTTGAGAAGCGACGGGCGGCTGATCGCAAGACGAGCCAGGAGCCTGTCGAAGGGGCCGGCGGGGGAGGCCGGCAGGGCGTCGGCGGCGTGAGCGTCCCGGTACTTGGCCAGGACGTAGCTCGAGGGCGCCTGGCGGAGGAGGTAGGAGGTCAGGACGCGGCACTCGTGATCCAGCGCCGCTTGAGGCGGGGTGTCATCCATGGCCGACGAGCAGCCGGAGCATGTCGTCCACGGGCTTCATGCGGGGCGCATGGCGGTCGAAGAGGGAGTTCGCCCGGATCGTGCCGTCATAGCGGAAGGCGGAGAGCTGGCCGGCGGTGATCGGCAGGTGGGAGTACAGGGGCTTTTCCAGGATCGCGAGGAGGCGAATAAGAGGCGCGAGGGGGAGATGGACGACCCGGGGCTCCTTGCCGTGGTAGAGCCGGTGCGCCGTTCTCAGGAAGGCCTCGAAGGCGACGGGCTCGGGGCCGCCGACCTCGAAGGTGTCGCGAGTGAAGAGATCGTCGTCGAGGACGGACACCAGGCAGTCCACCAGGTCGTCGACGTAGATCGGCTGGATCCTCGTCTTTCCGTCGCCGGGCAGGAACGTGATCGGCGCCCGGGAGAGCCTCCCGAGGAGCGTCCAGGCGGGGGCGTCCCTGCCGAGGATGATGGTGGGCCTCACGATGGCGAACCTGAGGCGGCTCCGCCCGACGGCGTCCTCGCCGAGCTGTTTTGACTGGGCGTAGTAGTACCCGGAGGTGTCGGGATACCTCACCGCGATGGAGCTCACGTAGAGGAAGTTGCGGACGCCCGCGCGTTCGGCCGCTTCCAGCAGGACCTCGGTCCCCCCCGCGTTCACACGGAAATACTCCTCGCGCGGCGCCTTGCCCGTCGCGGCGGCCAGGTGAATCACCGTGTCCGTGGAGGCCAGAGCGGGGGCGTAGCGCCGGGCGTCGGCGAGATCTCCCTCCACGATGCGGAACGGCCCGGGCGCGACGGCCGTCGGCCTTCGGCCAAGACAATAGACCTGGGGGTACCTGGCGGGATCCAACCGCCCCAGCAGGTGGCGGCCCACGAAGCCGGTGGCTCCCGTGATGAATAGCGCGTTTGCCATCGCCGCTTATGGCCGACGCCCGGCAGGAGGGCGGGCCGGTCGGCTCGGGGGGGCGCCCGGGGCATCGGGGAGGGTCTCCCGCGGCTCCGATCGGCTCGCCAGCAGGTGCTCGAGGCGCTCCCGCATGGGGCCGAGGAGGGGGTGGGTACCGGCGAGGTTGTGCCTGGCCAGCGGATCGGAGGCCAGGTCGTAGAGCTCGTCGCCCTTGGAGGGGTTGCCGAGATCCCGGATGTACTGCCACCGGCGCCAGATGACGGACTGGAGGCGGCGGCCCTCGTACTTCAGCGTCGCCAGCAGCGGCGCGTCGGGGTCCCCGGGGGGGCCCCCGGGCGCGCGGAGCGTCAGGAGCGGGTCTCCCACGAAGGGCGCTTCCGCGACCCCGAGGAGGTGGACGATCGTGCCCGCGATGGCGCGGGTGCTCACGGGGCGCGCGATGACCCGGCCCGGGGGAAGTTTGCCCGGGTAGACGACGAAAAGCGGCACCCGGGCCTGCTCGGGGTAGAGGCTCGTGCCGTGGTCCGGCGGGTCGTGGTCGTTCGCCTCGGCGCCGAACGACTCGCCGTGGTCGGAGGTGATGACCACCAGCGTCCGATCCAGGAGGCGCCGCCGATCGAGCTCGCTGAAGAGGTGCCTGATCTCCGCGTCGAGCGCCCGCATCCCCCCCTCGTACGCCTCGATCACCTCCTGGCGGGTCGCCCGGCGCCGGAACCCGGGGTTCAGCCGCCGGTCGTGGAAGGCCTGGTTCACGTCCATGTAGCAG
>JACQWA010000169.1 GCA_016209425.1 Candidatus Rokuibacteriota bacterium
CTTCATCCATGCCTCCGTGGTCGAGTGGAGGCATGGGTGTACCTGCTTTTATGCCGAGTGATCTGCGCCGGCTGTGAGCGATTCCAGGCGCTTGGAGGCGCTACTCGGCATTACGTCGGTCTCTGGATTTCGGACGTTATGCCGAGCGCGGCATAACGTCCGCCAGCCTGCGGATGTGGCCCAGGCCTGATAGCGCGAAGCAGGCCTTGATCGGTGCTCCCCCTCAACGAGACCCCGCGGGCGGCGGTCCGTCGTGCCAGTGACCATGGTCCGGGTTCCAGTGTCGGTTGGACTTCGGGTCGTACTCCCACGGGTCCGGTTTCTTCCCCGGCTTCGCCACCGGCAGCGGCCCGGGCGACGAGTCCGGGAACAGCGGCTCTGTCTTCATGAGCTGGGCGGCGAAGACCTTCGGATCGGAGGTGGGGAGCTCGCAGTACCGTTCACGACAGACGTACACCGTGGCCTGGCCCGTGAGGACCCGCTTCTCGGCGAGGAGCGGGACGACCTTCGCCTGTCGCTGCAAGTCCTCTCCCTCCATCGCCTGCGCAAAGATGCGGTTCGGCACGAACGTGCGATGGAGCGCCGCTTCCAACTCGGCGGCCGCCCCCGGAGCGGAAGCCACGAGCACCACCTCGACCGGCTTGTCGAGGTAATAGTCGAGCGCGCATAGCATCTTCGCCGCGCCCGCGCCTCCTTGCAGCTGCCGCGAGAACGCGCGCAGCGACAGCGAAGCAGCCTCGCGGTAGCGCGCCTCGGTCGTGAGCTCCTCGATCCTCAGCAAGTTCAGGATGGCCACCGAGTTGCCCGAGGGCTCGGCGCCGTCGTAGTCGGGCTTGTCGCGCGCGAGCAACGCCTCGTGCTTGTGGGGCGTGAGAAAGAATCCACCGCTCTGTTCGTCCCGGAACTCCTTCTCCAGCGTCGCGTGAAGCGCCAGGGCCTCGGTCAGCCAACGCGGGTCGTGGGTGGCCTCGTAGAGGTCCAGCAGCCCCTGCGCCAGGAAGGCGTAGTCGTCCAGCGTGCCCTCGTGGCGGGCGCGGCCCTCCTTCCAGGTGCGGTGCAGCTTCGCTCCTTCTTTCATGTTCCGGAGGATGAACTCGGCGGCCTTCGTCGCGCGATCGGCGTACCTCGGCTCGCCGAGCACCTGGGCACCCCGAGCGAAGGCCGAGACCGTCAGACCATTCCACGAGGCGATGACCTTCTCGTCACGATGAGGCGGCGGTCGCTTCTGGCGCGCCTCGTAGAGGGCGGCGCGAGCAGACTGGAGGCTGTCGGTCAGCACCTGTGGCGAGAGCTTGAGCGACGCCGCGACCTCCCCGAGAGGAGCGGGTGTGCTGAGGATGTTCCGCCCCTCGAAGTTCCCTCGGTCCGTGACGCCGTAGTACGCGGAGACGTGGCGCGCACGCTCGTCTCCGAGCACGTCGCGGATCTCGGCCGGTGTCCAGGTGAAGAACCATCCCTCTTCGTCGTGGCTTTTGCCGGGGACGGGGCTGTCGGCGTCCGTGGCCGAGTAGAAGCCTCCGGCCGGATCCGACATCTCCCGCTCCACGTAGTCGAGCGTCTCGCGGGCGACGCGGGTGAAGTCCTCGCGCCCCGTGAGCTGGTAACCCTCGAGGTAGACGGCGACGAGCTGCGCGTTGTCGTAGAGCATCTTCTCGAAGTGGGGGACCAGCCAGCGCTCGTCCGTCGAGTACCGATGGAACCCCCCGCCGATGTGGTCGTACATGCCGCCGGCCGCCATCTTCTCCAGGGTGTGGACCACCATGTGGAGAGCCTGTGGGTCCTTCGTGCGCCGGTGGTAGCGGGTGAGCAGCTCCAGGGTGGAGGGCGTCGGGAACTTGGGTGCTCCGCCGAAGCCGCCGTGGACCGGGTCGAAGCTCTCGGCGAGGCTGGTCGCGGCCCGGCGGATCGCCGCGGGCCCGGCGAGGTCGCCGGGGCGCGCCGGCTGCGCTGCTGCCTGGAGGCGCTCCGTGACCTGGCGCGCCGTCGCCACCACGCGGTCCGGCTGGCTCCCGTATAGCTCTTTGAGCTCACGGAGGATGGTGAGGAAGCCCTTGCGCGCGCCACGATCGCCATCGCGTGCCGGAAAGTAGGTGCCCGCGAAGAATGGTTCGCGCGATGAAGTCAGCACGACCGTCATCGGCCATCCGCCTCGACCCGCGAGCACGTGGACCGCGTTCATGTAGAGCGAGTCGACGTCCGGTCGTTCTTCGCGGTCGACCTTGATCGCGACGTAGTTCTCGTTGAGGTAGCGAGCGATCTCCTCATCCTCGAACGACTCGCGCTCCATCACGTGGCACCAATGGCACGTCGAGTAGCCCACCGAGAGGAGCACGGGCTTGTTCTCGCGCCGCGCCCGGTCGAACGCCTCGTCGCCCCACGCGTACCAGTTCACCGGGTTGTGCGCGTGCTGCAGCAGATAGGGGCTCGTCTCCAGGATGAGGCGGTTCGTGAACTTGGGCGAGCCGTCGGGGTTGAGGTGACGGGTCCGCGGGCGGTAGCCGGGCCCCTTCGCCGCGAGCGCCTGGGCGAGCTTGGCCGCCAGGGTCTTGTCCCCTGGACCGAGGCCGGGCAGAGCCGGATCGACGACGGCGCCTGGCTTCACGCCACCTGGTTGGGTCGAGGCCGCCGGCTCGCCACAGCCCTTGCCGCAGGCAAAGGCGGCGGCCACGACGACGAAGGCCATGACTGGTAGCAAGAGGCTATCCACACGCGCCTGCCCGCGCCTCGTCACGGTGACTTGATCTCCACGACCTCGATGACGCTCTCCGCCTCGTACAGCCGTCCCTTCACCTCGACACGCTCCTTGTGGAACACCTCACCCTTCACGAGCTGCTCGCTCTTCTCGTTGTCGAGGTAGCTGAGCGTCCGCCCCCGCAGAGCGGCGAGCTCCTTCCCACTCCCATCGACGGCCTTCTCCACCTTCAGGCTGTGCCGGTGGCCGTACTTGCTGCACTGGGCGGCGGCGCCGTGCTCCTTCTTCAGCGCGCACCCGAGGCAGTAGTTCGTGCCCACCACCGTGACCTGGCTGCCGCCAGAGGCCGCCGGTTTCTCGTCCTTCCCGGCGGCGCAGGCGACGACCGGAAGAACCAACGCCGCCGAGATGGCCAGCGCTTTCAACATGCCCATGTACCGCATCACTCCTCCTTGGTTCGCCCGCCGTGTCCCATCGCATCGCGCTTCTCGCGGGGAATCAGCGCGATGCTTGCTCGTCCACTTCAGAACGCTGCGACATGCTCCTTGAGATGCTCGATGTCCTGGGCGCCCGCAAGCGCGTAAACGAGACCGCGCTCCTCCCAGATGAGGATGCCGACGCCGCGCTTGCTCTGGTGGCACGCCCGGCGCCCGCGAAGCTCCGGCACCTCCGGCATCGCGGACCAGTCCTCCCCGCGAGGCTCGAAGACAAAGAGCGCGTAGGGCTCGGAGCTCTCCGGCGCGCCCTGCTCGAAAAATAGGAGAGCCGCGGGTCGCCCGCCCAGGTTGCACCGCCTCCCACCGATGAGCGCGAGCCCGCTGAGCCGTGGAACCTTCGCGGCAAGCCGCAGGTGCTCGGCAAAGAAGCGCTCGACTTCGGCCCCGTTGCCGCTCGTTACTTGTAGCTTCTCCGGCCCCAGCGAGGCGAACTTGAGGAAGTCGTCCGCGATGAGCACAGTCGTGGCGTGTGCGCGCTGCTGCCCGTCCGAGTGCGACAGGACGCGCCACATTGCAGTCCCGCCGATCAGCGCCAGGACCGCGCCGGCAGCGACGAGGGCTCGTCGCTTGTAGAGACCACGCGCCCTGTCGCTTCGCTCCCTTTCGAGGGTCGCGGTAATTCCCTCGCGGAGGTGGGCGGGCGGCTGCCACCGCGGCGCATGCACGCGCAGCACCTCCGCTGTCTTCCTCTCGGCCTCGGCGAACGCTCGGCAATCGGCGCAGGTCCGCGGATGCGGGTCCTCTCCGGGGAGTCCTTCGCTCAGGAGAAACACGCGACGGAATTCACGGCAGCGCTCGTCCATTCAGCACCTCCTCTCGCCGGCGCGGGCGGCGAGGGACTCACGCAGCAGGCGTCGCGCTCGGTGCACGCGCGAGGCGACCGTCCCGAGCGGCAACTCCAAAACCTCCGCCGCCTCCGCCAGCTTGAGCTCCTCGACATCGACCAGCCAGACCGCCTCGCGGAAGCCCGCCGGAAGCGCGGCGAGCGCTGCGGCCACGTCCTCGCCCAGTGCACCGTCCGCCGGCTCCCGCCAGTCCCCTTGGCTCAAGAGGGGATGCGAGAGCAGCTCGTCAATGTCCAGATCGACGATCGGTGGCCGCCGGGAGTCGTGGCGGCGCAGGTTGAGGAACGTGCGGTGCAGGATCCGGAGCAGCCAGGTCTTGACCGCCGGGATCGACCG
Source organism: Candidatus Rokuibacteriota bacterium (assembly GCA_016209425.1). GTDB lineage: Bacteria > Methylomirabilota > Methylomirabilia > Rokubacteriales > CSP1-6 > JACQWA01. The sequence goes on from JACQWA010000169.1 coordinate 4,371, forward strand.
GAGCCCGTCCCACCCACGACAGGCGCGCAGCGCGGCCTCTTGAACGAGGTCCTCCGCGGCCGGGTCGCTGCCGGTCAGGACTCGCGCCGTCCGGTAGAGCGACTCGAGGTGGAGACCGAGTGCCTCCTCGAGGCCGAGCGCACGGTCGGCACCGTCAGTCGGGTTCGGTTTCCGCTCCCGAAGGAGCACGAGCTTGGGCGAGGACATGCTCCTCCTGTACCTCGTAAAGACACCGGCGTTTCACAGGTTTATCCACGACGTCCCGCGGGGTCTCCGGCGCGGTCGGCCGCGGGACCGCGCCGACGGCGCGGAAACCCGACGGGACAAACCGAGGGGTCGGTCGGCGCAATTGGCGCCTAACCACATGTATTGGCTTGAAGTTTTTAGCGTCATCCGATTTTGGCTTGACTCTGGACTGTGGTCCAATGTCCATGCTTCTTCATGCGAGGAGAACGAATGGAGGCACTCACCATCGGCCAGGTCGCGAAGCGCGCGGGCGTCGGCATCGACACCGTTCGGTTCTACGAACGCCAAGGGTTGATCGACGAGCCGCCGCGTCGCCCGTCCGGCTACCGGCAGTATCCCGCGGACACGGTCCCCCTGATTCGCTTCATCAAGCGCGCCCAGGATCTCGGCTTCACGCTCCGCGAGATCGATGAGCTCAGTAGCCTCAGGGACGGCGGTGGCAAGCGCCGGAACGAGGTGCGCGCGCTCGCCGAGGCGAAGATGCGGGACATCGATCAGAAGCTCGCTCGGCTTCAGGCGATGCGCAGCGCTCTCTACGGCCTCCTGGATGCCTGCGCGTGTGGCAAGCGCCCGAGTTGCCCCATCCTCGAGGCGTTGAACGATTCCGAGGAAACGTCAACGGCCCAAGGGGGACCAACCGATGATGGCTAGGAAACGTCACGCCGGTCCGACCATTGCGGTCCTTGCCGCCGTTCTACTGGGCACTCTTGGCCTCGCGGCCACCGCATGCAACCGCCAGGAGACACCGCGTCCGAGCGCCGCCGAGGAGGCCAACATGAAGACGGTCATCATCCCCATCGAGGGCATGTCGTGCTCCGCGTGCGCCGCGCGCGTCAAGAAGGCCCTCACCTCCATCGACGGCGTATCGGACGTCGAGGTCAATCTCGCGGACCGGAACGCGCGCGTCCGCTTCGCGCCGTGCAAGCTCTCTTCCGATCGCCTGGTCGGCGCGGTCAACGGCTTGGGCTATCACGCGAGCGCGCCCGCGGAGGCGGCCTCCAAGGAGATCAAATGACGCTCGACGAATTCCTTCGCCAGTTCGGCGCCGGCCTGGGTGGCGGCCTCTCGCTCGTCGGCCTCGGGGTCGTCTTCCTGGCGGGCATCGTCGCCAGCGCCGTCTGTCCCTGCACGCTCCCCGTCGGCCTCGGCATGGCGAGCGCGGCCGGCGCCTCCGAGGCCGAAGTCCGGCGGAGCGGGCTGAAGATCGCCTCGGCTTTCTTCGCCGGCATCGTCATCAACCTGACCCTCCTCGGCGCGCTCACCGGGAGGCTGGGAGCGCTCGCGACGGAGAGGTTCGGTCGCTGGTGGGCGCTGGGCATGGCGATCCTCTCTCTCGCCGCGGCCGTCCTCGCCTTCTGGGGACCGCGTTTCAAGGTCAGCCAACTCGCGGGCTGGAGAAGGCCGGGGCTCACCGGGGCGTTCGGCTACGGCTTCCTCTTCAGCCTCGGGACCTCGGTCGCGCCCCTGTTGCTCTTGCTCACGGTCTCGGCCGCGAAGGGGAGCCCGGCCACGGGGCTCATCCTCGCGTTCACCTTCGGCCTCGGACGAGGGCTTCCATTCCTGCTCGCGGGAGTCGTCGCGAGCGCAATCACCGGTTTCACGCGCCTCTCCACCTGGCGCCGAACCGTACAAGTCATCAGCGGGTGTGCCCTGCTGCTGGTGAGCGGCTACTACGCGAACACGTTCGCGGCGCTGCTTTAGGATGGTCCGGCGACATGTGCGGCGGACCCGACGGGGGTTCGGGGGGCAGCGGAGGAGCGCAGCGCAGCGAGCACCGCTCGGGCCCCCCGAGGACAATAGGAGAACGAGTCATGGCAACCGAAACCGTCCAGATCAAAGCCTCCGGGATGATGTGCTCCTTCTGCACCATGAGCGTCGAGAAGGCGCTCAAGAGGCTGCCCGGCGTGAACAGCGTGCTAGTGAACCTCGTGCACGGTGTGGTGCTCGTCCAGGCCGACACGTCCAAGACGAGCAAGAAGACGCTCGCAGACAGCGTGAACGCCCTCGGCTACCCGGTGTCCGAGACGCAGCAGCAGCAGCTCATGAAGGACCAGGCCTTCTACAAGATGGTGCGCTGGCGCGGGCTCCTCGGGCTCGCGCTCGCGGCGGCCTGTGTGCTGGTCGACCCCGTGAACCTCTTCGGCCTGCCGGCGCGCGTTCGCGGCGTCTTCAGCCTCGCCCTGGCGCTCTTCGTCCTCATCTGGGTCGGCAAGCCGGTGCTCATCCGGACGCTCGCGGCCGTGCGAAAGGCGGTCATCAACGCGAACGTCCTCCTATCGGCGGCCGCGTGGGGCTCGCTCGTTGTTGGAGCCCTCTCCCTCGTCGATCCACGCTGGCCGAACTTCCTGCCGGTCGCGACGTGGCTCATGGCGCTGCACATCTTCTCCAACTACTTCAAGCTCGGCACCAACCTGAAAGCCGCCGAGGCGGTGCGCGGGCTGCTCTCCCTCCAGCCCCCGCGCGCGCGCGTGTTGCGGGGCGGCGCGGAGGTCGACGTCGACGTGAAGCAGGTCTCGAAGGGCGAGACCGTCCTCGTGCGCCCGGGCGAACGGATCCCGCTCGATGGCGAGGTTGGACGTGGACTCGCGAGCGTCGACGAGTCGAGCTTCACCGGAGAGTCCGTGCCGGTCGCGAAGGAGCCCGGCAACGCTGTCATCGGCGGCACGCTGAACCTCGACGGAGCCCTCGAGATCGTCGTGACGAAGGTCGGCGAGGACAGCTTCCTCTCGCAGCTCGTCCGTCTCATGAGCCAGGTCTCGGACCGCAAGGTGCCGCTCGAGCTCCTCGCCGACCGGCTGATGAATTACTACGGCCCGGTCGTGCTGGTGCTCGGCGGGCTCGCCTTCGCGGGCTGGGCCATCGCCACCCAGGAGCTGGTCACGGCCGCGACCATCGCCCTGGCGACGGTCATCATGGGCTATCCGTGCGCCCTCGGCATGACCACGCCGATGCTCGCGGCGATCGCGGGCGGCAAGGGCATCACCATCGGCCTCCTGGTGAAGTCCGGCGAGGTCTTCCACCAGCTCTCGCGGGTGGACACGGTCGTGTTCGACAAGACGGGAACGCTCACCTACGGCCGCCCGACAGTGACCGAGGTGGTGCCGCTCGGCGTGAGCGAGGAGGACCTCCTTCGCTGGGCCGCGAGCGTCGAAGTGAAGTCCGAGCACCCCCTTGGGCGCGCCATCGCGTTCTTCGCCGAAGCGAAGGGGATCGCACCTCGGGAGGTAAGCGAGTTCCGGTCCACGGCGGGCCAGGGCGTCACCGGCAACGTGGACGGCACGAAGCTCCTCATCGGCAACACGCGGTTTCTTTCGCAGAGCGGTGTCGAGATCCCGGTGGAAGCCAAGCAGGCGATGGATGAGCTTTCGGCCGCGGGCAAGACCACCGTGCTCGTCGCGCGCGAGGGCAACGTGATCGGCGTCGTCGCGCTTCAGGACACGCCGCGGCCCGGGACCACCGAGCTCATCTCAGACCTCAGGGACCTCAAGCGCGAGGGCTATAGCACGCTGCTCTTCACCGGCGACTCCGAGCCGGTGGCGCGGAGCATCGCGAAGACCATCGGCGTGGACGAGGTCCGCGCGCATCTCCTCCCGGCCGACAAGGTGTCGGAGATCGAGAAGCTCCAGAAGGCGGGCCGGCGGGTCGTGATGGTCGGCGATGGCATCAACGACGGCCCGGCGCTGCTCCAGTCGGACGTCGGCATCGCCGTCGGCGCCGGCACCGACGTGGCCATCGAGTCGGCCGGCGTCATCCTGCTGGGCGATCGCATCCGGGACATCGCCGGCGCGCTCGTGCTCGGCAAGGCGAGCTACCGGACGATGCAGGTCAACGTGGGGCTCGCGGTCGTCGCGAACGTGATCGGCATCGCGCTCGCGGCGGCCGGGCTCATCACCCCGGTCTTCGCCATCGCCTTCATCCTGACGAGCATCTTCGCGATCCTCGGCAACACGCTGCGGATCCGCGCCATCAAGCTCCGGAGCGAGGCGGCGCCCGAGATCGAGAAGGCGGCGCTCGCGGAGACCGAGTTCGCGGTCCCGGCCATGGTCTGCGACGGCTGCGCCGAGAAGATCACGGACGCGCTCAAGGACATTCCTGGGGTCCGCGAGATCAAGTCCAAGGTGGCGCAGAAGCACGTCGTCGTGCGCTACGAGCCGGCGCGCGTCGGTCGAGACGACTTGAAGGGCGCGCTCGACAAGGCGGGTTACAAGGCCGTGGAGGCGTGAAGCGATGGAACGGGAACATCCCACCGAGCTGGTCGACCGCCGCGTGGAGGATGGCCTCCAGCGAGGCCGCGCGGTCGAGGTCGTCTTCGACGGACGTCGGATACCGGCGTTCGAGGGGGAGACCGTTGCCGCCGCGTTGCTCGCCGCCGGAACCCGGGTGCTCCGCACCACGGCGCGCTACGCCGCCCCCCGCGGGCTCTACTGCGGGATGGGCGTCTGCTTCGAGTGCGTGATGACGGTCGACGGCCGGCCGAACGTGCGCACCTGCCAGACACAGGTAGCGGACGGGATGCGCATCGAAACCCAGAAAGGAGAAGGACAATGGACTCTCGACATCGGATCGAAGTCTTCACCGAAGGATGCTCCTCCTGCGAAGGAGCCATCGCCTACGCACACGAGCTCGCCTCCTCTTCCACCGACTACGAAGTGCGGGTGTGGGACGTGAAGCAGGCGGACGGTTCAGCGCGGATGAACGAGCTTGGGCTGACCGACGTTCCAGGTCTCGCGGTGGACGGTGAGCCACTCGCGTGCTGCGGGCGGCGGGAAGGAGACCAGAGCGAATGAAGGTGCCGCTCCCCCCCCAGGGGGGCCCCAGTAAGGTAAACACCGGTCCTGATCTCCTCGTCATCGGCGGCGGGCCCGCGGGCATGGCGGCGGCGATCGAGGCCGCGCGCGCAGGCGTAAGCTGCACGCTCATCGACGAGGGCCCAAGGCTCGGCGGTCAGATCTACCGCCAGCCTCCGCATGGTTTTCGGGTGCGCGACCCGCGTGCGCTCGGGCGCGACCACGCCCGGGGCGAGACGCTTCGCGCCGAGCTCGCCGCCGCCGGCGAGCGCATCGAGGTACGGCCCGGCACCGCCGTGGTCGGGATCTGGGGAAGGGACGTGACCTGGGTCTCGGGCGAGTCGTCCGGAACGATCACCGCCGAGCGCATGGTCATCGCGACAGGCGCCTACGATCGGCCTGTTCCGTTCCCAGGCTGGACGCTCCCCGGGGTGATGACCGCCGGCGGCGCCCAGGGGCTCGTCAAGACGATGCACGTCCGGCCCGGACGACGCGCCGTCGTGGCCGGGACGGGCCCGTTGCTGCTCGTCGTGGCGAACCAGCTCCACAAGGTCGGCGTCGAGGTCGCCTGTGTGCTCGAGGCTGGCCGGCCCTCGTGGTCACCACGGTCGCTCGGGAAGGTGTGGCGCGAGACAGGGCTCCTCCGAGACGCCTGGGACTACTGGCGGGCTTTGAGGCGGGCCGGGATCCCGCTGCGCTTCAACCACACGGTCTTCGCAGCGCACGGTGAGCAGGAAGTGGAGGCTGTGACCTTCGGTCCGATCGATCCCGAGACGTGGAGCCCGATCCGCGAGCGCGCGCAGAAGGTCGATGCGGACCTGCTCGTCGTGGGCTTCGGCTTTGTGCCGAACACCGAGCTCACCGAGCTCGCCGGGTGCCGGCACGAGTGCGTGCACGACGTGGGCGGTTGGGTTCCCGTGCGCACGGACAGGATGGAGACCACGATGCCCGGCACCTTCGCGGTGGGCGATGGTGCAGGCGTGGCC
>JACQWA010000171.1 GCA_016209425.1 Candidatus Rokuibacteriota bacterium
GGCGTACTCCCGGTGTCATAGGAAGCCCCGGGGAGGTAGCGCACGATGGGAGACCAGCCGGCCACCTCCAGAGCCGTGTCGATCAGCCTCTTTCTTGTAGTCTTTTCGTCCACCAATTCCCCTAAGCGACTATTCACCCCTGGTTGGGACCATTCCGGTCTGACAGGAGTATACGTCCCTCGCTCCGCGGAACCAAGGGAGGTGGCCGGCGCGGACCGGTGCCGTCAACCCGGCCGGCGCGGCTGCTGGATCCAGGTGAGCGCCCAGTTCACGAGGAACGTGATCAGCAGGAGGAGGAGCGAGAGCGCGATGGCGAGGTCGAAGTTCCCCTTCCCGGTCTCGAGCACCGTGGCCGTGGTGAGCACGCGGGTCTGTCCCCGGATGTTGCCGCCCACCATCATCGAGGCCCCCACTTCCGAGATGACCGCGCCGAACCCGGCCATCACCGCCGCCAGCATGGGCAGGCGGGCCTCGCGGAGCAGGACCCAAAGGAGCTGGACGCGCGAAGCCCCGAGGGCCAGGATCTGGAGCCGGAACTGGGGCGGGATCTGCTGGACCGCGGCCAGGGTGAGGCCGGTCACGATGGGGACGGCGATGATGAACTGGGCGACCACGATCGCGGTCGGCGTGTAGAGAAGGTCGAGGAGTCCGAGCGGGCCGCTCCGCCAGAGAAAGATCGAGACGAAGAGGCCGACCACGACCGGGGGAAGCCCCATCCCCGTGTTGATCAGGCTGACCACCAGGCCGCGGCCGGGAAAGCGGCTCAGGGCGATCAGCGTTCCCAATGGGACCCCGACGAGCAGCGAGATGACGGTGGCCGTCCCGGAAACCTGAAGCGACAGCAGCGTGATCCTGAATACCTCGGCGTCCCCGCTCAGGAGGAGCCCGAAGGCGTGCTTGATCCCCTCCCAGATCAGCTCCATCCTATCCTCCCCCGTCCGGCTCCGGCTTCCCGGCGTCCGGAACGAACAGCGGCTCGCCGTACCTGTCCATGCCAAAGCCCTTGATCACCGCCTGAGCGTCGGGCGAGACGACGAAGTCGGCGAAGGCCCTTCCCCCTGCGGCGTTCACCCGCGGGTGCCGGGCCGGGGTGGCTTCCATCACGTGGTAGACGTTCAGGAGCGGTGCGTCCCCTTCCACGACAACCGCCAGGCCGACCCGTTTCTTGAACGCGAGATAGGTGGCCCGGTCGGTGAGCGTGTAGGCGTCTTTCTCGGCGGCGATCATCAGGGTGGCGCCCATGCCCTGTCCCGACTCCACGTACCACGGGCCCCTGGGCGAGACCCCGGCGGTCTTCCACAGGGACCGCTCCCTCGCGTGGGTGCCCGACTGGTCGCCCCGGGAGACGAACCGCGCCTCCCGCGCGGCGATCCGTCTCAACGCCTCGGCCGCCTTCGTCATCCCCTTGATCCCGGCAGGGTCGGCCGGCGGCCCCGCGAGCAGGAAGTCGTTGTGCATCACGAGCCGCCGGTTGATCAGGCCGCCGTCGGCCACGTGCTTCAGCTCGAGCTCCGGGGCGTGGGCCAGCACCACGTCGGCTTCGCCCCGCGCCCCCATGATGAGCGCGTGCCCGGTTCCCACCGCGATCGTCCTCACGGTATAGCCGGTCTTCTTCTCGAAGAGCGGCACGAGGAGATCCAGGAGTCCCGAGTCCTGGGTGCTGGTGGTCGTGGCGAGGATCACCGCGGGCCGCTGCGCCGCCACCGGCGAGGCCCCGAGCAGGGCGAGCAGGACCCAGGCGAACCTACCGGTCTGTCGGAGTAATCGCCGTTCGAGCGCGGGCTTGGCCCGCGCAACCTGTTCGGGGGGAGGTTCGGAAGGGGGGCGGAGCCCCCCTCCGAGCTTCCTAGCGGGCATTGCCGCGCCGCGGGCGCGCCAGATCGAATCGCTCCGAGATGCCGTCGAGCGGGTTGCCGGTCACTTGCCACACCAGCAACGCGAACGCGACCAGGAGTTCGCCAGTGGTGAACTCGCAGTGGCCGTAGCGGAAGACCGGGATCGGCGTCAGACGGCCGCGGCCGGACAGGCTTGCCTTGCGCAGGTAGAGCAGCTCGTGCCAGAAGGGAATGATCTCGTCACCGGTGGTGTGCGGGGTGACCAGCGGGATGGTCAGGAGGCCCGAGGTCTGGTAGGGGGCGAGCGCGGCCAGCGCGGCGGGATCGGCCTCGAAGCGCGGGACGCTCACGTTGAGCCGCACGTCGTCGCTCGATCCCCAGTACCAGCGCCGGCGATTGTCATACGGGTTGCCCCCGAGTTTCGCCGCGCCGTCGTTGGTGCCGAAGACGTTGTACCACAGCACGTTGATCGTGGTCGACACCACCGTCGCCGGGTCCCTCGGATCGATCGGCGCCTTTGACGTGCGGATCAGCTCCCCGGCCGCGGCGGGGTTGCCGGCCAGGGCGTCCCTGATCGCCGGGACGTAGGTGACGTCCCAGTCGTCGATCACCTGCTGCGGGATGCTGATCGGGCTGCCGGGGATCAATCCAGGGAAGAAGTAGTCGAACAGCACCCGGAAGTCGCCAAAGTAGTTGAGCTGCTTCCTGAAATCGCCGATCAGCCCGCAGGCCGCCAGCCCACCGCCGAACAGTCCCGGCGACTGCTCAACGAGCAACGCACTGATGATCCCACCCTCCGAGGCCCCCGTGATATAGGTGCGACCGGGCGGGCGGCCCGCCACGCCGGGAAACGCCGCGACCAGCTCGCGGATGTCGTCAACCCCCTCGAGGATCGCCAGGCCGTTGGTCCGGTAGCTGGTCGTCGCGAAGGCGAACCCCAGGCTCTGGGTGAGATCCGGCAGGTAGGCGGAGCCGAAGTTCAGGTGGTAGAAGCCGAGCGGCGCGTTGAAGGCCACGTATCCGTGCGCAAAGACGACCAGGTCGCCGTTCCAGCCCGTCACCGGGATGCAGAAGAGCGAGAGCGCCCCACTTGGCAGCACCCCCTGCAGGCACGGGCCCGGGGTGGGTGCGGCCCGGGCCGATCCCGGAGCGGTGCCGAGGCCGCCGCCCCCGAGCAGCGCGAGGACCAGAAGGACACGCAGGACGCCCCCCACAGCCGGATCACCTCCTGGGCTATTTTAGCCGGTGAGCTCTTTCCTCACGACGCGGGCGGCGGCGGCGAGGGCACGGAGCTTTCCGTTGCACATGCCGCGCGGGCTCCAGCCGAAGCCGCAGTCCGGGTTCACGTAGAGCCTCTCGGGCCGGCACACCGTCAGGACCCGCCGGATCCGATCCGCCACGTCCTCGGCAGTCTCGGGATAGAAGCCCTTCACGTCGATGACGCCCGCGCCCAGCTCCCGCCCGTCCCCGTACTGCTGCCAGAGATCCAGCTCGGAGAGCTCGCGGCTGGCGAACTCCAGGACGAACTGGTCGGCGCGAGCCTTGAGGAGGCCCGGGAAGTACGGCCGGTACGTGCGATTGAACCGGGAGCGGCCGAAGCGGTTGCCGAAGCAGACGTGGTAGGCGAGCTTGGCCTCCACGCCCTCGGTCGCCAGGTTGAAGAGGCGGGCCATCTCCTCCCCCGACACGTTGCCCCGCGCCGGCTCGTCAAGCTGGATAAAGTCGGCGCCCGCGGCCACCAGCCCCTTCAACTCCGCGTTGATCACCTCGGCGAAGCGCTCGGCGACCTCCACGACCCCCTTGTACACCTGGCCGGGGTGGATCCGCGAGCCGAACGTCAGGGGACCGGCGCACGTGGCCTTGGTCCGCCGTGTCGTGTGAGCCTTCAGGTACTCGAACTCCTTGATGATGCCGAGCCCGCCGGGCGGCGTCTCGATCCGCCCCACGGCCTCGTAGCGCGTCTGCTGGTCGTAGCCCCACGGCCCGGCCTTGCGCTTGACCGGGAGCGCCTGGATGCCCCTGATGATGGCGTAGTAGGAATCCACGTAGCCATCGAGCCGGCGCACCTCACCGTCGGTGATGAGGTCGAGCCCGGCCCGCTCCATGTCCCGGATGGCGGTGTCGGCGGCGTCGTCGAACAGCTCCTCCAAGTCGGCCGGACCGAACTCGCCGGCCTCGGAGGCCTTCACGGCGGCGTACCACCAGCCGGGTTTGCCGTGCGAACCGACGACCGTCGCCGGAATCAGCGGAAGCTCTGCCATGATGGGGTCCCCCCTATGATTCTCAAAACCGCCTCGTCCTTCCACACCTCGGCGGGCGGTCCCGAAAAGACGATCTCTCCCCGCTCGATCACGTAGAGCCGGGTCGTGTATTCCGGGACGTGATGGATGTTCGACTCCGCGATGAGGATCGCGTGCCCCATCGTCGTGATCTCCAGGATGCTCTGGCCGATCTCCGGGATGATCGCCGGCGAGAGCCCTTCGAACGGCTCGTCGAGCAGGAGCATCGTCGGGTCCAGGGCCAGCGCCCGCGCGATGGACAGCATCTTCCGCTCGCCGCCGCTCAACTGCGTCCCCTTTCGCGCCCGATAGCGCGTGAGGGCCGGAAAGACCGCGTACGCCAGGGCGAGCCGCTCCTCGGCCGTCCGGGAGGTTTTCCGGGTCCAGGTGGAGATCTCGACGTTCTCCGCCACCGTGAGGTCGGCGAAGATCGCGCTGTCCTCGGGGGCAAAGCCCAGCCCCTGCTGGGCGATCTCGAAGGGCCTCCTCCCCGCGATGTCCCGGCCGAGAAACCGGATCGTTCCGGATTGGGGCGCCAGATACCCCAGGATACTCCGGAGGGTCGTGGTCTTGCCCGCCCCGTTCCTGCCGACGAGGCACACGACCTCGCGCGGCCCGACCGCCAGCGACACATCCCGCAGGATGTGGCTCGCCTGGATGTACACGTTCAGCCGGTCCACCGAGAGCATCACGCCCGCCGCGCCCATTCCTTTTTGCCGACGACCGTGTTCACCACGACCTCGTTGGCCTTGATCGCGTCCGGCGTCCCCTCGGCGAGCAGCTTTCCCTGATGGAGCGCGATGATCCGGTCGGAGTATCCGAACACGATGTCCATGTCGTGCTCGACCTGAATGATGGACTTGATCCCGATCCGCTTCGAGGCCGACACCAGGATGTCCATGATGGTGTGTTTTTCCCGGGTGCTGACCCCGCTGGTGGGTTCATCCAGCAGGATGATCTGCGGCTGAAGGGCGAACGCGGAGGCCACGTCCAGCAGCTTCTTGTCCCCCTGGGGGAGGTGCTTGGCGGGCGTCGTCTGCTTCTCGGCCAGCCCGAACAGCTCGGCGACCTCCAGCGCCTGGCCGTGGACTTCCCGGTCCCGCGCCAGGGAGGAAAACAGCCGGCCCCCCCGGCCGAGCCGGGAGACCACCGCGACCTTGAGGAACTCCAGCACGGTCAGCTCGGGGAAGATGTGCACCAGCTGGAAGCTCCGGGCCATGCCCAGGCGGCAGAGCTTCACGGGGCCGAGCCCGGTGATCTCCCGCTCCTTGAAGAAGACACGCCCGGCGTTGGGCTTGAGCAGGCCCGTCAGCACGTTGATGAGGGTGCTCTTTCCCGCGCCGTTGGGACCGACGACCGACACGAACTCGCCCTCGCGGATCTCCAAACTCACCCCGTCCAAGGCGCAGAACTCCCCGAAGTACCGGCGCAGCCCGCGCGCCCTCAGGATCACGGGGGCGCCCCTCCCTGTCTGGACTTCTCGCCCCAGCTCACCGCGCGGCGGTCCAGCAACCCCATCAGCCCGCCCGGCGCCGCGATCACGATGAGCGCCAGGATGGCCCCGAAGACCAGCCGCCAGTAGGGCACGATCGACATCACCGTATCCTGCAGGAAGATGAACACCAGGGCGCCCACCAGGGGGCCGAAGAAGTTCGCGAATCCACCCAGCAGCATCATGAAGACGATGTTCCCGGAGTGCGTCCAGTAGGCCAGATTCGGGTCCACCTGGCCGGTGGTCGGGCCCAGAAGCGCCCCCCCGACGGCGGCGTAGGCGGCGGAAATCACGAAGGCGTACCAGCGGTAGCGCTTGACGCTCACGCCGAGAGACTGGGCCTTGTCGGGGTTGTCCCGGATGGCGCGGAGGCAGAGCCCGAAGGGCGACGAGACGATCCGCCACATCACGAACGTGGCCACCGCCAACACCACGACCGAGTAGTAGTAGAACGGCCGTGTCAGGAAGCGGACCTTCGGGATCTGGGACAGGTCGAATCCCAGGAGGAACGGCTGGAGCACCCGCATCCCCTCGTCGCCCCCCGTGACGAAGTAGAACTTCAGCAGGAAGGAGTGAAAGAGCATCCCGAAGGCCAGCGTCAGCATGGCGAAGTAGATCTTCACATACCGCACGCAGAGGCCGCCGATGGGCGCCGCGATGAGGACGGCGGCCCCGGCGGCCGCCAGCAGGATGGCCTCCAGGTGCATGACGCCGAACTTGCTCGTGAGGAACGCCGCGGCGTAGGCGCCGACGCCGATGAAGAGCGCATGGCCGAAGGAGAGCAGGCCCGTATACCCGAAGAGAAGGTTCAGGCCCAGCAGGATCACCGAGTAGGCGAAGAAGGGCAGCATCAGCGTGACGTAGTAGTCGCCCGCGACGAACGGCATCGCCAGGATCAGCGCCACGACCAGCGCGAGCCCCGCCCGCCGCATCACGCCGCGGCCCCGCCGAACAGCCCCCGCGGCTTCAGCACCAGGACCGCGATGACGATGAGGTAGATGAGGAGCATCTCCAGTTCCGGATAGGTCGAGATCGCGATCGACCGGAGCACCCCCACGACGAGGGCGCCCACGAACGCGCCCCGCATGCTCCCCAACCCCCCGATCACCACCACGGCGAACGCCTCGACGATCAATTCGATGCCCATCTCGGTCATGGCGGCCGTCGCCGGGATGACGAGCGCCCCGCCCACCGTGCCCAGGAGGGTCCCCAGCGTGAACACGCGGACGTACACGCGCCGCATGTCCACGCCGAGGGCCTCGCTCATCTCGCGGTTATCCGCGGCGGCCCGGATGATCCGCCCGAACTTCGTCCGCGCCAGCATGTACCCGATCAAGAGCGCGATCAGGAGGCTCGCCCCGATCACGATGAGGTTGTAGACGGGCACCGTCACGCCGAGGACCTTGAGCTGCCCGTACAGAAGGTACAGCCCGCCGGTCGAGAGCGGTGAGGTCCCCCAGAGCATCCGGATGACGTCCTCGAGCATCAGCACGACCGCGAAGGTCAGCAGCAGCTGGAACGTCTCGTCGCGGTCGTAGACGAAGCGGAGCAGGCCCCGCTCGACCACCGGCCCCACGACGGCCACGCACAGGCCCCCCGCGACCAGAGCCAGGACGAAGAGGCCCGGCGGCAACCCCGCCTGGACGGAGGCCTGGACGAAGGAGACGCCGACGTACGCCCCCAGGGCGTAGAAGCTCCCGCACGCCAGGTTGAAGATCCTCTGGACTCCGAAGACGACCTGGAGCCCGGCCGCCACCAGGAAAAGGATGGAGGCGTGGAAGACCCCGCTCAGGAGGACGTTCGCGAGATGAACGAGCATGGTCCCCCGAAGGGGGCTAGCTCTTCAGGGGAAACGTCGCGTTGATCCACTCGTAGAGCTTCGTACTCGTCGACGGCTTCATGATCTTCGTGGTCGGCAGCACCTCTACCGGGTCGATGGTCACGAAGTCGAACTCGCTCTTGTGCGTGGTGATCCCCTGGAAGAAGTTGCACATCTGCACGTGGTCTTCACGCCAGCTACGCTTGCCCGACAGGGATTCCACCTGGATCCCCTCCAGCGCCTTGGCCACCTGCTCCTTGGATGGCCACTCGCCCGCGGCCTTGTAGGCCTTCTCCACGCCGGCCCTGTACGACTCCACCGTGAAGTAGCCGTGGTCGCACTCGTAGGGCGGATACTCGCCGTGCTTGGCCTTGTACTCGCGGACGAACTGCTTCTGGAGCGCGCTCGCTCCGGCGTAGTTGAAGTACATGCTGTTGTACCCGAGCACGAGCCCCTCCGGCGTGAAGCTCTTCTTGAGCGAGTCGTGGACGCCGCCGCCCGTCGTGAAGCACCCCTTCATGCTCTTGAAGAGACCCACCGCGGCTGCCTGCTTGAGGAGAATGGTCGTGTCGCCCGACCAGAAGCTGGTCATCAGGAGGTCGGGCTTCGCCTGCTGGATCGCCGCGATGTGGGAGGTGAAGTCGGTCACCCCGAGCTTCGGCCACAGGTCGAGGACGGGCTTGACGTCCGGGGTGTACCGCTTCAGGACCGCCTGAAACGCGTCCCAGCAGTCACGGCCGTAGGAGTAGTCGTTGTTGATGCCGGCGATCGTCTTGACGCCCTTGAAATACTTCGCGGTGAGGATCGCGCCGCCGATGGCCTCCACCTCGTTGTCCACGCTGCGGAAGGCGAATTTCGGCTTGGGCATCGTCTCCTCGACGCCCTTCTGCGTGGTGGCGTCCCACGAGAGCCAGAGCATCGCCAGCTCCTCGGCCACCGGCCCCAGGGCGAGGCCGACGGCGGTGGAGATCCCGCCGACGATCACGTCCACCTTCGTCTGCAGCGCCAGCTTCCGGAAGCGCTCGACGGTATCCTTGGGGGAGGACTCCTCCTCGAGGACCAGCTCCGCCTTCCGGCCGAGGATCCCGCCGGCCTTGTTGACCCGCTCGGCCCACCACTCGACACCCCGCTGGCCGGCCGCGCCCACCGGCGCCGCGACCCCTGCGCGAATGGCCAGGAGTCCGATCTTCACCGGCTCCGCCGGGATGCCCTTGCGCGTCTGGGCGCGAACCACCGCCGGAAACCCCAGCGCCCCGCCGGTCGCCGCCGCCCCAATCCCTTTCAGAAAATCGCGCCTGTTCGTCTCCATGGGAGCCTCCTTTGGGCGCCTTCGCCCGTTCGATCTGCCCATCACCTGGATCCCCGCAACAGGTGCTTCTGAATCTTTCCCACTGAGGTGCGGGGAAACACCTCTCTGAACTCGATCACCTCAGGCACCTTGAACTTGGCGAGCTTCGGCCGGCACCACTCGATCAGCTCCTCGGCCGTGGCCCGCTCCCCCTCCCGGAGGATGATGAGCGCCTTGACCGCCTCGTCTCGGACGGGATCGGGCACGCCGATCACCGCGGCGTCGGACACGGCCGGGTGGCGCTTGAGCACCGCCTCGACCTCGCTCGCGGAGACGTTCTCGCCGGCCCGCTTGATGATATCCTTCTTCCGGTCGACGAAGTAGAAGTAGCCTTCCTCATCCATCCGGGCGAGATCGCCGGTGTAGAGCCATTCGCCCCGGATCGCGTCCGCCGTCGCCTCCGGGTTCTTGAAGTAGCCCTTCATGAGGGTCACGCCGGGCGTGCCCCGGAGCACCAGCTCCCCGATCGTGCCGGGGGGCACCTCCTGCCCGGAGTCGTCCATCACCTTCAGCTCGGCGCCGAGCGCGGGCATCCCCATCGAGAGCGGCTTGGCGGGCAGGTCGAGGGGGTTGATGAGCGGCAGGCTCATGCTCTCGGTCATCCCCCAGAGCTGCATCAGCCGGACCCCGAAGCGCGCGTGCCACGCCTCGAACTCTTCAGGCATCACGTTCTGAGCGTACGTCACCAGGCGCAGCCGGTGCTGCCGGTCATGGGGCCGCTCAGGCTGGTTGAGCAGCATCCGCAGGGGGGCCGCAAAGAGAGCCGCCAGCGTCGCGCCGTAGGCGATGGCCTGGTCCCAGAAGCGGGACGCGCTGAAGCTTTCCATCACGGCGGCGCTGGCGCCGGCGATGAGGGAGGGGACGAAGGCGTGGATGTGGGCGCCGGCGTGGAAGAACGGCAGCACGATCAGATGGCGGTCCTCGGGCCCCACCCGCATCGCCTTCGCCATGATCTCCCCGCCGTGCAGGTAGTTGGCATGGGTGATGAGGACGCCCTTGGGCCTGGACGTGGTCCCCGACGTGTACATCATCGCCACCTCGTCGAGCGGCCCCAGGGCCACCTCGGGGGGCTCGGGAGGCTGCCGCTCGACGAGCTCGCCGAGGGGACGGGCGCCCTCCACCGGGCCCTCACGCGCCACGACGACCTCCTGGAGGCGCGGGCAGCGGGCGCGGCACGCCAGGACGGAGGCGGCCGAGGAGCCCTGGACGAACGCGACCTTCGCCTCGGAGTGGTTCAGGATGTATTCCATCTCGTCGGGGGTCGAGTCGGGGTGGGTCGGCACCATGACGGTGCCCGTCTTGGCCGCCGCGAACCAGCCGAAGAGAAACTCCGGGGAGTTCCGGAGATGGAGGTTGAAGGTGTCGCCCTTGGCGAGGCCCAGCTTCAGCAGGGCGCGGGCAAGCTGGTTCACCCGCCGATCGAAGGCCTCGTAGGTGTAGCGCTCGACGCTTCCCCCTCGGTCCTCGAAGAGGACAAGGGTCTTCGCCGGAACGCGACGGGCCTTGTCCTCGAGGGCCGACTTGAGTGTCCGGTTCCCGACGATGTTCATGGTCGGCTCATCCGACCCCGAGCTCCTTCCGGGCGAGCCGCGTCCCGGTCACGAGGCGCTTGAGCTTCTCCGCCGCGAGCCAGCGAGGGACCGGGAAGAATCCGCAGTCGGGGATGGCGGAGAGTTTCTCGACGGGAATATACCTCGCGCACAGCCTGAGGCGTTCGGCCACATCCTCAGGCGTCTCCATGTAGAAGGATTTGACGTCCACCACCCCGCAGGCGACCTCGCGATCCACCCCGATCTCCTTCCACAGCTCGATCTCGGCCATCTCGCGGTTCGCGTACTCGAAGACGAACTGATCGCACCTGGCGTCCAGCAACGCCGGAAACAGCGGGCGGTAGCTCCGCTTGCCGCGCGGGCGCGACAGGAGGTTGCCGAAGCAGATGTGGTAGGCCACCTTCGCCTTCACGCCCTCAACGCACGCGTTGAAGAGCTTGACGTAGTCCACGGCCTGGCCGGGCACGATGGCCGCCGACGGCTCATCGATCTGGACGTAGTCGGCCCCCGCCTCGACGAGCGCCCGGAGTTCCCGGTTCACCGCCGGTGCCAGATCCCAGCAGAGGGCCAGGCGGTCGTTATGGTAGACGTCGCCGGGTCGGAGCTGGATGTGGATCGACAGCGTCACGGGTCCCGGGATGGTGGCCTTCACGGGCTTGTCGGTCTGGGTCTTGAGATACTTGAACTCGTCCACCACGCCGAGGCCCTCCGGCACCTTGATCCGCTCGGTGGGGCGGTAGCGCGGGGGGCTGTCGTAGGCGTAGAGCCCGGTCTTCCGGAGCGGCTCCATGGGCTCGAGGCCGACCATCCGGCCGTAGAAGGTCTGAACGAAGAAGAAGCGGCGCATCTCCCCGTCGCAGATCACGTCCACGCCGGCCCGCTCCTGGTCCCGGATCGCGAGCTGGGTGGCGTCGTCGTAGGTCTCCCGGACGTCGGTCGCGCCGTACTCGCCGGCCTTGATCTTGTCGAGCGCGGTCCAGAACCACCCGGGGAAGCCGTGGCTCCCCATGACGTGCGTGTAGAGGGTCGGCAACTTGGGTCCCATGTTCATGCTCCTTTCTTCCCGATCGCGACCGTGTCCACCGTCATCGCGCACTCTGCCCGAGTCATCGCCTGCCCGCCGGCCGGATCAGGGGTCCCGCGCCCCAGCGCGCGCTCCACCCAGCGGGCGCGGTCGCTCGGCAACGCCGGGGCATCGGGGCGAAACTCGAGCGTGCCGTTCGCGCCTTCCACGACGCCGGCCATCGCCAGGCGCTGGACGGCGGCAAACGCCCCGTGGGAAAGGGGCACATCAACGAGCCAGTACAGTGGGACTCCTTCGTCTAGGAGGCGGCGCTGAAAGGCCCTCACGAGGGTCGGATCCCCGTAGATCGCCCGCGGCGAGCGGCCCGTCTCCAGCGCGAACGCCGCCAAGCTCCCCGCGGCCTCGCCGATATTCCACTCGACCGGGTGCAGCCGGTAGCAGCCGTTCGTGATGTGCGTGGTGCCGATGTTCTTGGCCGCCGCGAGCAGGTTCACGAGCCGGAGCGGGATCAGCGCGCCGAGCGGGATCTGGAACGGCTTGGTCCGGCAGCTGACGCCCACATCCTCCTCCCCCGCCCGGTGGATGTCGATCGGATACCACCCGACCCCGACCGAGTCCGGGAAGTTAGCGGCCCGGGGGCCGGCCTGATAATCTGCCGAGACCTCCTGCTCGACGACGGTCTTGAGCGCCTTGTCCCGCCGGGATTCGCGGATGTAGGGGTGCTTGGACAGGCCGTCCGCGCTCCCCATCACGTCCGGACGGAGCCTCAGCTCGGGGAACCCTGCTGCGCCGCCTGGTCGAGGCGCCTCGGTCTGAAGCCAGTAC
>JACQWA010000178.1 GCA_016209425.1 Candidatus Rokuibacteriota bacterium
GATCATTGCCGTCTGGTTCCTGATCATGGACACGATCAAAGGCCAGCCGCTGTATACCCCGTCCGTCCTGGGCACGGTGCTCTTCCGACCGGGAGGGGGACTCCTCTCGCCGGAAAACGTCTCGGTCTCCTTCGAGATGGTCCTGGTCTACACGTGGGTGCACTGGCTTGTCTTCTGCGTGCTTGGTGGCGCCGCATCGCTCCTCCTTCGAGCCGCGGAGCGGAAGCCGGACCTCGGGTTCGGGATCCTCCTGCTATTCGTCGTATTCGAGTTCGGGTTTCTCGTGGTCGCCATGTTGTTCGCGGAGGCGATCCTTCGCGCCATTGCCTGGCAGCAGATCCTGCTCGGCAACCTGCTGGCCGCCGCGGCGATGGGCGGATATTTCTGGCGGCGGCACCCTCACCTGGTGATCCGACCCTAGCTGTACATTCCGACTGCCACCCGCCCTTCGATCCGGCACCAGATGGGGTGGACCAAGTAGCGGCCGCGGTCGTTCGGCGCCGCGCCGCGATGCCGGCCAGGAGCCGGCGGGAGGTCGGCCATGAGTATCGTAGCCATTTCTCAGACCCTCGGCAGCCTGGGTGACGAGATCGGGCGCGAGCTGGCCCGGACCCTCTCCTGGGAGTTCGCGGACCGGGAGATCATCGCGCAGGCCGCCCAGCGGTTCGGCGAAGGCGTGCTGGAACTCGAGCACGTGACCGAGGAGAAGCCGAGCCTCTGGGATCGCTTCACCGACACCAAACGCCGCTACCTCACCTATGTGGAGGCCATCATCTTCGAAATGGCCGCCCGGGACAACGTGATCCTCTCCGGCCGCGGCGCCACGATTTTCTTGAGGAAAGTCCGCCACGCGCTTCGCGTGCGGATCACGGCCCCCGAGCGCGTGCGGGCCTACCGCGTCGAGCACCAGCAGGAGGTGTCCTCAGAGGCCGCCGTTCACCGCGTGAGGCAGAATGACCGCGAGCGCGCCGCCAACGTCAAGTTCCTCTACAACGTGGACTGGGACGATCCCCTCCTCTACGATCTCGTCCTCAACACGGAGCGCCTGGACGCCAAGGAGGGAGCCCGGCTCCTCCACCACGCGCTCCAGAATGAGCGGGTTCAGCCCACGCCCGAGTCGCGCGCGGAACTCAAGGACCTCGGCCTCACCGCCCACGCGAAGGCCGCGCTGCTCGCCCACCCGACCACGCGGCCGCTCCACCTCTCTCTCGGCTGCAAGAATGGCCGGCTTTCGATCGGCGGGATGGTCGAGCGGGAGGAACTCAAAAAGGCCGTGGAGGAGATCGCGGGGAAGATCCCCGGGATCACCGGGGTGGAGAGCGAGATCGTCGTCCTCGCCACGCGCCGGACCGTCGCCGGAATCTAGCCCCACCTCCAGGAGGGGCGAGACCTGCGCCGGGGAGGGCGCCCGCGCTTATCGGTACACCTCTTTCCGGTGCCCCACCTTGACGACACGCACCTCCAGCTTCTTGTCCTCGATGGAGTAAACGATGCGGTAAGGCCCTTCCCGGACGCGGTACTTGTCTTCATGACCTGAGAGCTTCTCACAACCGGGAGGCCGTGGGTTCTCGGTCAGGGACTGGATCTTGGCGACGATACGTTGGCGATCCTTCTTCTGATCAACGGCCTCGATTTCCTTGGCCGCCGATGTCTTGATGAAAACCCTATATCTTCCCACGCCGCCTGAGCGCCTTGACTACGTCCTCGAAGTCCAAATCCCGCTCATGCGCGCGTTTTTCAAAGGCTGCCAGGTCTTCGGCGTCTTCGGCAAGGCTTCGTTTGACAGCCTCGTTCACCATGTCAGAGATAGAACGCTCCGTGGTCGCCGCCCTGAGCCGCAGGGCCCGATGGATTTCCGGGTCGAAATAGACGGTGGCTCGCTTGGGCAGGCTCATGCTGACATCATAGCGCTATGACATCATGATGTCAACACTCAGGCCAAGGCTTGCGGGAAGCGGTTGACGATGAGCAAGCGCCGGCCCGCCCCCCCGCTCAGTGCTTCTCGGCCTTTTCCTTCTCGGCCTTGGCGGCGGCGATGACCTTCTCCGCCAGGAAGCCGGGCACCTCCTCGTAGTGAGAGAACTCCATGGAGTAGGCGCCGCGGCCGCCGGTCATGGAGCGGAGGGCGGGCTCGAAGTTGAGCATCTCCGCCATCGGGACCTGGGCCTTCACCGACGCGGTCTCCCCCGCGGGCTCCATGCCGACGATGCGCCCGCGCCGCCCGTTGAGGTCGCCGATCACGTCCCCGGTCTGGTCCGTCGGGAGCGTGACCTCCACGTTCATGATCGGCTCGAGGAGGACCGGGTGCGCCTCCTGGACGCCCTTCTGGAACGCCAGGGAGCCGGCGATCTGGAAGGCCATGTCCGAGGAGTCCACCTCGTGGTAGGACCCGTCGTACAGGGTCACGCGCACGTCCACCACCGGGTAGCCGGAGATCACGCCGCGCTTCATGGCGTCGCGCACGCCCTTCTCGACGGAGGGGATGTAGTTGCGCGGCACGGCGCCCCCGAAGATGTCGTCCACGAACTCGAAGCCCGCCCCCCGCTGGAGCGGCTCCAGCTTGAGCCAGGCATCGCCGTACTGGCCGCGGCCACCGGTCTGCTTCTTGTACTTCCCCTGCACCTCGGCCCGCCCCTTGACGGTTTCCTTGTACGGGATCCGCGGCGGGAGCAAGTTCACGTCCATGTTGTACTTGCGCTTCATTCGCTCCACGACCACTTCCACGTGAAGCTGCCCCACGCCGGAGACCAGCATCTGCTTGGTTTCGGGATCGTAGTGATGCCGGATCGTGGGGTCTTCCTCCGACATCCGCGCCAGCGCATTCGAGATCTTCTCCTCGTCGCCGCGCGTCTTGGGCTGGATCGCGTAGGAGATGGCGGGCTCGGGGAAGACGATGCGCGGCAGGAGGATAGGATTCGCCTCGTCGGTCAACGTGTCCCCTGTCAGCGTCTCCTTCAGCTTGGCGACCACGCCGATCTCCCCGGGCCCCAACGCCTCTACCGCCTTCTGCGTCTTTCCCATAAGCCAGGCCACCTGCCCCAGCCTCTCGCGGACTTCTTTGGAGGCGTTATAGGCCTGGGAGTCAGACTTCAGCGTGCCGGAATACACGCGGAAGATGGAGAGCTTGCCGACGTGGGGATCGCTCACGGTCTTGAAGACCAGGGCGGCCATCGGGGCCCTTGAATCCGGGGGACGCCGACCGGCAGCCTTGGACTTCAGCTCGATCCCCTCCACCTCGCCCCGGTCAGCCGGAGAGGGGAAGGACTCGATGACCAGGTCGAGGAGCGGGTGGCTGCCGATGCTCTTCGTGGCCGCGGCGGCGAGGACCGGGATGACCTTGCCCGCAGCGACCGCCGCGCGGAGCGCCTTGAGCATTTCGGCCTCACCGATGGAGCCTTCCTCCAGGTACTTCGCGAGGAGCTCGTCATCGCTCTCGGCCGCCGACTCGCTCAGCTTGTCGCGGTACTCTTTTGCTTGGTCTGCCAGGTCACTCGGAATCTCCGTCTCCTGAGGCTTGCCATCCGCGTAGAGGATGGCTTTCATCTTGATCAGGTCCACGACCCCCTTGAAGCCCGACTCGGCCCCCACCGGGATCTGCAGCGGCACCGGCCTGGCTTTGAGACGCTTCGTCAAGGACTCCAAAGTTCGCCAGAAGTCAGCCCGCTCCCGATCCATCCGGTTCACGACAACGACGCGAGGCAGGTCGTACTCGTTGGCGAACTTCCAGACCTTCTCGGTCTGGACCTGGACGCCGGCCACCGCGTCCACGACGACCACCGCCGCCTCCACCACCCGGAGACCCGCCCGCGCGTCGGAGATGAAGTCGCCGTAGCCGGGCGCGTCCACGAGGTTCAGCCGGTGCCCCTTCCAGTCGCAGTAGGCCACGGAGGTGTTGAGGGAGATCTTTCGCTTGACCTCGTCAGGATCGAAGTCGGTGATCGTGGAGCCATCGTCCACCCTTCCGAGGCGGGTCGTCGCCCCGGCGGAAAACAAGAGCGCCTCCACCAAAGAGGTCTTCCCGACCCCGCCGTGACCGACGAAGCCCACGTTGCGGATCTTCCCAATCTCGATGACCATCGGTGCCTCCTCAGGGTCTCGGTGGGGAAAACTCTAGCACAAAACGCGGGTTACAGTCCGAGCGCCGAGCGGACTCGCTCGAGGAGCGTCGCCGCCGGGCCGGTGAGGTCCACGGGCGGCGGAAGGGGCGGCGGGGCGTTCTTGATCCCCGCGCCCGTCAGGAGCAAGACGATTCTCCCCCGCCGGTCCAGGCCCCCCTGATCTCTGAGGCGGATCAGGGCGGCCAGCGTGGCCGCGGCCTCAGGGGCGGTCCAGATGCCCTCCAGGCGGGCCAGGATCTTTTGGGCCTCGACGATCTCAGCCTCCGACACCGCCAGCGCGTCACCATCGGTCTCACGCAGCACTTGAAGCATCTGGCGGCCGGCGAAGGGCGACGGGACGCGGAGCCCGGCCGCCCGGGTCACGGGGTTCTCCCACGGCGTGGTAACGGGAGATTTCTCGACCCAGGCCTTCACGACCGGGGCGCATCCCTCGGCCTGGACGGCGACGAACTTTGGAGGCCGGTCCTTCACCCAGCCGAGGACCGCCAGCTCCTGGTACGCCTTCCAGATCCCAACCAGCCCCGTCCCTCCCCCGGTCGGATAGAGGAGCAGGTCGGGAGCCGACCAGCCGAGTTGCTCGGCCAGCTCGAGGCCCATCGTCTTCTTTCCCTCGAGGCGATAGGGCTCCTTCAGCGTCGAGAGATCGAACCAGCCGAGCTGCGGGGCAACGTTCGAGACGACCTTACCCGCCGTGGCGATGGACCCTTCGATCGTGAAGACGTGGGCGCCAGCCAGGAGCGCCTCGGCCACGGCCGCCTCAGGCGTGTCGCGCGGCACCACCACCGCCACGGGGAGGCCTGCGCGGGCGCCGTATGCCGCGGCAGCTCCGCCGGCGTTCCCCGCCGACGGGATCATGAGCCCCTTCGCCCCGAGCGTCCGCGCACGCGTCACCGCCATCCCGAGCCCGCGCGCCTTGAATGTGCCGGTGGGATTCTGCCCCTCGTCCTTGGCCAGGAGATGCGGGAGCCCGAGGTGGTTCCCCAGCCGCGTCAGCCGCAGGAGGGAAGTCCCTCCCTCGCCGAGCGTCACGGGCTGCTCAGCGTCGTCAAGCGGCGTGAGCTCCCTGAACCGAAACATGCCCGGCGGGCGGCGCTGGAGATCTTCCTTGGTCAGCGCGGCAGCCACGCGGTCCAGGCGATAGCGCGCGACCAGCATCTGGCCGCACTTTTCGCAGACCGTCAGGAGCTGCTTGGGGTCGTGGCAATGGCCGCAAACCGAGCATTCGACGTGGCTCAGAAAGCTCATGAGGTCTTGATGGGCGCCTGAGGGGCTTGGCGCAGCAGCAGGCGCGCCACGTCGGGGCGCGCGAAGTGACCGGCCGAGTCCACGATCATCTTCATGTCGGCGATGGCGTCGAAGTCCAGGTCGCCGCAGAGGATCTGCTCGACCTCGGCCACCAGGGCGTCGTCGCGTCCCGGTCCAGAAAGACGGGCGCCATCTGGGCCGCCGCGACCCTTACCGGTCGTCCCATGCCTTCTCATCGTAGCCCTCCGCCGGCCCCGAGGCAAGCGCGGCCAATCAGGCGGGCTCAAGTGAAAAAAGAAAGGGCGGCTTCTGCCGCCCCTCCGACGACTCGGGGTCGCGCTCTACCGCCCTTGGGAGGTCTCCGCCACCTTGACATTTGCACGACATTTAGCAGAAGGCCGACCGGGGCCTCCCGAAGAAGCGCGGAGCGCGGCGTCCTCCACAGCGTCGTCCGCGCCCACTTCATCTGTCTCCCGCCGCTCGAGCTTCCGGATCTCGTCTCGAGGCAGACGCAGCCTGATGCTCCTGCCCTGGCCTGGCACCCGCGTGAGGAAGCCGAGTTGCTCGAGTGCCAGGACCATGCGGTGAACCGCCGGCGGTGTGACTCGAAAGAAGCGCTGCATGTCGGCCTCGGCTGGCGCCACGCCGTTAAGCGTTGTGTACGCCTCAATGAAGGCCAAGTACTGACCCTGGAGATGGGTGAACTTGGCCCTCGATCCCAGCGTCGCCTTTCTCAGCCTCATCGTGGTGCCGATTCGTCCCTGTCCTTCTAGACAGTATGACTTCCGCGTCGAAAGGCTGACCCCCAGCGCTCTTCGCGGGTTAGCCTGGAAAGGCCAGAGCCGCCCTGTGCTCAGGGCACACAACGAACGTGGAGGTCAGC
>JACQWA010000174.1 GCA_016209425.1 Candidatus Rokuibacteriota bacterium
GCTGGAGATCTACACGGAGATCCAGAAGCGCGTCGTGGAGAGCGCCGTCTGGGTTCCCCTCTGGCATCCCGGCCGGGCCATGGTCATGAGCGCCAAGGTGAGTGACCTGCGCCCCCATGCCGTCTACGACGTCGGGTATCATAAGCTTCTCGACGTGGCGGTGAGTCGATAGCCCCGGGCCGCCCAGGGTCAGCGCGGAAGGCCGGGTGAGGATCTCCCCGGCCTTCCCGTTGACGCCGTCGTCATCGAGGGAACGTGGGGGTCTACGTCCTGCGGCGCGTACTCTTGACCGTTCCCACCATCCTGGGGACCTCGGTCCTGGTTTTTCTGATTCTCCATCTAGCGCCGGGAGATCCGGCCATGATCGTCGCCGGGCCCACCGCGCCGCCGGACGTCGTCGCGAACATCCGGACCCACCTGGGCCTGGACCAGCCCGTCCTGGTCCAATACTGGCGATACATTTCCAACGCGCTTCGAGGGGACCTGGGCCGGTCGATCTTGACGCGGCGGTCGGTGAGCGAGGAGGTCGCCACCGCCTTCCTCAACACGTTCGAGCTGGTGATCGCCGCCCGTATCTGGTCGCTCCTGGTGGCGATCCCCATCGGGGTGGTGGCGGCGGTCAAGCGCCAGTCGATCTTCGACAAGCTCTCCATGGTCACGGCGTTGCTGGGGCTTTCCCTCCCGATCTTCTGGATCGGGCTCATGGCCATTTGGCTCTTCGCGTTCCAGCTCGGCTGGTTCCCGATCTCCGGGCGTGGGGGGCCCATATGGAGTGCCGATGGCCTGCGCCACCTCATCCTGCCCGCCCTGACCCTCGGAGGGATCCAGATCCCGGCGCTCGCCAGGCTCACCCGATCGAGCGTCCTTGAGGCCTTGGGCCAGGACTACGTCCGGACCGCCCGGGCCAAGGGTTTGGCCGAGCGGCTGGTCGTGGCCAAGCACGCGCTCAAGAACGCCCTTCTCCCGGTGGTCACCATTGTCGGGCTCCAGTTCGCCGGGCTTCTTGGCGGCGCCGTGGTGACCGAAACGATTTTCAGCTGGCCGGGGCTCGGGCGACTGGCGGTTACGGCCATCCTCACACGAGACTTCCCCGTGGTCCAGGGGACGATCCTGGTGGCGGCGGTGACGTTCGTCACGATCAACCTCCTGGTTGATCTCGTGTACGCGGTCCTCGATCCGCGGATCAAGTACACGTAGTGCCGGGATGGACCGGCGCGACGGCTCCGTATCTGCCGGGGGGCGCGGGAGCGACGCCTGGCGGCGGCTCATCCGGGACCGGGCCGCCATGGTGGGGGGGTGGTGCACCCTCGCCCTCGTGCTGATGGCCCTCTTCGCGCCCGCGATCGCTCCGTACGACCCCATCAAGGTGAACATGCGGGAGCGGCTCCAGGGCCCGACCGCGAAACACCTCCTGGGGACGGACCAGTTCGGGCGCGACATCTTGAGTCGGATCGTGCACGGGACCCGCATCTCCCTCACCGTCGGGCTCATCTCGGTGGGAATCGGGCTCGGGGTGGGGACAACGCTGGGACTCCTTGCGGGGTTCTACCGGAGACTGGACTATCCTATTACGGCCCTCATGGATGTTCTCCTCTCGTTCCCGCAGATCCTCCTCGCCATCGCCATCGTGGCGGCGCTCGGCCCCGGCATCTTCAACGCCATGATCGCCGTCGGAATCGGGGCGGTCCCTGCCTTCACCCGGCTGACCCGGAGCTCTGTGCTTTCCATCCGCGAGCACGACTACGTGGAGGCGGCGCGGGCCCTGGGGGCGAGCAACCCGCGGATCATCCTTCGCTACGTCCTGCCCAACTGTTTTTCCCCGCTGGTCATCCTGGGAACCCTGTCCCTGGCCACCGCCATCCTCGCGGCGGCGATCCTGAGCTTCCTGGGCCTCGGCGCGCGTCCCCCGATGCCGGAGTGGGGCGCGATGGCCGCCGAGGGGCGGGGATTCATCGCGCAATTCCCCCACATCGCGACCTTCCCAAGCCTGGCCATCTTCGTGGTGGTCCTGTGCTTCAACTTGCTGGGCGACGGCCTCCGGGACGCCCTTGACCCCCGCCTCAAGGAATGAGCCGTCGCGCGGCCCGTGGGCGCGCGCCGACGGCCTTGGTGGTCATCGTCGGTCACTATACTGCGGGGCCGCCCGGCGTGCCAGGCGTGCCACAGCAATTCCGCAAATAACTTTCCGTGAGACGAAATCCTCTTATCACTCCAGGGGTTTAGCTCCCGTGGCCCCGGGAGAGCATTTTCGCACTGGACCGGGACGATTTTTCTTGACAGGAATCTGATATGTATTATAAATACCAGGCATGATCCCTCCCCACCGGGGCGGCCAGCCAGCCGCGGAGCGGCAGCGGCTCTCCAAGGTCCGCCAGCTCCTTGCCCGTCCGGGCCTGCTCCGGGCCAACCTCGTCCGGATGGCCCGGACCTGTGGCAAGCCGGGCTGTCGGTGCACGCGGGGGCAGCGGCATGTCTCCTGGTATCTCTCCCAGAGCCAGGGGGGCAAGGGGCGCATGCTCTACGTGCCGGACGCCTGGCTGGGGCGGGTCCGCCAGTGGACCGAGCGGTACGCACAGATCCGCCAGCTCCTCTACGAGCTCTCTGACCTCTACTGGGAGCGGCTCAAACGGCGGCAGGGCTAGGGGGGCGTGTTCGCTCGGTTTGAGCGCTACCTGGAGAAAGTCTTTCAGTTCCGCCGGCGCCTCGGGGCCCTGACGGATCACCGCCGCACCCCGCGCATTCCCACGCAGGCCGTCTGGCTGTGTGTGCTGGGGCTCTACCTGCTCCGTCTGCGGAGCCTCAACGCGTTGGAGCAGGCGGTGCGCACCTCGCGGCGCTGGGCGACCTGGCTGGGCACCACGCCGCCCAGTGCGGACACGATCGGCTATACGCTCGCGCGGGTGGACCTGGCGGGGGTGCGGGCGCTGCTGGCCCAGATTCATCACCGCATCAAACGCAACAAGGCGCTCCGGCGGCAGGGGCTGGAGCCGTTCTGGGTCGCCGCGCTCGATGGCCACGAGCTCTGGACCAGCCGGAGCCGCCATTGCGCGGGGTGTCTGACCCGCGAGGTGCCGACGGCCCAGGGGCCGGTCACGGAGTACTACCACCGGATGGTGGTCTGCCAACTCGTGGAGGCCACGCCTCCGCTGATCCTGGATCTGGAACCGCAGGGACCGGCGGAAGGGGAAGTGACGACGGCGCGGCGGCTGCTAGCGCGGGTGGTGCAGAACTTTCCCCGCTTCTTTCAGGTCCTGACGCTGGACGCCCTGTATCTGGAGGCGCCCATCGTCAATCAGGCGCTCGCGGCCGGCAAGGAGGTGGTGGTCGTGCTCAAGCAGGAGGCCCGCCATCTCTTCCAAGATGCCCACGGGCTGTTGGCGCTGACGGCGCCCGAGCGGATCGTGGGGCCGCAGCGGTCGCTGCTGATCTGGGACATCCCCGAGCTGCGGACCTTCACGGGGGTGGAGCGGCCCGTGCGGGTGATCCGCTCGGTGGAGACGGTCCCCCGGCGCCGCCGGGTGGCCGGGCACTGGACCCAGGAGACACAGGAGCAGGAGTGGGCCTGGGTCACGACCCTGCCCCCCGAGCGCGTGGCGGCCGCGACGATCGTCCGGTGGGGGCATGCCCGGTGGGATATCGAGAACCGGGGATTCAACGAACTGGTCCAGCACTGGCATCTGGACCATTGCTTCAAGCACGAGCCGACGGCCATCGAAGCCTTTCTGCTCACGCTGGCCGTGGCCTTTGCCCTGAGCAGCGTGTTTTTCAGCCGGAATCTCAAGCCGGCAGCCCGGGCGGGGCGGACGCGGGTGTTTCTGGCCTCGCTCTTGGCGAGCGACCTGATGAGCGCCGGCGTTCGCAATCGCTCGCCGTAGCGCCTCGACGCCCCGCCTGCCTTCGGAGACTCCTCGCCGGTCAGGGCTCTTGTCCAC
>JACQWA010000175.1 GCA_016209425.1 Candidatus Rokuibacteriota bacterium
CCTCGTCTGCGAGGGGCTCGAGCCGGGGCTGCTCCTCCTTCAGGATCGCCTTGACCTGCTCCTTCTGCGCATCGGTGAGGTCGAGGCGCGAGAGGATGCCCCAGAAGTGGCCACCGGGCCTTGGCATATGCGCCCTGGCCATCACCACCCCGCTCACCAGGAGCCCGGCAAGGGTAAGGGTAACAATTGCCACGTTCCGTTTGCTCGTGCGTGTCATAGGATCCTCCTTTCGGCTCCCGAAGGAGCGCTCACCTCTCACAGACGGGCACCGGCCCCCGCCGGTTACACGGTCGATCGGAGAACGGCGACCAAGGGCCTAGGCCAGGAGCCTGTCGGACTTACCTCGGTCGAGCGCCCACCCACGCCTTCGGCGCGGGTTCCCGGCCGGCGCAACCCTGTTCGTGGGGGAGGCCTCGGAGGGGGCCGTCCAGGCCCCCTCCGATCCCTAGCTGAGCAGGCGCTTCAGGAGGCCGCGGTGGCAGCGGGCTTCGTCGGGGCAGGCGCAGAGGAGGGTCACGCGCCCTTTCCGGGCCCGCGCCTTGAGGTCTCGGAGCTGGGCCTGGGCGGCAGGCTTCTTGAGCCCGGCCAGGTAGCGGCGCCCGAACTCGGGCCAGGAGAGCTTGCCGGCCTTCCAGGCCTTGATGAGGGGCAGTTCGGCCCCGAGCTCTTTGAGCCAGCCGTCCACGTGACTCTTCTTGATTCCCCGGGGCCAAAGGCGCATGAGGAGGATTCGGGTTCCGTCGCCCGGTTCCCCCGGCTCGTAGATGCGCTTCGTCCTGATGCGCGCCATCACCCTCTCGGTCGTGGTCCGGGATAGCCGTCCCAGATGAGGCGCGGACCGTCCGGGTAGAATCCTGCCTTGAGGAGGGGCCCCGCTGCCTCGCTTCCCCGAACGGGCGCACCGTCCCAGGTATGGACGTCGATCCGCTTCACCGGGCGCAGGGCGGGCGGGCGCTTCAAAACATCCTGGAGCACCCGAATCAGCTCGGGCAGCTCTCCGATCTCGAACCCGGCCAGCGGCGTGAGATCCCTCCCGTACCCCTCGACCAGGAGGCGCGGGCTGCCGCCTCTTACCAGGAGGAGGGTGGAAGGGATCCGGGTCACCGGCGGCTTGGATCCGTCGCGGCGCGACAGCGGGAGCGCGTGCCCCCACAGGTTCGCCGGGTCGCAGCTGTTCAGGAGGAGCGGGGGCTCGCGTCGTTGGATTCCCGCCTGTAACTCTTCGAGGGCTTCCTCCAGGGCATACTGCTCCCCCGAGAGGCCCCGGACGAAGTAGCCCCGGAGCACTTCGCCCGCATACTCCAGCCTGATGAGGGTCCGTCGCAGCGTGGCCCACTCCGTCCCCCGTGCGAGCTCGCGGCTCACGACGCCGTAACGGGTGAGGAGATGGCGGCCCCAGGCTTCCTCCCGCTCGTCGGGAGCGGCCGGCTCATCCACGGCCAGGGCACTCCAGCGGCCGAGGAGCGGCGCGGGACGGCTGAGCCGTTCCCGCACCCGTCGTCGCGCCTCCTTGCGGGAGGGGCGCCGGGTGACCGGCACCTGGCTTGCCCATTGGGACTTCGCCGCGCCGGCGGCGAGGCGGACGGTCTGGAACGTGTCGGTGGTCACCAACCCCTTCCAGAGAAGCTCCCAGAGCGCCTCGACGACTTCGTACGACTCGAGTCCCGTGCTTTTCGTGAAATCCATGACGAACAATGCCCCGCGCAGCTGGAGCTGTCTGAGCACGGCCTTGGCCCTGTCGTTGAGGGGGGGCTCGCTGGCATGGGGAGAGATCAACCACGGGAGATTCTCCCTCAGCGCGAAGCCGAGACGCCCCGGGTGGCCGTGCTCGAACGGGAGCCACACGAGCTGGCCGGTGAGCCCGAGCTGATCGAGCCACGCCGGGTCGTAGGCCTCGAGGCGGGCGGGAAAGACCTCCTGCTCCCAGAAGGCCACCGGGGAGTCCTCGCCCTGGAGCGGCTCGATGACCTTGAGGAGCCCGTCGGGACCGACGACGCGGTGGTCGGGGTGAACGTGCTGCCAGCGAAGCAGGAAGGCCGCGAACTCTTCGGCGGACACCTGCGGCTGGAAACGGCGACGCGCCCGGATCTGTCGACGCTGGACCTCCTGGAGGACGGCGGTGTGGACGTACTGGGGAGCGGCGAGGTCTGGGAGGAACGTCCCGCTCCGGATGATCCCGCGCCCCTCGAGCATCTCCAAGATCGGTGTCAGCTCTTGGGGGGCGCAGCTATATCGCGTGGCGAGCGCCTCCAGGGGCACGGGGCCTCTTCGGCGGAGGAAACGGAGGACGATGGTGTCCAGGGCTTTGCCGGCGTAGAGGTCTTCCTCCGGGGCGCTGATCCAGGGGCGGCGGCCGTTTCCCAGATGGATCTGGGCCGCCCGGTGGTCGCGACGCAGTTCTTCGAGGAGGGCCGTCGAGTCGCCCTCGACGCGCAGCGCGACCTCGTCGGCGTCCAGGTCCCCCAGGTCCTCGAGCAAGGCCGCCAGTTCGTTGGCGTCCCGCGCCCGGCGTCCACCCGCTGTGGACTGGAGCTCGGCCTCCAGGGCCTTCATGACCTGCGCGTCGAGGGGGCCGGCAGCTCCGGGAACCGCCTTGAGCATCGAGACGGCGTCGCTCCTCCGCTCCTCGGCGTGCCCCGCATCGAGATACGACCAGTCCCACGCCAGCAGGAGCGGGTAGGTGAACGGGGAAGGGAGGACGGTTTCGGCGCTCCTCACGCCGATGGCGCCCGCCCGGATCTCCCCCAGGAGTGTGTCCAGGCGCTCGACGTCCAGCGCGTCGTGGCAGCACTCCCTGATCGTCTCCGCCACCAGCGGGAAGTCCGGCTGTCCCCCCACGGCTTCGAGAAGAGCGTCGGCCTTGAGCCGCTGGAGCCAGGCAGGGGTGCGGCTTCCCCGGATCATCCGGGGGACGAACAGCGCCCGGACGGCCACATGGCGGAAGCGGGTGGTGAAGAGGGGCGAGCCAATCAAGGCGCGGGCCAGCAGGCCGTCGAGCCCCTCAGGGGTCACGAGGTGCGGGATGCGCTCGGCGGGCGGCGGCGTCTGCCCCGGCGCGAAGGCCAGGAGGATCCCGTCGTCCACGTGGCTCACCTCGGGTTGAAGGCCGAAGCGTCGGCGGAGCGTCTCCTTCAACGCCAGCCCCCAGGCGCCGTTGACGCGCATGCCGAAGATCGAATGGAGGACGAGCTGCCGGCCTCCCAGCTCGTCAGGGAACGACTCCACGGCCAGCGTGCGGTCGTCCGGGACTCCCCCCAGGATCTCGCGCCCCTTGGCGAGCCACGCCCTGAGCGCTCGCGCCGCGCGCGGCTCGCATCCGCATTCCCTGGCGATCCATTCCTCGAAGTCAGCATCGTCCAGACGCTCCGTTGCCTCTCGCCGGAGCCTGCCGACGAGCCGCCCCAGCTCCCAACTTCGCGACGGATGCTCCCCCCGCCAGAACGGGACCGTGGGCGACATCCCCGCGGCGTCCTCGACGAGGACGCGGTCGGCCTGAAGCCTGACGAGCCGCCAAGCGTGCGAGCCCAGGAGAAACACGTCGCCGGGGAGGCTCTCGGAGACGAACTCCTCGTCCAGTGTTCCCACCTTGAGGTCCGTGTCGCGGACGAACACGTCGTAGAGCCCCGCGTCGGCGATGGTTCCGCCCGAGGTGAGGGCGAGGAGCCGGCTCCCCCGCCGCGCGTGAAGCCGGCCGTTGGCCTGATCCCACAGGATGCGCGGGGCGGCGCCCTTGACTTCGGCCGGGAGCGGGGTCGCCAGGCTCCGCACCACCGCATCGAAATCGTCGCGCCCGAGCTGTTCGTAGCAGGCCGAGCGCTTGACGAGGCGGAACAGGTCGTCTGTCTGCCATGGCTCGGCGGCGACCGCGGCGACGATCTGTTGGGCGAGCACGTCGAGCGGTTGCTGCGGGATCCTCAGCTGATCGAGTTCTCCTTCACGAATGGCCCGAGCCACGGCCGCCGCCTCGATGAGCTCCTCGCCCTTGGTCACGACGATCCGCCCCCTGGCGACGCGGCTCAGGAGGTGGCCCGACCGGCCCACGCGCTGAAGCGCCGCGGCGATGTTGCGGGGCGACTGGAGCTGGACCACGAGGTCGATGGAACCAATGTCCATGCCCAATTCCAGGGATGACGTCGCGACCAGAGCCCGGAGGTCGCCGCGCTTGAGCTTCTCCTCGGCCTCCAGGCGCGTCCGGCGCGAGAGGCTCCCGTGATGGGACGCCACCTGGCCGTCGGGGAGCCGGTCGTTCAGGTTCCGGGCCAGGCGCTCGGTCATCCGCCGGCTCGGGCAGAAGATCAGGGTGGTGCGATGCGCCAGGATCCACTCCGAGAGTTCCTGGAGCAGGGTCTCCCAGACCGTGTCGCTCTGGGCGGTGAGAAAATCGGCGACCGGCGCCAGGACTTGGAGGTCCAGCCGGCGCTGGAAGCCGGCATCCACGACCCGGCAGGGGCGGCCTACGCCTGTCAGGAAGTGCGCGGTGACATCCAGCGGACGCACCGTGGCCGAGCAGCCGATTCGCTGGATCGGCTCTCCGGCCAACTGCTGGAGTCGCTCGAGCGACAAGGAGAGGTGGGCGCCGCGCTTCGAGGCCGCCAGCGCGTGGACTTCGTCCACGATCACGAACCGGACGGTTCTGAGCGCCGGGCGGAACTTCTCCGTCGTCAACAGAATGTACAGGGATTCCGGCGTCGTGATCAGGACGTGGGGCGGCCGCCGGGTCATGGCCTGCCGCGCGTGGGCCAGCGTGTCTCCCGTCCTGACGGCCACCCGGATCTCGGGGAGGGGAGGTCCCCCCGTCGCAGCGCGCTCTCGGATCCCCTGGAGGGGAATCCTCAGGTTCTTCTCGATGTCGTTGTTGAGCGCCTTGAGGGGGGACACATAGACAAGGTAGACACGCTCTTCGAGCCGGCCCTCGAGCCCGAGACGCCAGAGGTGGTCGAGCGCCCAGAGGAAGGCCGCCAGCGTCTTCCCCGAGCCGGTGGGCGCCACGATCAGGGTGTGGTGCCCTTCCGAGATCGCTTGCCACCCCTCGCGCTGGGGATACGTGGGCTCGCCGTACGTCTCCCGGAACCAATCAGTGACGACGTCGAGGAACTCGGTAGCCATGTGGGAGAGTCTCCCTCACCCTGCCCTCTCCCCCTCAAGGGGGAGAGGATCAAGGTGAGGGGGGGTGAGACGGGCAAGCTCGTCGGCCGCCGAGCGCATCGCCTCAGGGGCGTCGGTTGGGGACTTGATCAGGCGGTAGGCCCATCGACCATGGGAGCCTTCGGCGTTGACGGCGGAGACCCAGCGGCGTGCCGCCGCCTCTTTGATGCTGGCCAGGGGGTCGTAGCCCTTGGTCTCCAGGATGAGGGTTCCCACTTCCTTGCCGCCCTCCTGGAGCCGAGCCAGGAAATCCGGGAGGTATTCCTTGGCTTCCCCACTGTGGACGTAGGGTATGGCGAAGCCGAAGTTGAAGTTCTTCACGAACGTGATGACCTGCGGGTCCGTATCCAGGTAAAAGGCAGCACTCTGCTCCCACCTCTCGGTGTCCATCACCACATAGTTCAGCTGGGAGCGCTGGGCTTCCCGAACGGGCTTCGACGTCCAGAAGTCCACGTCCCGGGTGCTCCCCGCTCCCCGGTGCGCCTCGTAGCGGGGAATTTCCTGGCCATCTGCCTCGTCGGGGACGATTGCCTCCGCCAGCGTGTGGAGTGTCCACGAGAAGTACGGGTCCAGGAAGATATCCTTCCGGTCGGTGCGACCAGCCGTGTTGACCCTTTCCATGAGGAACTGGCGCACGATCGCGAGCATCTGGGGGAACAGGGCGTAGGCCGGGACCTCGCAGGCGGGGCTCTTCGCGTATCTCTTCGTCAAGGCGCTCGCCAGCTCGAACTCCAGCTCCTGGATCCGCTTCGTCCGACGCCACGCGTCGAGCGTGACGTCGTCGGGCCGGCCTGGGCCCATGAGTGAAAGGCGACTTCCCCACTCCGCCGAAAGGCCGATGAGCTTCACCTCGTCGGGGATGTTCAGCGGATCGAGCGCCAACGCGGGGACGCGCTCCCAGGCGACCCGCACCTGTCCGGTGATCTTGATGCTGTACCCCTCTGCCCGCGGGAAGCGGATCTCGAGATGGTCACGCTCGGGGGAGACGGCGTAAACGTGATGGACCTTCGGCGGTGGCGCAGGCGCTCCTCTGGGGGTGGCCTTGAGGGGGATCAGCTCGAACGGCACGCCGTAGACCTTCGCGACCTCCTCTACCGTGAGGTCGTGGTACTGGGAGCGCCGGAGCCCCCGCCCGACGACCTGCTCGCATAGGAGCTGGGACTCGAACGGTCTCAGCCCGACGATGTGGGTCACTGTTGTCGCGTCCCACCCCTCTGTCAGCATGGCGACGGAGACGATGCAGCGGACGTCCCTCCCCGGTGGGATGGCCGGGTCTATGCGACGCCCCCCCTCTTCAGCGGCCTTACGGCCGCTTGCCCTCGGCCGTCTCACTCTGCCAGCGGAGGCACTCCTCCCGCCAGAGGCCCGCCAGCTGGGCGATCGGGTGCTGTGCCCATCGCAGGACTGCCTCCGGCTTGACCTGCCCTCTCCGGCCTCCTCTCTCGCCCGCGGTGAGCTTCTCCTCCACGATCCATTTCCACACGTTGAAGTAGGCTGGGATCTCTCGCCCCGTTGTGTCCTGGACGGGCAGCTGCGGGATCTTCACCAGGCCGCTTTCGATCGCGTCAATGAGGCCGAAGTCCGAGACGATCCATGGGAAGGCCCGGCCCGGGTCGGCTCCGGCGCGATGGAGGTAGAATGGCGTGGCAGAGAGGTCCACGCAGAAGTTGATGCCCCGAACGCGGTGGATCTTGTCGAGCCCCTCGATCCAGACCGTGGCCTCCTCGTCCGCCTCGGCCAGCTCGTCCTCCTCTTCGAGCTCGTCGGTGTTGTCAAGCCGTCGGATGCGGTAGGCGTGGTGGGCCTCGTCATTGAGGACCAGGATGTAACCCTTGCCACCGACCTCTTTCCCGAGCACCCGGGCGATCAGCGCTGTATCCGACTCCTCGCCGCGCTTGACGACGCTGGCCCCGACGCCGCCGACCTGGTTCATCTCCTGCGGCGCCAGGATGTGCCAGTTTTGGATCAAAACGTGGCCTTTCCGGAGGTCGCTCATCAGATGGGGCGGCACGATGTCCCGGATCCGGTAGAGGCTGGCCTCGCCCCGGTGGGGGTCCAGCTCCTGGAGACGCTCGCGAATCGTGACGTTAGGGCAGAGGACGAGGACCACGTCGGAGAAGCGGCGGTCGGTCCGGTCGGCGAGTTTGTTCACGATGCTCCAGGCTACGAGCATTCCCATGACGGCCGTCTTCCCGCTGCCCGTCGCCATCTTGCAGGCGTAGCGGACGAACTGCCCCGGCTCGTCTCGGGAAATGGCGATCCCCTGGCGGAAGTCCGCGCGGGCCTCCGTGAGGAAGATGATGGTCTCGGCGGCCTCGCGCTGACAGAAGAAGAGCTTCCGCTCGCGGTCTTCCCGGTTCCAGTACCGGAGAAGCTCCAACGTCGTGGCAGTCGCGCCCGGGAAGCCGGCCTGCCGCCAAGCGCCGAGGCGATTCCGGATCTCGTTGGCCGGGTCGAGGGGGATCCGGGTCCCGATGTCGTCGGCCCGGGTCGCTCCGGTAGAGCGCTCGGGAGGACGGTAGTAGTAGCAGGCCTCGCGCCGCCCGGGCACCTTCTCGGGGGGCCGGCCCCGCTCGATCACCCAGTGGTGGGTGGGCTCCGCGTAGGCGTCGCAGATGATCGGCTGAGGGACCTCGTTGAATTTGCTCATTTCGCAAGGGACATCATTTGAAGAGTTTTTCGAGCGCCTGGCGTGCCTCGTCCAGAATTCCCGGAGAAATCCAGAGCGACGACTTGGCTAAACGTTCCAGGACGGAAAGGGCTTGTCCTCGCTCGAGATGACCACTAGCCGCAGCCCACAGGATCACGCCCAACGAGCCATGCACTTCCAAGCCAAGGAGTGAGGCGATGATCCGCGCGCCCGCATCATCCGTAAGAACCCAATCGGCGGAGAGTGACCGCGCGAGGACGATAGCCTCGGCCTCTCCGGCTCCCAGCCCTCCGATCTCTCTCCACTCTTCGACCTGCCGCGACGCGGTCGCGGGCACTGA
>JACQWA010000177.1 GCA_016209425.1 Candidatus Rokuibacteriota bacterium
CAGCGAGAGGTGCCCGGCGGTTACGCGGTGTTCTGCGAGCTGGCAGCGTGATTGCTCGTGGCCGCGAGCGACAGTGCGAAGTGGCACTACTTCGGCACCGGCTCGGGCTGGCGAAGGCTGGTAGACGGTGAAGTTCGATGATCCCGGCAAGCGCTGGGATCTGGCATTCGGGAAGGCCGTGCGGAGCACGCGCCATGCTCACCGCGGCGCGCCCAACAAGGGGCGACGGGCGTAGCCCGCCGTCTTCTCGGAGAGGACGCACGTGGCTTCCAGAACGCGCCCGCCCGCGAGAAAGCGGGCACCCGCCGCCGGGGCGAGGCCCCGTCCGCGACCTGGCCAGGAACGGACGCTCAGCTCCGTCGTGGGCGGGGAGACGTACTCGGTGTGGCTGGAGATGCTGGGCTCTCTTGTCCCGGACGGGCGCACCCACCGACTCTCGGTGGTCGTGGCCGGCATGCTCCGTCATGCCGTGGACGTCGCGATGGCGAGGTTCGGCGAAGACGCGCCGGGACGGTCGGCGGCCGCTTCACTCATCCGGGCGGCGGAGGAATCCGATCCGGAGCAGGTGGGGGATCAGGTGGGCGATCTGGTGGATCGTCTCTTCCGCGATGCGAAGGTGGCCGGCAAACGCGTGAACGCGCGCGGCGACGAGTACAGCGTCCTCGACAACGCGATCCAAGAATTCACGTCGTGGTACGCCATGCCCTGGGAGTAAGGCATGAAGTTGCCCGCGCGCGGGCGGCGCTGGCCGGACAGCGTTCGGGCAAGCCGGGGCTGCACGGCCGGCCGCAGGTGAGAACCCCGTCAGCCCGGAGCGTGGCCATGATTCGGAACCTGGCGTATTGCTGGGGTCTCTACCGGAGAGCCCAGGCGGGCGTGCAGACAGGCCGGAGGGTGGCGGTGACCTGGACCGCTGCGGATTTGCCCTCGGAGGTCGCGGCTGCGTTCGTCTCCGAGGGCATCAGGGTGGAACTCCCGCCATCACGGGAACGAGCCTGGCGTCGGCCGCCACCGTCCGGATTCGGTTCGTACTACAGGTGGCGCGCGAGGCCGCGAACGTTCAGGCCGAGCGCAGGTACCATCAGTTCAGATAGTCCCGCATGCACCGCTCCCAGATCCGACCCGTGAGCACCGCGGCGCGAATCAACAGGAGCGTGCCGATCAGCGTGACGGCCACGACGTACGACGCCGGCAGTCGGACGTGCGACATGTAGGGCGCCAGCCACAGTCCTTCCGCGAGGCCGATCGTAAGGAAAAGCGCGTAGACTGAACGCGCGAGGTGCACAAAGAGCCCCGCCGACCCCGGCGGCGCGTAGAACGCCAAGTCAATCACGTTGGGGTGCAGATCGAATTCCTCGCCGGTGCTTTCGCCGAGCCCCTGCTCACGGGCGCGCCGCAACGCACGCATACTGCCGGCGAGAGCCAGCACGACTAACGACAACACAGCCGTAGCAGAAGAGAGAACCAGGATGCTGCTGATCTCCAGGTCGAGAATCGGAACCCTGGCCGAGGCCTTGCCGGGTGGCGAGACGGTCTGCAACTGCAATGCGGCATAGAACAGCATGAGGATGAGGAGGACCCAGAGATACCGGGCTTGGGCTGCCCCGATAGCCTTCACTCGCTCACGCCAATGGACGTCCGGTTCAGGCATGATGCACCGCCCCTCACCGCAGGAAGGAGTGGGTCTTGGCCTTGGGGAGCTGCCTCAGCTTCTCGAAGAACGCCGTCTCCGTGATCTCCGTCGGCCACTCCAGCCGGACCCCGAGCCGGTAGCGCCCTTCGCCGAGCTTGTCGACCTTCACGGCCCCGAGAGCGCTGAGGCTGTTGACGTCGCGCACGAGTGCCTTCAACGGGTTGCCGAGCGTCGCATAGGCGGACGATGTGCGACGGATGACCTCGTGCCAGTCCACCCACTCGACCTCCAGCAACAGCTTCAGAATCTCGAGCTGCCGCTCGGCGATGACACGCTTCTTCGGCGTCT
The DNA here is from genome assembly GCA_016209425.1 of Candidatus Rokuibacteriota bacterium. Classification (GTDB taxonomy): domain Bacteria; phylum Methylomirabilota; class Methylomirabilia; order Rokubacteriales; family CSP1-6; genus JACQWA01. The sequence continues at coordinate 1,982 of JACQWA010000177.1, forward strand.
TGAGCAGGCTGAACAGATCCAGCATGAGATTTCTGAAGAGCCCCTTGGAGATCTCATGCTGGATCTCGGTCAAGAGCCGCTGGCTCTGGAGCGTGACCCCCCGCAGCGCGAACTGGAGGAACGGGGTGAGGTCATAGCCCCGCTGGCGCACCTCGGCGAGGGCGCCAAGGTACGCGTTCTTCTCGTCGTAGTAGTGGTTGGACATCGCGATGAACGACGAGTCCCGCAGGCCGGCGCGCTGAAGCATGAGCGCCTCCAGCGCCCGCGCTGTCCGGCCGTTCCCATCTACAAAGGGATGCATCGCCGCGAGGTGGTAATGGGCGGCGATGGCCTGGATGAGCGGATCGTGATCACGGAACTCGCGCCCGAGGGCCCGCGTGAAGTGATCGAAGGCCCGCTCGCACTCGTCGCCGCCTTCAACCCCGCGATGCCGTGGGGCGCCGAGGGTGACGTTCTGATCCCGCTGGCGAAGCTGCCCGGGCGGACAATGATCGTCGTCCGCTCCCGTGACGATGCGCCGGTGAATCATGCGGATGAGATCGGCGTCGGTGGGCTGATCGGGCGGCACCGTGGCAATCCACCGGTACGTTTGCACCGCCGCGTGGGCTTGCTTCTGCGAGCGCGTCACGAGCTGCTCGGGCGTCTGCTGCATGGCCGCTTCGAGCTCGCGCTCGGTGAACTCCGCTCCCTCGATCCGGGACGTGCCCGCGACTTCTCGCTTGAGCTGGATCTGCTGGAGGCCTTCGACCCACCGGCGCTGGTAGGGAACAGTCCTGAGCGACAGCACGGCGGACTTCGCCTCGACGAGCGCGTTGGC
>JACQWA010000190.1 GCA_016209425.1 Candidatus Rokuibacteriota bacterium
ACCTGCCGAGCCGGATCTGGATCAACGAGCACCTGACGTACACCCACGGCTACGGGGTCATCGTGGGACCGGTGAACCGGATCAGCCCCGAGGGACTGCCGGAGTTTTTCGTCAAGGACATCCCGCCGGTCTCCTCGGGTTTCGCCACAGTCACGCGACCCGAGATCTATTACGGCGAGATCTCCAACGATTACGTCTTCGTCCGCACGAAATCCCAGGAGCTGGACTACCCGTCCGGGGACCAGAACGTGTACACGCGCTACGCGGGGCGGGGGGGGATTCCCATCACCTCGTTCCTGACCAAGCTGGCGTTCGCGATCCGCTTCGGCGAGGTCAAGATCGTGCTCTCCGACGACGTGACCGGCGAGAGCCGAATCATGATCCACCGCGAGGTCGCGCGGCGCGTTCGCCAGATCGCCCCGTTCCTGCGGTTCGACCGCGACCCGTATCTGATCATCGGCGACGACGGCCGGCTGGTCTGGATGATCGACGGCTACACCGTGAGCGACCGGTATCCCTACTCGCAACCGGTGCGGGACCTCGGCAACTACATCCGGAACTCGGTGAAGGCCACGGTCGACGCGTACCACGGCTCGGTGATGTTCTATCTCGCCGATCCGACCGACCCGGTGATCCGGACCTACACCCGCGCCTTTCCGGGGCTCTTCAAGCCGCTTGGCGAGATGCCCGCCGATCTCCAGCGGCACATCCGGTATCCCGAGGACCTCTTCTCGGTCCAGGCCAAGATGTATACCACGTACCACATGGAAGATCCCCAGGTATTCTACAACAAGGAGGATCTCTGGACGATTCCTCAGCGGACGGTGGAGGGCCGGCAGCGGGAGATGGAGCCCTACTACACGATCATGCGCCTGCCGCGCGAGAAAAGAGAAGAGTTTATTCTCCTGACCCTGTTCAACCCAAGCCGCCGGGACAACATGATTGCCTGGATGGCGGCGCGCTCGGATCCGCCCAACTACGGGCGACTCATCGTCTACAACTTCCCCAAGGCCAAGCTCGTGTATGGACCCCGACAGGTCGACGCCCGCATCGATCAGGACCCGACCATCTCCCAGCAGCTCTCGCTCTGGAACCAGCGGGGTTCCATGACGCTCCGGGGCTCGCTCCTGGCGATCCCCATCGACCAATCGCTGATCTATGTGCAGCCGTTGTATCTTGCCGCCTCTGAACAAGGCGCGCTGCCGGAGCTCCGGCGGGTGTTCGTGGCCTACGGCAACCAGATCGCGATGGAGCCGACGCTCGAGCAGTCGCTCCAGCGCATCTTCGGGGGCCGGGCCAGGGTCGAGGACGCGGCAGGGCGGCCGGCCGTGGCCCTTGCCCCCACCCCCCCGGGCGACGCCGGGCTCCGGGGGCTGGTCCAGCGGGCGTGGGAGGCCTGGAGCCGGGCACAGGAGGCCCTCCGTCGCGGTGACTGGTCAGGCTTCGGCGAGGAGCAACGCCGGCTCGAACAGACCCTCAAGGAACTTCGCGAACGCTCCGGCCGGTAGGAACCCGTTCGGATGACCCGCCTGAGGGCGGCCCGCGTGGTCTCATGACTCGTCCGATCCGCGTTCTCCAGCTCCTCGTCACCACGGATCTGGGCGGGGGACCCAAGCAGGTCTACGACCTCGTACGTCATCTGCCCAGAGAGGAATTTCAGGTTGTCGTCGCCGGACCTCACGATGGAATCTTCTTCGAGCGCTTTCAGGACCTCGGCGTCACCATGCTGGAGCTTCCCCGCCGCCGGCTGGGATTGCGCCACCTGTTCTTGACCCTTCGCCTGATCCGCGCCCTCGGGATCCAGGTGGTGCACACTCACGGCAAAGGCCCGGGACTCTACGGGCGTCTGGCGGCCTGGTGGCTGGGGGTGCCGGCGGTTCACACCTTTCACGGGATTCACTACGGCAGCTACCCGAGGCCGGGCCAGGCGCTCTACCTGGCTCTGGAGCGCCGCCTGGCTCGCCTGTCGCACACCATCATCAACGTCTCGGCCTCCCAGGAGGCCGAGGGGCTCGACCTCCGGCTCTTTCAACCGTCCCAGAGCGTCGTCATCCCCAACGGGATCGATCTCGAGGAGCTGGCGCGACTCCTCGCCACCTCCTCCATCGCCCGCGAGAGCTTGGGGCTCGCCCCCGATGACCTCGTCCTCGGGTGCGTGAGTCGCTTCGATCCCATCAAGCGAATCCAGACGCTGCTGGAGGCGTTCCGCCGCCTGGCGCTTCGGCTCCCGCAGCTGGCCCTCCTGCTGGTCGGCGGGGGTGGGGAGGAACGGCGGATTCGCCGCCTCGTGACTGAGATGGGCTTGGGGAAGCGGGTGATCTTCACGGGATTCCTCGAGACCGCCGCCCGGGTCTACCCCGCGCTGGACCTCTACGTGGCCACCTCGCTCAAGGAGGGGCTCCCCCTGTCCGTCGTGGAGGCCATGGGCGCCGGTGTGCCCGTGGTCGCCACCGACGTGCCGGGGCACCGAGACGTGGTGATCCCGGGCGAAACCGGCCTTCTCGTCCCGCCGGAGAATCCCGTCGCCCTGGCCGATGCCATCGCTGCGCTCCTGGCCGACCCCGAGCGCCGGCGGATGGGCGAGGCCGGTCGCCGGCGGGTGCTCAAGGAATTTTCGATGCAGCCCATGATCGAGCGGACCGCCGAGGTCTATCGGCGGGCGAGGGCCTCGACGACACGATGATGCAAAAGAATGCCTGAGGTGGCAAGGGTGAGCAACAGCGCCCGAGTCGGCATCAATGCATCCATCCTCGGGGAGATCCCACGGGCCTCGGTCTCTACTCCATCAAGCTCATCCGCGAGCTAGATCGGATCAGGGACAATCTCCTCGTCTTCACTTCCTACCCGCAGGCGCTGGGAC
>JACQWA010000196.1 GCA_016209425.1 Candidatus Rokuibacteriota bacterium
TACGCGAAGGGGTTCGTGGCCCGTCAGGAGGTGGAAGCAGCCGAACGGCAGGTCGATCAATACCGGACGCAGGCGGAGGAGCAGAGGGCCTCGATTACCCTGATCAAGGCGCGACAACAGCGCACGTCGATCTTTGCGCCCCTCAGCGGGGTGGTGACCCGGAAATTCGTCGAAGAGGGCGGAATCCTCGGCGACCCCCCCGGAGCGCGGCCCGGGGCCGTCGCTGAGATTGCCGAGATGGAGCCAGCCGAATTTCACGCCGAGGTGGATCAGGCGGACATTGCGAAGATCAGGATTGGCCAGAAGGCGACCGCCAGTCTCGATGCCTTCCCAGGGCGGACCTTTCAGGCCGCCACGCGTGAGATCGGCCTCGCCTCAACGCCCGACGTGACCGGGAGGGTGAGGTACCGGGTGAAGCTGAGGGTCAATGACCATGCCGGGCTCCTCAAGCTCGGGATGACGGGGACGGTCAGCTTTATCCTTGCGAGGAAAACACAGGTCTTAACCCTCCCCGCCCCAGTGATCCTCCAGCAGGGAGAGGACGAGTTCGTGTTCGTGGTGGAGGGGGACAGGGCCCATTTGAGGAAAATCAGGACTGGACTCCGGGGCGAGGAGGTGCTCGAAGTCGTCTCGGGGTTGAAGGTGGGGGAGCTGATCGTCGATCAGGGCCGGGCGAAGCTCAAGGACGGACAGCGCGTGGAAGTCCTGAATGCGAAACGATGAGGGAGGGGCCGAAGACCTTGAGCTGATCCAACGTTTTCTGGGCGGGGAGGAGAAAGCCTTCGAGTTCCTCCTGGAGAAACACTATCCCAGGATCAATCGGCTCGCCTCCCATATCCTCGGGAATCCCTCGGCCGCGGAGGACGTCGCCCAAGAGGTCTTCGTGCGGTGCTACCAGGCGCTTCCCCGCTTTCGGGGAGAGTCTTCGGTGTATGCCTGGCTCTATCGGATCACCGTGAACCTCTGCCTCAACTTCCTCCATCGCCAGAGCACTCGGTTCCTTCCCGACGAGGAGTCCGCCCCCGAGCCCTCACGCTCTGACGATTCGGCGCATCTGGAGGCGATTCAACGGGAGACCTTCGTCCGGAGAGCCCTGGCGGCTCTCCCCCCCCATTACCGGGCGGCCATTATTCTGAGTGCCATCGAAGAGCTGACGTATCAGGAGATCTCTGACGTTCTCGGCATCCCGCTGGGGACGGTGAAGTCCCGGATCAATTTCGGGAAACGGCTCCTGAAGGAACAGCTCCTTCCGCTGCTCGGCCCGGAGGGATCCTGATCTGGGCGGGGACGGATCAGCGATTCCGGCACTTCACCAGATCTTCCTCGTGCCAGTCACCGAGCCGAGCTTTCAAGCACATCCCGGACCGGGATGACGCCGGCCTGCGCCAGGCTGACCCGGCGCACGAGCTTCGCCACCATGATCTCCAACTCTTCGGCAGAGAGGGAGTCCAAGGCCTCGCCTGGGTTCTGACCCACCTGGCGGTGGAGCGCCTCCAGCCACCACCGGGCGCGCGGCAGATTGCCGCTCGCCGCAGCCGCCCGTGCGACCGCCAAGAGCCGCAGGAGACCGGCTTCTCCACCGACAGCTTTGACCTTGCCCCGGCCGGCCAGATCAAGGATGGTGGCCCGCACGTGGTCAATGGAGCCCACCGGAGCCACGGAGGGCACCATCACGACATTGGAAGGGTCGGAAAGCTCCCCCTCGCGATCCTCAGCCCGGACGTAGTAAGCATACCGGGCCTCGTCCACAGCGGTAGGATCCTGGAAGAAGAACTGGGCGGTGGTGCCGATCCGGGTGAAGGGCCCAGGGATCCAGGTGTCCTGCGGCAATTGGGTGATGCCGACCTCCCGGTTGGGCCGGTAGGTGGCCCGGAAGACGCCGAACCGCCTGGCTCCCGGCGCGGGGGCCCATGACAGCACCGTCACCCCCCCTCGGCTTTCGCCTTCCAGCCGCTCAGGTGGCTTGAGGGAGATCTGCCCCCGTTCCACAGCGGGCCCTCGGTGCCTGGCCGGGCTGTCACCACCCGCCAACCAGACCTGGGTACCGTTCCAGTCATTCGCGGTCCCGACAAAGAGGCCGAAGGGTGTGGACTCCAAGCTCCGAACGCCATGGTTAAATATGTTCCCGAAACCGTTTCGGGTGATCTGAAACCAGAACACGCCATCTCGAGTCGTCCAGAGATCAAATCCCGCCTCCAGGGCGGCAATCCGGCCAATAATAGGCACATCTCGAAAAAAGACGCTGAAATCCCAGGTTCCTACGAAGAACCACGGCCCGTGTCGTTGCATCCGCCAGAGGTGGCCGGTAAACGGATTGCCGAAGCCGGCGGGCAGGCCGCTGATCGGGAACTTGTCGCCGTCGGGGGTCTGGCGCGGATCGCCGACGACGAGGTCCCAGGTGTCATCTGCGTTGATGCGGATCAGATCGGTCAGGCCGCCCACATAGAGCCTGCCCCGAAAAACCTTCATGCTGAGGACAGCGCTATTCGGAGCCAGGAAGCCTTTCCCAAAGGCCCCGTGGGTTACCACAGGGATAAATGTATAGTACGGCGTGATCCCGGGGCGTGCCTCCGTCTTGAACACGGAAAAGCCGGCGTCGGGGCCGTTACCGAGTGTCGCCGTCCCGACGTAGAGGAAGCCGTTGAAGACGTCTAGCTCGAAGGCCAAGAGACCCGGCGGGCTGACCTGTCTGAAGTTGTTGTTCCCCCCAGCTGGGTGTTCAGCCTCCAGGATGACCCCCTCCCCGAGCATGCTACCGGCGGTGACGTATAGACGCCCCTTGTAGACCGCCATCGCTCGAAAGCTGTCAGCCTCGAGATCGCCCAGGAAGGTCCCAGGATCCTGCGGGATCGGCTCGAAGGTGACGCCGTCCGTTGACCGGAGGATGCGCGGCCGACGAAGATCGCCCGGGAAGGGGTAAATGACGCCCCCAACGTAGAGCCCCTCCGTCCCGTTGGCCTCCCGGAACACGATCATGTCGCGGAATCCATTATCTCGTGCAGCAAGCTCGTCCGGCCGACCCGGGATGGGGACATCGTTGGGCGATTTGAAGACCCGATCCCACATGTTGATCTCCGGCGTATAGCGCCAGATCTCTGCCGCCAAGCCGTTCCCCTGACAATGAAAATCCGGGTCCGCTATGACCTGGATCCCCCGGCTCGTCCCGACGTAGAGCTTCCCTCTGAACCAGGCCATCGACCAAGAGTAGGCGTTCTGGCAGTCTCCAAATCCGTCTTCGTTGATTTGGACGAGAGCCGGGGCGGGGAGGGAGTGGGCCAGGACCACGCGCAGCACAACAACGTACGCGGCGAAGAACCCCAGAGCCAGCAGGATCACGAGGCGCGAAAAAGGGGGAAGCCGGCTCATGGGTCAATGGTGAGTTGACCGCGTTGATCTGGAGGGTCCTGATCGTGGCCCAACACGGGTCGGAGTGGACGCGAACGTTCGGAGCATACTGTGGAACGGGTCGCCGAAGCCGGTCATTATCATAATCAGTTCATACACCGAAGACAAGGAACGAATAAAGGCAAGGATGGATCGGCTGACCGCCTTCCCGGCTTTGATCGAAACCATACTGGACGCGCCTTCGACCTCCGTCTTTCCTGACGGTTTCCCCTTGGAGGGACGCCGTAAGTCTGTTAGGGTAAGGGCCCACGAGGAACCCGTAGCGGTTCGAGGATTGGAAGCCAATAAACTGGGGGAGGTCAGGGCCGATGGAAGCACGTCGCCGACGGAAGATGCGCTACGCCGTTCTCTTCACTGCGGCCGTTGTTGCCGCTGCTGGCGCGGTGCCCATCAGCGCACTCGTTGCCCCGCAGCGACCTGCCCCGCGCGGGGCCATTCTAACACCCACGCGGCCCAACATCCTGGTCATCATGACCGACGACCAGCGGCAAGACGACATGTGGGTGATGCAACGGGTTGATGCGCTGCTCACTCAACGGGGGACGACGTTTAGCGATAGCTTTGCTTCTTTCCCTCTTTGTTGCCCCTCCCGGGCGACGTTTCTCACCGGTCAGTACTCCCATAACCACGGGGTTGGCGGGAACATCCCGCCCCTGGGGGGATATGGGAAGCTCGACCACACCGAGACGCTGGCGGTCTGGCTCGAGCGGGGGGGGTATTATACCGCGCACGTCGGGAAGTATCTCAACGGGTACGGCGTCGAGGACGCTCAAACGGTGCCTGGCCCGCCTCCCTACGAGATCCCGCCCGGGTGGAGCGAGTGGTACGGGAGCGTGGACCCTTTCAGCCACACCATGCTCGGCTTCACGCTCAACGAGCAGGGCACCCTGGTGACGTATGGGGACCAGACGGGAGCCCAGGCGCGGTGCGACAGTCACCCTTTCGACGGCGTATGCTACCAGACCGATGTGTACGCTCGAAAGGCGGCGGATTTTATCCGGCGGAGGGCTCGAGCCACGGACGGGAAACCTTTCTTTCTCTGGGTCGCATTCACGGCGCCGCATCTGGAATCACCGGCCGTGGTCCCGAACCCTCGACCGGCACCCCGTCACAGAGGGAGCTTTCGGAACCAACCGCTCCCGACGCCTCCGTCCCTCAACGAGACGGATGTGTCCGATAAGCCCGTCTTCCTCCGGTCGCTTGCCCCGATGAACTCGACGGAGATCGGACGGGTCACCGCTTTCTACCGGACCCGCCTGACAGCGCTCCTGGCCGTGGACGACGCCGTGGACGAGATCATCGCCGCCCTCGGAGCCACCGGGCAGCTCCAGAACACCGTCGTGATCTTTGCCTCCGATAACGGCTGGTTCCAGGGCGAGCACCGTTTCCTGGCAGGCAAAGGGTGGCCGTATGAAGAGGCGGTCCGTGTCCCCCTGATCATTCGCGCTCCGGGCATGCCCGCGGGCCAGACCGTCGCGAAGCTCGTCGCCAACCTCGATCTGGCGCCGACGATTGTCGACCTCGCCCAGGCTGTTCCCGGCCGAGTCATGGATGGGAGGTCGCTGCTCCCTCTCATGACTGATCCCACAGCGGCCTGGCGCCCGGATCTGTTGCTTAAAACCTCGTATACCGCGGCGGTTCGAAGCGACCTCTACGTCTACATGGAACACATCAGTGGCGAGCGGGAATTCTACGATCTCCAGGTCGATCCGTTCCAACTCCAGAGCCTGCACGACAGCACTTCAGCGGCCTATCAGGCTATCATGGCGGCCCTGAAGCAACGGCTGGATGTTCTGAAGGCCTGTTCCGGCGCCAGCTGTTGGTGACCCCATCGGTGCAGGTCGTGGTCAGCGTCCGGGAGGGTGGACCTCGTCGGGAGAAGTCCGCTGGCCCCAGGTGGAGGCCCCCTGCCGACATCGCGTCGGGAGGGAATGCGGGTCCGTGACCCAGATCATCGGTTTGACGGGGATGCCGTCGCTCCACGTTCCCATGTCTATCTGTTCGGGTGCGCCCTTCCCGAACGCGTACTGGCAGTCGGTGCCCAGAAAAACGCAGTTCAAGGCGCCGACAGAGAGCTTGAACGTGACGTAGAAGTCCCGGGCATCGACGGCCGCCGTGTCTCTTTTGCCCGTGGTAGTGGGGAAGAAGTGATTGGCGATTTGAGCCGGTGAGCCTCTTGTATCGGATTGGACGAGCAGAAAGTCGCGGTCCAGGAGCTGGGGCGTCGCGTTCCAGATGGCAACGGCCGTCCGTGTGCACACAACGGTGTCCTCTTCTCCCACCACGACGACCATCTTTGTCGCCGGGTCGATGGCGGCCAGGTTCTCCGGCGGAATAGCGCTGAACCCGCCCGGTTCGATGGGGACCACCGCGTGCGGCTGCGGCAGCCCGTTGGAGGGCAACGCTGCGCGTGCCGCGAGGAGGGTGGCCAGGTATCCTCCCGCGGAGTGCCCCACGATGGCCGTCTGGATATTTCCCTGGGAATCTCGCGCGGGCTGGACGTGACCCTGCCAGGTGATCAACCGCTGCAGGGCGTCCTTCCAGGTCACCATGGCGTGATCGAGGAAGGTCCAAGGTGGCCTCAGGCCGGCGTCGTAGCGGACCCAGACGACGATGTACCCCTTTCGCACGATGTGGTTGGTCCACTCCATGTATGTGATGGGCGTGTACGCGAGCCACCCGTGGAGGAAGAGGACGACGGGTGCAGCGGCGGGCGCCGGCTGCGCGGGCTCGTAGATGTAATACCGGTAGTCGTTGTCCCTGTTATGGCCTTCTGCCCAGTAGGGGCCGTTTATGGCTATCGCCGTGTGGGAATAGTTGGAGCCGCCGGGACCTGTCGGCGGCTGGGCCGGCGGCGACGGTGTCGCAAAAGCTGATAGAGGAGAGAAAGGCGCGAAAATGAGGGCGAACAGGGGCAGATAGGCGTGCCTGCGTCTCATCGCATGCCCCCGTCGTCTCCTGGGTAAGAAACGTCTTGCATGACAGCGTGAAACCAGTGTATCTGGCGGGTGCCGTGAGTCAATGGAAAAAGCGAGGATTCCAGAACGCCGAGAGCGCACTCTCACATGGGCTAGGAGCCTGTCGGAGTAACCGCTCTTCGAGCGCGGGCTTCGCCCGCGCACCCTCTCGGGGGGGCTCCCGGGGGGGCCGTCGAGGCCCCTCCGTGCTTGCTAGCGGTCGGCCTTGGTCCAGGACGTGTCGTCCAGGGTCTCGCGCGA
>JACQWA010000197.1 GCA_016209425.1 Candidatus Rokuibacteriota bacterium
CCACCAATACCGCCCGTTGCGCATCGGCGCCGCACGGCGTAGCAAGGATGGCAAGGGGCAGGGCGGCCATGAGAACGATAAGTCTGAGCTTCATGAGGTCCTCCTGGGGGGGGCGGATACCTCGGTGCGGGTAGCATAACGCGACCGGGACGGGCAAGGGAATTAGCCACACTTTGAGGGGGTGGGCTGTTTGCCCCACCGTCCGCATCGTCCCCTGACCCGCTCGCTCATTTCAGGAGGTCGTGGGTGCCGACGCGGAGGAGCACGTAGCGGTTCTCATGGCCTTTGATTTTCTTGGTCTGGAGGGAGGGATGGCGGGGATTATCGAGCAAGAGCCCGAGCGCCTTGTCCACTCGGAGTTGGATCTGCGGCGGTCGGCCCTCGTAGTCCTCCGCGAAGCGCGCGGTGGACTGGAGCTTCATCCGCGGCCGGCCGGTCGCTTCCTGGTGCCCTCCTGCCACGCCTGGACCGTCGCGAACGTCCCCCGGAGCCGTCCGGCGCGGCGGTCGGCCTCGGCCGAGCGCTCCCCCTTCTGCCAGGTCTCGGTCCACCAGTACATCTGGTCGGGGTCGATGAGCCCGGCGCGGGCCGCCAGTTGCGCCTCGGCGGTCGTGAGGCCCCTGGCCCGGAGGAGGTCGCGCTGGACCCGCGCGATCTTGGCGCTGGCGCGGGCGAGCCGCCGCTGGTCAGCCGGGGTCAGCCGGGGCGCCGGCGCCTTGGCCGCGAGCTGCATGGGGGTGAGGATGATGCGGCCGCCCTCGGCCCTGGCCTCGAGAAAGTCGCCCTCGCTCAATTGCAGGACCTCGAAGGCTTCCTTGGGAATGGTCACCTGGTGCTTCGGGCCGATCCGGACTGCCGCCACCGTGCGTTCCTCCGGGGCTTGATCCTTACTTTCTTACTCTAAGCCTAGCCCGCGGGGGCTCTGCCGTCAAGAGGCTGGGCCGGGAGATGGTGACCGCCAAGCTCGGCCAGCCTCCTGTCCGGTAGCTTCCTTCACTCGAAGCGTAGACGCACCACGACCGGGGGCCCTTCGCTCTTCGGGACGATGACGAAGAGGCTGCCGTACTCGGTCCGTGGAATCCTGACTTCTTCCAGATGCCCCAATGCTTTTAGCAGGGCGGGAACAGTGGTTCCATGCGCGCGCAGGCTCCCCGAGTGAGTCACGACGAGCACGATGTCCTGGCTGTGCCGCTCGCGCAGGCGCCTGATCAGCTCCTCAGTGTCTTTCCTCGGAACTACGGTCGCTGAGATCCCGAGGGCTGTCGCCAGCGGTGCGGCCGTTTGAATCGTCCGCTGGAACTCGCTGGTGTAGATCGCGGTTATGCCGGCGTCCTTCAGCGCGACGGCAAGGGCCTTGGCGCGCCGTTGCCCGGCTTCAGACAGCAGGGAATCGGTGGAGTCGTCCAACTGCTCGGCGTGCCGCACCACCAATACCGCCCGCTGCGCATCGGCGCCGAACGGCGTGGCAAGGATGGCAAGGGGCAGGGCGGCCATGAGAACGATAAGTCTGAGCTTCATGAGGTCCTCCTGGGGGGGCGGATACCTCGGTGCGGGTAGCATAACGCGACCGGGACGGGCAAGGGAATTAGCCACACTTTGAGGGGGTGGGCTGTTCGCCTCACCAAATTGAGGCGATTGCGTCATGGACTTCGCCTGGAAAAAAGAGCGCAATGAGAGCAAATGATCACGACCGGCGCAAGAGGAGCAATCCCCCGGCGGTATCTGACCCGGTCGGACGTGGCCCGGCTCTTTGAGGTTTCCCCCGCGACCGTGGCGCGCTGGACCCGGGAGGGGAGGCTCCCCTTCATCCTGACGCTGGGAGGCCAACGTCGCTACCTTCGTGAGCAGGTCATGAACCTGATGCGGAAGAGCCGCGAGAGCAGCTGGAGGCCATGAGCGTGACGCGGGCCGAGAGAGGCCGATGCCGGTGATCCGAAGCGCCCGGGTCCCCTTGGACCGAGCGAGCGTGATTGTCCCGGCCGGGCGGGTGTACGTCATCCCCCAGCGCTGCAAGGAATGTCGCTTCTGCATCGACTTCTGCCCGAAGGACGTCCTGGTCACCTCGACCGAGACCAACGCCAAAGGCTACCGTTATCCCGTCGTCGCCCCAGGCAAGGAAGAAGCCTGCGTCCACTGCGAGTTCTGCTCGCTCGTCTGCCCGGAGTACGCGATCTTCACCGTGGAGGGTCCGCGGGCTGAGGTCCCGGCATGACTGTCGCGAGGGCCGATGCAGTCCTCACCGGGCAGCACTTTTTCCTCGGCGACCACGCCTTCGCCGAGGGGGCGCTGGCCGCCGGCTGCCGCTTCTTCGGCGGCTATCCGATTACCCCGTCCACGGAGGTGGCCGAGCGGTTGGCTCGGCGTCTACCGGAGGTAGGCGGTATTTTCGTCCAGATGGAGGACGAGCTGGCGAGCATGGCGGCCATCGTCGGCGCCTCCGTGGCCGGGGCGCGCGCCATGACCGCCACGTCGGGCCCCGGCTTTTCCCTCATGATGGAGAACCTCGGGCTGGCGGCGATGATGGAGGTTCCCTGCGTGGTGGTGAACGTCCAGCGCGGCGGGCCCTCCACCGGGCTCCCCACCCTCGTGGGCCAGGCTGACGTCATGCAGGCGCGCTGGGGGTCGCACGGGGACTACGAGATCGTCGCCTACTCTCCCGCCTCGCCGCAGGAGTGCTTCGACCTCACGGTAAAGGCCTTCAACACCGCCGACCAATTCAGAATTCCCGTCCTCCTCATGGCGGATGAAGTGGTCGCCCACATGACGGAACGGGTTACGATCCCTCCTCCCGAAGCGATTCCCCACGTCGAGAGAAAGCGCCCCGGGCAGGGTCCCGGCGACAACGGCTTTCTGCCGTTCAAGGCCGACGACGACCTCATCCCGCCCATGGTCCACGCGGGGGAGGGCTATCGCGTTCACTTCACCGGTCTCACCCATGACGAGCGGGGATACCCGGTCCTCACCGGGCCCGCCCACGACCGGCTCGTTCGACGACTGGTGGACAAGATCAGGCTCAAGGCGTGGCAGATCGTGGAGTACGAGGAGTACCGCGTGGAGGATGCTCGCGTGGTGGTCATTGCCTACGGCTCCACCGCCCGGTCCGCCCGTCGGGCCGTGACCCTGGCTCGAGAGCAGGGGATCCCGGCCGGCCTCCTCCGTCCGATTACCCTCTGGCCCTTCCCGGGAGAGCGGGTGCGCAAGCTCGCCGAGCGCGTCTCGGCCTTCGTCGTCCCCGAGCTGAACCTGGGGCAGCTCTCGCGCGAGGTGGAGCGCTTCACGAGCCTGCCGGTGCTGGGGGTCAACCACGCGGGCGGTGCCATGATGCCGCCCGAGCCGATCCTCGACGTGATCCGGGAGGCGAGGGGATGAGCACGTCCACCTTCATCGCGGAGCGCCACCCGAGCGATCCCCTCTTCCGGGCCGACCGCTTGCCCCACATCTGGTGCCCCGGGTGCGGGATCGGCCCGGCCATGCACGCGTACGCCCAGGCCATGGTGGAGTCGGAGATCCCCCTGGCCCGGCACGTGTGCGTCTCGGGGATCGGGTGCACGGGGCGCGTCCCCGGGTACCTCAACATGGACTCCTACCACACCACCCACGGGCGGGCGATCCCCTTCGCCACGGCCATCGCCATCGTCAAGCCGGAGCTGGAGGTGACGGTCTACAGCGGGGACGGGGACCTCTTCGCCATCGGTGGCAACCACTTCATCCATGCGGCCCGGCGCAACGTGGACCTCAACGTGATCTGCATCAACAACTTCAACTACGGGATGACCGGGGGGCAGGTGGGCCCCACGACCCCCATGGGGGCCCGGGCCACCACCGCGCCTTTCGGCAACTACGAGCAGCCCTTCAACCTCCCGTACCTGGCCGCCGCGACGGGGGCGGTCTTCGTCGCCCGGTGGACCTCCCTCCACTTGCGCCAGCTCAAGCAGGCCTTTCTCCGGGCCATGAAGAAGCGTGGCTTCACGTTCGTCGAGGTGCTGGCGCCGTGCCCGGTGGGCTTTGGCCGTCCCAACGACATCGGCGATGCGATGGAGGAAATGACCCTCTATCGGGAGCGCTGCGTGGTGGATGCTTCGGCCCGACTCGACTCGTTGGACATCGACCTCAGGGACAAGGAGCGTCCCATCACCCTCGGGAACTTCGTGGACATCGAGCGGCCGGTCTTCGATCCGCTGGCGATGATGCGCCCGGCAGGGGAGCGCGAAAACCATGCCGCGCTGGCCGGGAAAACTCAGGAGGGCTAGGTGCGGCAGGAGATCAGGCTGGCGGGCTACGGCGGGCAGGGGATCGTGCTGGCGGGCCAGCTCCTGGGGAAAGCCGCAGCCCTCTACGACGGCAAGGAAGCGGTCTTCACCCAGTCCTACGGCCCCGAAGCCCGGGGCGGGGCCTCAAGCGCAGATCTGGTGATCGCCAGCGGGCCGGTCGACTACCCCCTGGTGACCCGACCAGACTTCCTGGTGGCGATGTTTCAGGAGGCGTATGAGCGCTACCGTCCCGACATGGCCGAGGGCGGGCTGCTGGTCATCGATTCGGATCTCGTGAAGCCGTGGCCGGAGGAGGGGCCCTACCGGAGGATCCCGGCGACGCGCTTGGCCGAGGGGCTCGGGAAGAAGATCGTGGCCAACGTCGTGATGCTGGGCTTCTTCACCAGGGTCAGCGGTCTGGTGCCGCGGGAGGCGGTCGAGACCGCGCTCCGGTCGAGCCTGGCGCCTCGCCTGTTGGAGCTCAACCTTCGGGCCTTCGCCGCCGGTTACGAATATTCCTCGGAGGGGGGCTCCGCCCCCCTTCCGATGCCTCCCCCCGAGGCTTGCGCTGGCAAAGCCAGCGCTCGAACAAGCCCGGAGAGATGAGATGAGCGACGGCGTCCTCGTCATCGGTGGTGGGATCGCAGGCATTCAGGCCTCACTGGACCTGGCCGAGTCCGGTGCCAGGGTCGTCCTGGTCGAGCGGGCTGCGAGCATCGGCGGCAAGATGGCGGTCCTCGACAAGAACTTCCCCACCTTGGATTGCTCGATCTGCATCGAGGCGCCCAAAATGTCCGAGGTGGGGCAGCACCCGAGCATCGAGATCCTCTCGCTGTCCGAGGTGGAGTCCGTGTCGGGGGAGGCGGGCCGCTTTCGCGTGGGCATCCGGCAGCGCGCCCGCTTCGTGACCGACGAGTGCACCCGCTGCGGCGAGTGCGTGCCCGTTTGCCCGGTGGTCCTCCCCAACGAGTTCGATGCCGCCATGGCCTCGCGGAAGGCCATCCACACGCCGATCCCCCAGGCCGTGCCGGGTGCCTACGTGGTCGACATCGAGAGCTGCCTGAACGACCCCCCGAACTACCTGCCGTGCCAGCGCTGCGTCCAGGCGTGCGGCCCCAAGTGCATCGACTTCGGAATGGCACGGACCCGGCGCGTGGAGCGGGAGGTCGGCTCCATCGTCGTCGCGACCGGCTACGACCTGATGGATCCGTTCCGCATCAAGGAGTACGGCTACGGGAGCCACCCCGACATCCTGACGTCCATCGAGCTGGAGCGCCTGCTCACCTCCGCGGGTCCCACCGGAGGGGAGATCGTCCGCCCCTCGGACGGCCGCCACCCGGCGCGGGTGCTCGTCGTCCTCTGCGTCGGCTCGCGGGACCGGCGCTTCTACCGGTACTGCTCCCGCTTCTGCTGCATGTACTCGGTGAAGCATGCCTTCCAGCTCATGGACCACGGCGTCAAGGACGTCACGGTCCTCTACATGGATCTCAGGGCCTACGGGAAGGGGTTCGACGGGTTCCTCGAGCGCACGCGGGTCGAGGGCGCCAAGTTCGTCAGGGGGCGCCCCGCCTCGGTCCGTGCTGACGACGGCCACCTGAGCGTCCGGTACGAGGACACGGAAAGTCAGCGCCTGATCGACGATCGCTTCGACATGGTGGTCCTCGCCACGGCTGTCCGCCCCCCCGAACGCCTGGGGGACCTCACACGCGTGCTCGGGATCGAGCTGGACGGGGACGGGTTTATCCGGGCGGTGGAGCGCCGGGCCGGCCTCATCGCCACCACGCGGGAGGGAATCTACGCAGCCGGATGCGCCAGTGGCCCCAAGGACATCCCCGATAGCGTGGCCGAGGCCGGCGCCGCGGCGTCCCTGGCCCTCGCCCACCTCTCCCACCGGTCGTTCCCGGAAGAGCCTCACGTCGAGCCCCTCGAGGGGATCGAAACCCCGCGAGTCGGGGTCTTCGTCTGCCACTGCGGCTCGAACATTGCCGGGGTGGTGGACGTGCCCCGGGTCGTGGAGTTCGCCAAGACGCTCCCCGACGTGGTGTGGGCCCAGAACCAGATGTTCTCCTGCGCGGGCAACACCCAGCGGGAGATCGAGGACGCGATCCGGTCGAAGGGGATCAACCGCGTGGTGGTCGCCGCCTGCTCTCCCAAGACCCACGAAGGCATCTTCCGGAAGGTGCTGATCCGCGCCGGCCTCAACCCCTTCCTCCTGGAGATGGTGAACGTCCGAAACCAGGACTCGTGGGTGCACAAGGCGGAGAAG
>JACQWA010000188.1 GCA_016209425.1 Candidatus Rokuibacteriota bacterium
CAAGGGCAATGGACATTAACAGCTGCAACTGGTTATCACTCGAGCCTTCTTAAGGCCCTCTCAGAATCCGAAGAGCAGGATCGAGTCGGGGGGCGCGTAGCGGAGACCGCGAAATGGAAGAGTCAGAAAACCTGAGGCGGGCCACGGAGCTCTGGCGGGCGGCCTACCGCTACCAGATGGAGGGGGAGTTGGACCGGGCGATCGAGCACTACCAGCGTTCCATCGAGGTTTACCCCACGGCCGAGGCGCATACCTTCTTGGGGTGGACCCTGAGCTTCCAGGGCCGATTGGAGGAGGCCACGGCCGAGTGCCTCCAGGCGATCGAGATCGACTCCGAGTTCGGCAACCCCTACAACGACATCGGGGTGTACCTCATGAAGCAGGAGAAGTTGGACGAGGCAATCCCCTGGCTGGAGAAGGCCAAGCAGGCCAAGCGGTATGAGCCCAGACAGTTCCCCTACATGAACCTGGGTCGCATCTACCTCAAGCAGGAGCGCTGGTGGGACGCGCTGAGGGAGTTCGAGGGGGCGGTGCGGGTGGCTCCGGACGACGCCGCGGCGCGCCACGCGCTTCACTCCCTCCGCGCTCGCTTGAACTAGCGCGTTGCCGCCTGGGGTGGGGTAATCATGGGTGGTACGCCCCCGGAGCACTCACGGTCAGGAGGGCAGGAATCTCGAGAACCCCCCTTGTCATCTATTCCGCACCGGCGAACGGCAGGTTGGAGCGCGCGGCTCGCTGAGCAGCATAGGAGGCAGGGAAGAATGGTTCATATCGGAAATCCCGGCTTGACAGGATCGGGGCGCGATTCGAAGATACGAACCCCCAGGTACAGGCGGTGCCGCGTCCTGGCGGCCTCGACTAGGTGACTGCCTTCATGACATCGAGAACTGTTTCTAATGAGTGACTACCTTCAAGACATCGAGAACTCTTGGGCTCACACGGCGGCGCGCTGGAACTGGACCGCCCAGTGCAGAAGCCCGTGCCCAGCCGGGGGATCCGTGATGGCACCCCATCATGATCCAAGAGCCCCGACCGGCCATCTTACGCTGTAAAAGTTCTCGATGTGGTGAAGGCTCAAAGTTCTCGATGTGATGAAGGTTACCCACTAGGGGCCAAGACAGCACACGGAGGTGCGACATGCCCATCCTCGCGGTCTGCGACTACTGCCACAAGATGATCGACGAGAAGGACAAGTCCGTCAACGAGCCCCATACGCCGGGCCATATTGCCCACTTGACCTGCGCCCAGAAGCACAACATCCCAACTGTTCCTCGAAAGTGACAGCCGGCGCGCGGCGGCGGAGGGCTCCTTAGAACAATCAGTTCCAGGGAGTTCCTCGGGCCATTCGGTTTCGCGGAGTTCCTGGATCAATCAGTTCTCAGAGGGATCGAGGTAGCTCGGGGACCGAAACAGCGTGGAGGAACCTTACGACGCAAGGCTTCGAAGAACGAAACTTGGGAGGGGGAGTACGACGATGGAAACTGGACGGCGGCTGCTGATCGTGGGACCAGGTGAGGGCATGAAGGTGGACCTTGGGGGTCTGGGAGTCGACTTCAAGGTTTGGGGCGAGAGCACCGCGGGCCAGCTCTCGATCGTGGAGCACCCGATGGAACCCGGGCGCCTCGTGCCGCCGCACGTCCACCACGATGAGGACGAGCTTTCCTACGTTCTGGAGGGCACCTTTGGCGTCAGGGTCGGGGAGGAGATCGCCACCGCCGGCCCGGGTAGCTACATCTTCAAGCCCCGAGGCGTTCCGCACACCTTCTGGAATGCCGGCCCCAAGCCGGCCCGGCTGATCGAGATGATCTGGCCAGCCGGCTTCGAGCGCTTCTTCGAGACCCTGGGCGAGATCGCCCGTACCGCTGGCGGGCCGGAGGACTTTGCGGCGCGTCGTGCTGAACTCGGCCGCAGGTACCGCCTCGACTTCGTGCCCGACTGGATTCCAGAGCTCAAGGCCAAGTACAGCCTGAAGCTCCTGGGCGAGCCCTGAGTCTTACTGGATCCGCTGGAATTGATCGAGAAGCTGTGCGTACTGGTGCCCCCCCGCGCACGCACTTGCTCAGATATCACGGCGTCCTGGCTCCGCACGCCGCTTGGCGTTCACTGATCGCTCAAGACAGCCGAAAGGAAGCCTCTAATGGCCAAACAACACGGCTACGGCCAGAAGTGCTCGCAGTGCGACAAGTCCATCGGCCCGCTCCACCCCGCCGTACCCATCCCCGTACTCATGACCGGAATCACGCAAGAAGTCTGGAGGCATGCGCAGCCTTGTCCGACGCCCGCTCGTCCAACCGGTGAGCGCGCCTTTCCCTACCTTCCTGCTTTCCCACCACTTGGGCCTACCTGGCAGTCGAGATTCTGAACTTAGAACTTACTGATCTGAGGAGTATCGGAGATCAGCCAGCACTTTCCTAACGATTGCTCTCCGCGCTAGACTCCCCTCCCAAAGACCGTCTTCTGTCCCGGGGTCAGGATAACTTTCTTCTTTTTTCTCCGAGCACGTCCGATCAACCGGTCTCCCCCCAGCAGGGCACGGCGAGCGCTATGGGTCGTCAGCTCGTGCCGGAAACCTGCTCAACCTGGGGAGGGTTATTCCTATGACGGTTTTCAAGCGAGGAAGTACTTCCTTGGCTAAGACGGTTGTGATGCCTCTCGATCGCGGGAAGATGTCTTCCGGGGAAGACGATCCGCCGCCTCTTACCATCGGGATGTTGCTCCCCCTTTTTGGAATGGGCCCGCTCCGAGATGCGGCGGGCGCCCTTGACGATCGCCCGATACCGGGAGGCGCTGAATTGGGTGATCCGGGACATCGGGGATCTGCCTGTGTCAACGCTGAATGTGGCGCATGTCCTGAGCGTGCGCCGGAAAATGGACCAACGGGGTTGTGGGGAGGCCAGGGTTGCTGCCATCCTCAACGCGCTGCGGTCTTTCCTCAGGTTCTGCCGCGAGGGCCCGAGGGTGGCCGCACTCGATCCGCGCCAGATTCGTGTCCCCCGGATTCCAAGGCGGGATGTTCTATATCTGACGAAAGAGGAGGTCGATCAGTTCCTAGGGGCGATCATCCCACCCGGAGAGTGCTGGGACGAGGTGCCGCTGGCCCGGCTGCGATTCCGCGCCCTGGTGGAGGTGCTTCTTGGGACAGGGGCCCGCATCTCGGAGATCCTGGCGCTCGACCGGCGCGACGTGGACTTTGAGAGAATGGCGGCCAAGATCGTCGGGAAAGGAAAGAAGCAGCGGCTGCTCTTCTTCACGGATCGGGCCCTGGAATGGCTTGGCCGCTATCTGAATTGCCGGCGTGATGACGAGGACCCTCTGTTCGTCGCTCGGGGGAACTCGCCGCGGCGGTTGAGCTACGACGCCGTCAAGAGCGTGTTCAGGCGGGTCGCGCAACGGGCGCACCTCAGGAAGAAGGTCACCGCTCACGTGCTCCGGCATACCGTGGCGACGACGCTCTTGTTCAACGGCTGTCCGATCGGCCATATCAAGGAGCTGCTTGGCCACGAGCGGCTTGATACGACGTGCCGCTATTATCTCGGCGTTGACGTGCGGGCGGCCAAGGAGGCTCATCGGAAGTTCTTGAGATACGAGTGAGGCAAGCCTGACTGGCCCGAGAGGGGCGCCGGGGGGCGAGGCCGCGGGGATCCGTGGGCCCGGATCCTCCCTGCGCGTCGCACAGGCATTCGGTTACAATTCGCCTGGTGAAGCGGCGGACGCGGGCTTCCAGGAGGTCGGGCTGCGTCATGCGGCGAGGGCACCCA
>JACQWA010000189.1 GCA_016209425.1 Candidatus Rokuibacteriota bacterium
CCGCCCCCCTTCCGAACACCTCCCCCCTCGGTTGCGCGGGCGAAGCCCGCGCTCGACAATGCGGATTCCCGGACAGGCTCCTAGTATAATGATGCGGTCGTCCGAGAGTTCGCCATGAATTTTGCCGAACGGATGTCGCGGCTCGGGACCGAGTCGGCCTTCGAGGTGCTGGCGCGGGCGCGGTCGCTCGAGCGTCAGGGGCGCGAGATCGTCCACCTGGAGATCGGCGAGCCCGATTTCGACACGCCACCCCACATCAAGGAGGCGGCCAGGCGCGCCCTCGACGCCGGGGCGACCCACTACGGCCCCTCGGCTGGCCTGCCGGAACTGCGCGAGGCCATCGCGCGGCACGTCTCCACGACCCGGGGCATCCCGGTCTCCCCCGACGAGGTCGTGGTGACGCCCGGGGCCAAGCCGATCATGTTCTTCACGATCCTGGCCCTCGTGAACCGCGGGGACGAGGTGATCTACCCCAACCCCGGCTTTCCCATCTACGAATCGGTCATCAACTTCGTCGGCGGCGTGCCGGTGCCGATCCCGCTCCGGGAAGAGACCGGGTTCGGCTTCGACCTGGCTCTCTTCGAGAAGAAGGTCTCCGACCGAACACGGCTCATCATCATCAACTCCCCACAGAATCCCACCGGGGGCGTCCTCGACCGGGGCCAGATCCAGCGCATCGCCGAGCTCGCCAGGCACTGGCGAATCCCGGTCCTGGCCGACGAGATCTACCGCCACTTCCTCTACGAGGGGAAGTTCGCCTCGATCGCGTCGCTCCCGGGGCTGAAGGAGCAGACGATCATCCTGGACGGGTTCTCCAAAGCCTACGCCATGACCGGCTGGCGGCTCGGCTACGGCGTGATGCCGCAGGCGCTGGCGGAGCACGCGACACGCCTCATGGTGAACTCGGCCTCGTGCACCGCGACCTTCGTCCAGCTCGCCGGCCTCGCCGCCCTCCAGGGCGATCAGTCCCCGGTGGCCCGGATGGTCGCCGAGTTCAGGCGGCGCCGCGACCTGATCGTGGACGGCCTCAACAAGCTCCCCGGCGTCTCCTGCCGGAGCCCGCGCGGGGCCTTCTACGTCTTCCCCAACGTGAGCGCCCTCCGCCGTCCAGCCGGCGAGATCGCCGATCTCCTGCTGAACGAGGGCGGCGTGGCGATCCTCGCTGGGACCGCCTTCGGTCAGCACGGCGAAGGATACCTCCGTCTCTCCTACGCCACCTCGGAGGCCAATCTCAGAAAGGCGCTCGACCGGATGCGGCCTGTCTTCGAGCGGCTCGCCCGCTGATGGGCTTCGACATCGCCCGCGTCAAGGGCACGTGGGAGGGCTACGAGACGCCTCTGACGCCGGGGCGCTATCCGGTCGAGTTCGACCCGATCCGCCGCCACTGCCACATGGTGGACGACGCCAACCCCCTCTTCCTCGCGCACGGCGTCTGCCCGCCCGTGATGGTGGACTACTTCGCCTCCCGCGGCGCCTGGCCTCCGGGTGAGCTGGACATCCTGGGGGTGATCCGGAAGATCCCCACGCCGGGAGACCGGCTGATCAACATGAACCAGGAGTTCGAGTGGGTCCGCCCGGTCAGGGTCGGGGAGCGCCTCAGCGTGAGTCACCGCGTGGTCTCGGTGGATCTGAAACGGATCAAGCTCGATCCGCTGGCGATCTGGATCAAGACCGAGAGCCGGATCACGGACGAGCGCGGAGAGACCGTGGCGCTCCGCTGGAACCAGATCCTTGTCCATCGGACCCCCGAGCAGGTCAAGGCCGACTGGATCCGCCCCGAGGCCGCCGCGTGAGACGCCTGATCTTCATCCTTATCCTCGGCGTTCTTCTCGCGGCACCGTTCGCCACCGACGCGGAGCAGCGGAGGACAGTTTCGCGGATAGGCGTTCTCACAATAGTTCCGGGGCCTACGCCGCGCACCGAGGCGCTCCGACGGGGGCTCCAGGAGCTCGGGTATGTCGAGGGAAAGAACCTGGTCATCCATTGGCAATGGGCGGCCGGGAAAATCGAGAAGTTCCCGGACTTGGCGGCAGACCTCGTCCGCCTCAATGTCGATCTTATTGTAGCCGGGGGTCCGCCCGCGATCCTCGCCGCAAAGAACGCGGCTGCGGCGATTCCCATCGTTATGGTCGCTGCCGCCGATCCGGTCAGATCCGGGCTCGTCAAGAGCCTGGCCCGACCTGGTGGGAACATCACGGGTCTTTCCTATGAGGTCACCAGTGAGATTGGGGCCAAGGCGCTCGAACTGTTGAGCGAGACGGTTTCGAACTTGTCGATCGTGGGCGTGCTGTGGAATTCGGCTGAGCCGGGTGCCCCGCCTTATTACGAGGCGGTCAGCGCCGGTGGGTCCGTGTTGAAGATCACGATCAAGCCTTATGATGTGCGGACGACGGACGGTATCGAAGACGCCTTTGCGGCGATGCGTACTCAGCAGGTCCGGGCGATCCTCGTGGTGCCGGGTCTTCTCACGTATGCGCACCGACAACGGATCGTTGATTTGGCGGTGAAAAGCCGGCTGCCGGCAATCTTTGGCTTCGAGGAAATCACGGAGGCCGGCGGTCTCATGTCATACGGGCCGAGCCTCGCCGA
>JACQWA010000181.1 GCA_016209425.1 Candidatus Rokuibacteriota bacterium
CGGCGCCACGGTGCTCGTCTGTACGCCCTCCTACGCGCTGCACCTGGCCGAGGTCGCCAGGGAGCAGGGCCTCAGCCTGCCGAAGCTTCCCGTCCGGCTGACGGTCAACGCCGGCGAGCCCGGAGCCGGGATCCCGGCCGTGAGGCAGCGGATCGAGGAGGGCTGGGGCGCGAAAGCCTTCGACCACTCGGGCATGACGGAAGTGGGGGCCTATGGGTTCGAGTGCGTGGCCCAGGCGGGGCTGCACGTCAACGAGGCCGAGTTCATCGCCGAGGTCATCGACCCGGCCTCCGGGGCCCCGGCCTGCGAGGGCGAGCTGGTGCTGACGAACCTGGGGCGCGGCTGTTCCCCCATTTTCCGCTACCGAACGGGAGATCGCGTGCGCGTGGCCGATGCGGCGTGTCCCTGCGGCCGGACGTTTCTCCGGCTGGAGGGCGGCATCCTGGGGCGGACCGACGACATGCTGATCATCCGGGGGGTGAACGTCTTTCCCTCGGCGATCGAGGGCATCGTGCGCCAGGTTCTCGCCGTTGACGAGCTCCTGATCGAAGTGTATAAACGCTCCGAGATGGACGAGGTCCGGCTCCTCGTCGAGGTGGGCGGCAGCCCTGCCCAGGCGGCGCGGGAGATCCAGGAACGGCTCCGCGCCCAGCTCGGCATTCGGGTCGAGGTGGTGCCGGTCCCGCCCAAGAGCCTTCCGCGGTACGAGCTCAAGGCCCGGCGCGTCGTCCGCCGCTTGGCGGGCGCACCCTGATCGTCCTCCGCAGAGGAGGAGGAACGTGTCCCGCGACGAGGCCCTGATGGACGAATCCCGGATCGATTAACCCCCGCGGCCATGGAAGCGATTCGGAGCGAGGTGGTCGGCAGCCTGCTCCGGCCGGCCTATCTGGTCGACGCCCGCCGGCAGCTCGAAGCGGGTCTGAGCCCGGCCGAGTTCAAGCGGCTCGAGGACCGCGCGGTGGACGAGGCCATCGCCCTCGAGGAGGCGGCCGGCCTGGATGTGCTCACCGACGGCGAGCAGCGCCGGTACGCCTTCTTCGGCCATCTCATCGAAGCGCTCGAAGGGTTCGACAGGTTCGGCGGGTGGGCGATCCCGTTTCGGAACGAGCAGGGGGAGCAGCTGGTCTATCGACGCCCGGTGGTGGTCGAAAAGCTTCGCTGGCGGCGACACATGTGCGCCGAGGAGTTCGCCTATCTGCGGGGTCGGACGGCGCGGCCGACGAAGGTCACTCTCATCAGCGCCCAGCAGGCTGCCGCCTACTACGACCCCGACAGGTCACGCGCGGCGTACCCCTCCCGGGATGCCTATCTGGCCGATGTCGTGGACATCACCCGGCGCGAGGTGGGGGAGCTCATCCGGCTCGGCTGCCGGTACATCCAGATCGATGCCCCGCAGTATGCGGCCCTGCTCGACGCCTCGATTCGGGAAGGCTACCGGCAGCGCGGCAGCGACCCCGAGCGGCTCGTCGACACCTGCATCGAGATGGACAACGCCGTGATCGGCGGGCACCCCGGGATCACCTTCGGGCTGCACATCTGCCGCGGGAACAACCAGAGCATGTTCTATGCGGCGGGGGGGTACGAGCCGATCGCGGCCCGCGTGTTCCGCGGCAGTCGGTTTCAGCGGTTCCTGCTCGAATACGACGACGAGCGATCCGGCGATTTCGAGCCGTTGCGGCACGTCCCCGAGGACCGGGTTGTCGTTCTGGGCCTCATCACGACCAAGAAGCCCCGCCTCGAATCCGTGGAGGAGGTGCGACAGCGCATCGCCGCGGCCTCGAAGGTGGTCCCACTGGAACGCCTCGCCCTCAGCCCCCAGTGCGGGTTCGCCTCGACGATGGAGGGGAACCGCATCTCGCCGGAGGACCAGCGGCGGAAGCTCCAGCTCGTCGCCGACACGGCCCGTGCCGTCTGGGGTGCCTGATCGATGCAGCCGACCGACGGACAAAAGGAGGAAGCGATGAGACGATCCGCGCGGTTCTCCCGGTGCCTGTTCGTGGTCCTTGCGGTGGTTCTCGGCGCCTGGCCGGCGCTCGCGACGGCCCAGGCCATCAAGGTCGGCGCGGTCGTGCCGCTCACCGGCCGCTACGCCGGCGGCGGGGCCCAGGTGAAGGCGGGGTACGAGATCGCGGTGGCCGACATCAACAGCGCCGGGGGCGTGACGGTGGGCGGGAAGAGGATGCCCCTCGAGCTCGTCCTGCTGGACGACGAGTCGGACGCCACGAAGACCGTGAGCCGCATGGAATCGCTGGCGGCCCAGGGGATCGTGGCCTACCTGGGCGGGTTCGGCTCGGATCTCCACGCCGCGGCGGCCTCGGTGGCCGAGAAGAACAAGACGCCGTATCTCGGGGTGGCCTTCGCGCTGCACAAGATCCACCAGCAGGGATTCCGCTACCTCTTCTCCCCGTTCTGGAAGTCCCCGGACATCGGCCAGCAGCTGGTTGCGCTACTCGGCTCGATCCCCGCGGGGGAGCGTCCGAAAACCGCGGCCATCTTCCAGGAGAAGACCGACTGGGGGCGGGAGATGGCGACGGCGTACACGGAAGCGGGGCGGGCGGCGGGCTACCAGGTCGTGGTCAACGCCGAATACGCGCCCGGCGCCAAGGACTTCTCCGATCTGATCCTCAAGGCCAAGGCGGCCAAGGCCGAGGCGGTCTTCGCCGTTCCCACGCCGCCGGACGGCATCACCCTCGTCAAGCAGATGAAGGAGCTGGACTACAATCCGAAGCTCACCCTCATGGTGCGCGCCCCGGACGTGCCGGTGTGGGGGAAGAACCTCGGCAAGGATGGTGACTACGTCCTGTTCGCGCCCGGCTGGCACAACGCGGTCCGATATGCCGGCGTCAAGGAGCTGAACGAGGCCCACGTCAAGCGGGCCGGCCGCCCCGCCGACCCCATGGCCGGCCCCTCCTACGCATCGGTGCAGATCCTGGCGAACGCCCTCGGCCGCGCCGGCGCGGTGGACAAGGACAAGCTGCGCGACGCCATCGCTGCCACCGACATGACGACGGTGGTGGGGCCGGTGAAGTTCCGGCCCGACGGGACCGGGATCGTCCCGTCGGTCTTCAACCAGTGGCTCAACGGCAAGCAGGAGCTGGTCTGGCCCAAGGAATATGCCACTGTCCCCCTGGCATATCCGGCGCCGCCGTTCGGGAAACGCTAGCCCCGAATGGCGCTCCTGGAGGTTGAGGGCCTTTCCAGGTCCTTCGGAGGAGTCTCGGCCGTCTGCGACGTCAGCTTCGCCGTCGAGGAGGGCGCGATCGTCGGGGTGATGGGGCCCAACGGGTCGGGGAAGACGACGCTCTTCAACCTGATCACCGGGGCCCTCGCTCCCGACGCGGGCCGGGTCCGGATCGAGAGGGAGGATGTGACCGGGCTCCCCCCTCACCGGATTTGCGCCAAGGGCATCGCGCGCACCTTCCAGCTCGTCCATCCCTTCCCCGGCCTCACGGCGCTCGAAAACGTGCTGGTGGGACAGCTCTACGGCCGCCGGCGCCTGCCACTCGGACGCGCCGTGGCCGAGGCCGAGCGGCTCCTCGAGACTGCCGGCCTCGGCGGCAAGGGGCATCTGCCTGCCGCCCGGCTGACCGTGGTGGACCGGAAGCGGCTCGAGCTGGCCCGCGCCCTGGCCACCGCCCCGCGGGTGCTCCTGATGGACGAGTTCATGGCGGGGCTCACGCCGGCCGAGGTCGGGGAGGCGATCGCCCTCATCAGGCGTCTGCACGGCCAGGGGGTCACGCTGGTGATCGTCGAGCACATCGTCTGGGCCCTCCTCGACCTGTCCCACCGGATCGTGGTGCTGAGCGCCGGGGAGAAGATCGCCGAGGGGGCGCCCGCCGCCGTGGCCCGGGATCCCACCGTGATGGACGTGTACCTGGGGACCGCCGCCGGTGCTTGACGTCCGGGACGTCCGCGCCGGCTACGGCGACGTGCAGGTCCTCTTCGGGGTGAGCGTCGCCGTCGCCGCCGGCGAGATCGTCGCCCTCGTGGGCCCCAACGGGGCCGGTAAGACCACGCTCCTCCGGGCCATCGTCGGGCTGCTCCCCCTCCGGCGCGGTAGTGTCAGCTGGGAAGGCCGGCCCATCCATGCGGCCCCGGCCCACTCGATCGTGGAGCAGGGGATCGCCCTCGTCCCCGAGGGCCGGCGCCTCTTCGCGCGGATGACCCTGGAGGAGAACTTGCTCCTGGGGGCCTTCGCCCCGCGCGCTCTGGGAGGCCGCCGGGAAGGGCTCGAGCGGGTGTTCGAGATCTTTCCGCGGCTCGCCGAGCGGCGCCGCCAGCTCGCGGGGTCACTCTCGGGCGGTGAGCAGCAGATGGTGGCCATCGGCCGCGCGCTGATGTCCCGCCCGCGGCTCCTCCTCCTGGACGAGCCCTCGCTCGGGCTGGCGCCGCGGGTGGTCGAGGGGATCCTGGAGGTCCTCCGCCAGATTCACCGCGACGGCGTCGGCGTCTTCCTCGTGGAGCAGAACGTCCAGGCTTCCCTCGCGCTGGCCGATCGCGGCTACGTCCTCGAGAACGGCCGGATCTCGGGCGCGGGGAGCGGCCACGACCTGCTCCGCGATCCCCACGTGCGCCAGGCCTACCTGGGTCCCCTGGCGATGGACCGGTGAGGCTCCTCGCCCAGCAACTGCTGCTCGGCATCCTGGTCGGCGGCCTCTACGGGCTCGCCGCCGCGGGGCTATCGTTGATCTTCGGGGTCCTCCGGGTGCTGAACGTGGCCCACGGCGAGCTCCTGATGCTGGGCGGCTACGCGAGCTTCTGGCTCTTCGCGCTCCTGGGGGTGGATCCGTTCGTCTCGCTCCTGGGCGTGCTGCCGGGGCTCTTCCTCCTGGGCCTCTGCCTCTACTGGCTCCTGTTCGGTTTCGTCGTGCGGGCCCACGAGGAGGTGAGGATCAAGAACTCGCTGCTGATCGGCTTCGGCCTCGCGCTGGCGCTGCACGCCCTGGCGGTGCGGCTCTGGACGGCCGACGAGCGCTCGATCACCACCGCCTACGCCGGGGAGGTGATGACCGTCGGCGGGCTCAAGCTCCCCCTCGTGAGGCTCGCGAGCCTCGCGCTGGCTCTCGTGCTCATCGTGGGCCTCCACTTCTTTCTCCGCCGCGGCCGGTGGGGGCAGGCGATCCGGGCCACGGCCGAGGACTGGGAGGCCGCGCTCCTGATGGGAATCGACGTGCGGCGCGCCTACCTCCTGGCCTTCGCCATCGGGACGGCCCTGGCGGGCGCCGCGGGGAGCCTCGTCAGCGTCGGCTACTCGATCAACCCCTCGATCGGTCTCGAGTGGACGCTGAAGGCCCTGATCGTGATCGTCCTGGCGGGCATGGGATCGATCGTGGGCACCTTCTTCGGCGGCCTCGTCCTCGGCGCCGCGGAGGCACTGAGCGCGGTGGTCGTGGGCGGCCCCTACCGCGAGGTCGTGGGGCTGGTGATCTTCTTCTGCGTCCTGGTCGCGCGGCCCGAAGGGCTGTTCACCTCCAGGGGGGCGTTCCGCTGAGCCGGCCTGGCGCGCAATCCTTGCCCGGCGCCGCGCTCCTTCACCGGCCTGGCGCCTCGGAGCTTCGCTGGGCGGCCGTCGTCCTCGCCGCCTTCGGGAGCCTCGCGCTCCTGCCGCTGGTCGTCCGCCGCGACGACGTGCTCAACTTCGGCGTGGTCTTCTTCCTCTCCGTGACCCTCGCCCAGAGCTGGAACCTCATGGCGGGGTACGCGGGGCAGGTGAACCTGGGGCACGCCGCCTTCTTCGGCCTGGGGGCCCTCGTGACGCGCGCGCTGTGGATCCAGGGGGCGCCCATCCTCCCCGCCATGGGCGTCGGCGCCGTGGTGGCTACGGTCTTCGGGTGGCTCGTCGGGCTGCCGGCCTTCCGGCTCCGGGGCGCCTACTTCGCCATCGGGACCCTCGCCCTGGCCGAGATCCTCCGGATCACCGTGGGCAATTCGCTGCCCGAGATCTCCACGCTCCCTGCCGCCACCATCGCCGGCTACAGCCTGACGCGGCGGTTCTATCTGACGTTGGTCCTCGCGGCCCTGGCCGTGGCCACGGTCGCGGGGACGGCGGCCTCGCGGGTCGGGCTCGGGATGCGGGCGATCCGCGAGGACGAGGCCGCCGCCGAGGCCTCCGGCGTGGGGGCGCTCCGTCACAAGCTTCTCGCGCTCAGCCTTTCCACGCTGCTCGCCGGGCTCGCCGGGGGCGCCTTCGCCTACTACCACATCAGTTACTACCCCCAGCACCCGTTCGGCCCGCAGTGGACCTTCGACGCGCTCCTCATCACGTTCATCGGCGGCGCCGGGACGCTCCACGGCCCGGTGCTCGGCGCCCTGTTCTACGTCTTCCTCAAGGAGTACCTGGCCATCCGGTGGGTTGATCTCCACCTCCTGATCTTCGGCGTGCTGTTCGTCGCCATCGTGCTCCTGCTCCCCGGCGGCCTGGTGGAGGTGTTCGGCCGCGTGCGCGGCCGTCCTCGGTTGACGAACCCCTGATCGGCGTGTATAAGGTTCATCGACAGGAGGAAGGACCATGGAGACGATCACTGTCGGCATTGACCAGGCGAGGCTGACCCGGCGGGAGTTTCTCGGGACCGTCACCAAAGCGGCCACCGCCGTGGCCGGCGCCTCACTTCTGCCGTGGGACCGGGCCCTGGCGCAGGTGAAGCTCAACGTGGGAACCATGAAGATCGGCGACCTCTCGCCGTTCTTCCTGGCCCTGGACCGGGCGTTCTTCAAGGAGGCGGGGCTCGAGATCAACGTGGCCGCGATGGTCGGCGGGGCGGCCATCGGGCCCGCGCTGGCGTCCGGCGCCCTGAACATCGGCTGGTCCAACGTCGTCTCGATCTACCAGGCGCACCTGCAGGGATTCGATCACCGCTTCATCGCCAACGGCGCCGTCAACAGGCGCGGAACCAACGACGTCTTCGGCTTCCAGGTGGCCGCGACCTCACCGATCAAGTCGGCCAAGGACCTGGAGGGCAAGACCGTCGCCTCCAACACCCTGCGGAACATCATCCACGTCTCGGGCCTCCACTGGATCGACACCAACGGGGGCGACTCGTCCAAGGTCAAGTGGATCGAGCTGCCGTTTCCACAGATGGAGCCCGCCCTGGTCAACAAGCAGATCGACGCCTTCGTGGCGGTGGAACCGTTCGTGACGGTTCCGTCGAAGGTGAACAAGAAGACCAAGGTGCTCGGGTATCCGCTGGGGGGGATCGCCCCCCGGCTTCTGATCGCCTCCTACTTCGCCAGCGACGCCTGGATTCAGAAGAACGTGGAGGCGGTCAAGGGGTTCATCACCGCCATCAACCGGGGGATCGATGCCCACAATGCCAACCCCGAGGAGGCAAAGGCGACCATCGCCAAGCACACGGGGCTCAAGCCCGAGTTCCTGAAGGAGCTGGTGCTGCCGGCGTTCGAGAGGAAGATCCTGGAATCCGACCTCCAGCCGATGCTGGACGTGGCCTTCCAGTACAAGCTCATCGACCGGAAGTTCCCGCCCCGGGAGGTCATCTCCTCTCACGCGCTGGCGTAGGCAGTCGGAGGGGGTCTCGACGGCCCCCTCCGAGCCACTCCCCTGATCGGTTGCGCGGGCGACGCCCGCGCCCGAAGCCGCCGTGACTGGCGCCCGAATCCGCCCGTCATTCTCCCACACGCTCCCAGGCTAGCCGGGCGCCGCGACGGGCAGCCCGAAGGGCCGGGGACGCTCCCCCGGCCCTTCGCGTTTCTACCGTTGACGGGCGGTCAGCCCCTTGTGCCACGCCATGAGGCGCGCGTCCGCCAGGAGAAAGCAGCGGTTGAGGCCGTACCCCAGCAGGGCCAGCACCAGCATGCCGGCATACATCTGGGGGATCCGAAACGAGCGCTGGGCGTCGAGGATGAAATAGCCGATCCCGGAGGTGGCGCCCACCATCTCCGAGATCACGACGAGGATGAGCGCGATGGCCAGCGCGATCCGGAGTCCGGTCATGATGAGCGGTGAGGCGGCCGGGAGCACGACCTTCCAGATCAGGGGCCCCTGGCCCAGGCCGAAGGTGCGCGCGGTCCGGATCAGCACGGGATCGACGCCCCGGACGCCATCCATGGTGTTCACGAGGATCGGAAAGGCGCAGGAGAAGAGAATGATGAAGATCTTCATCTGGTCGCCGACTCCCAGAAAGACGATGGCGACCGGGATGACAGCCGGCGGGGGAACCGCCCGGAGCAACTCGACCACCACCTCGAAGGCCTCGTACACCGCGCGCCAGTACCCCATCAACACGCCCAGGGTGATGGCGAGGAGGGCCGCCAGCAGATAGCCGAACCCCGCGCGCCAGAGGCTCGCCCCGACGTGCCCCAGGACCTCGCCGGAGAAGACGATCTGGACGAACGACGCCAGGATCCTGCTGGCCGGCGGGAAGAAAAGCTTGTGGACCCAGCCGTGCCGGCCCGCGACCTCCCACAGCCCAAGGAGCAGCAGCAGGAACGCGAAGCCCGTCCACCGCGACTCCCGCATCACAAAATCTCTTCCTTCCGGGTGAGGCCTTTATGCCAGGCCATGGTCCACCCGTCGAGTCCGAGAAAAAGCCGGTTCAGCATGTAGCCGATCACGGCCAGTGCCACGATCGCGGCGTACATCTCCCGGATCTGGAAGGAGCGCTGCCGGTCCAGGATGTAGAAACCCAGGCCATCGTTCGAGACCACCATCTCGGAGGTCGTCACCAGGATCAGCGCGATGGCCAGCGAGACCCGGAGGCCCGTCACGATCTGCGGCGAGGCGGCGGGGAGCACGACCTTCCAGAAGCGCTGCCACGGGCCGAGCCGGAAGGTGGCGGCCGTGTTCCACAGCACCGGATCGATGGCACGCACCCCGTCGATGGTGTTGAGGAGAATCGGCCAGGAGCAGGCATAGACGGTCACCGCCACCTTCATCTCGTCCCCGATGCCGAGGAAGAGGATGGCGATCGGGATCGTGGCGGGCGACGGCATCGGCCGGAGGAGCTCGATCAACGGCTCGAAGAGGGCGTGGAGCGGACGCCAGAGACCCAGGCAGAGGCCGGTGCCCACCGCCAGCGCTCCCGCGACCGCGTACCCCTGAGCGAAGCGCGAGAGACTCGCCGCCACGTGACCGAGGAGATCGCCGCTGGCGAGGATCGTGACGAGCGTCAGGAGCACCTGCGAGGGCGGGGGAAAATATGCGGCGAGGGCGACCGACTGCCGGGCCAGCAGCTCCCACACGGCCAGGCAGCCCAGCAGGACCGCGAGCCCCTTCGCCGGCAGCCTTGCGCTCACGCCCGAGACATCTCCTTCGAGATCAGCTCGAAGATATGGTGGCGGGCCTGGATGAAGCGCGGGTCCTCTCGGGTGGTGAGCTGGTTGCGGGGGCGCTCGAGTTTGACGGCGATTTCTTCGATCACCTGACAGGGGCGGCGGGAGAGGACGTAGACCTCGTCCGACAGGTACACCGCTTCTTCGATGTCGTGAGTGACGAAGACGATCGTGGCCTGGAGCGATTCCCACAAGCGGAGCAGGGCATCCTCCAGCTCGATGCGCGTCAGCGCGTCCAGGGAGCCGAACGGCTCGTCCATGAGGAGCACCTCCGGGCGTCGGACCAGGGCGCGTGCGATGGCGACGCGCTGCTGCATCCCTCCGGAGAGCTCCCAGGGATAATGGGCCTCGAAGCCCTCCAGCCCGACCAGCTCGAGGTAGCGCCGCGCTTCGGCGTCGATCTGGTTCCGACTCATCCCGGGACGGTTCTCCAGGCCGAAGCGCACGTTCTTGAGCACCGAGCGCCAGGCCATGAGGGATTTGTTGTACTCCTGGAAGAGGAGGATGAGGCCCTCCGGCGGTCCGGTGACCTCGCGACCGTGCAGGAGCACGTGGCCCGCCGTCGGACGGGAGAGCCCGGCGATGCACTGGAGGAGCGTGGATTTGCCGCAGCCGGACGGGCCCACGATCGAGACGAACTGCCCGGCCGCGACGCGGAAGGAGACGCTTGCCAGCGCCACGACCGTCGATCCGGAGAGGGGCTGGAACTCTTTTCTCAGGTCTCGGACTTCCAGCATCGGCGGGACTCTATCACGCCCGGCCGATGGAGGGAAGGGGAGGGTTGAGGTATAATTTGTGCTCCATGGTGCGCGTTCAGCTCTTGGCTGCTCCCCTCCGGGAGCGGGTGGGTGGCAAAGCCGACCTGGCCTGTCGGGCCGAGGCCGGGGACACGGTCCGGGAGTTCCTGAAACGCCTCTTCGATCAGTACCCGGGGCTCCGGATCGAGGTGATGGACCGCAGGGGCGGGATCCAGGTGGACTATCAGCTCTGGCTGAACGGCGAGATGGTTCGGGACGGAGAGGGAATGAATCGGCCCGTCAAGGACGACGACACGTTGGCCTTTCTGCTGCCGATGTCCGGCGGCTCGGACAAGGAGGTACAGGCGATGGCACTCCCTCAGGCGGTGGAGGCGCTCTGGAGCCAGCTTCAAACGGTGCGCCGGGACATTCTGGAGGAGGTCCAAGGCCTCTCCCAGGCGCAGGCAGACTGGCGGCCGAGCGAAGGGGATTGGTCTGTGGGAGAGATTCTCCATCACCTCACGCTCGCCGAGATCAACACCGGCAAGCTGACTTCGAAGCTGATCAAAGAGGCCGAACCCGCGGGCGCGTTGAGCCCGCACCCCGCCGACCTCCGAGCGTTCGCCCCGCTTCCTCCACCCCCGCAGGGTCCCATGGAAGCGCCGCCGGTGGTGAGGCCGGAACAAGGCCATCCGATCGGCCAGCTCCTGGCAGGGATCAAATCGACCCGGGAGCGGAGCCGCCAGTCGATCGAGCGGCTGGGCTCCGTGGATCCGCGCCCGCTCATCTGGAAGCACTTCTCCCTCGGTGAGCTGAACCTGGTCCAGTGGTGGATGCTCCAGGCCCGCCACGACGCCGACCACCTCCAGCAGCTCCGGGCCGTCAAGGCCTCCCCCGGCTTCCCGAAGGCGTGAGATGAGGGTGGTCCTCCGCCACCCGAAGCGCGAGGTGGAGGTGGCCGGCCGCCGCCGGGTGAAGGAGCTCCTCAAGGAGCTCGGCCTCCTTC
>JACQWA010000182.1 GCA_016209425.1 Candidatus Rokuibacteriota bacterium
CGCCTATACCGTGGGCTTCGGGGCCAAGTGGTTTGGGGTACGGGACGTGGCGCTCCTGATCCCGCTCGGCGCCCTCCTGGGAGCGGCGGTGGCGGCCCTCGTCGGCCTGGTGATGGCGAGATACCGGGAAGTCTTCTTCGCCATGCTCAACCTGGCCTTCTCGATGATGCTCTACGGGGCCCTCCTCAAGCTCTACTGGGTGACCGGCGGGACCGACGGCCTGAGCGCGGGGGTCCCCCAGTTCCTCGGGTACGCCCCCCCGAGGGAATACATGCGGGATTTCCTGTATTACGCGACGCTCGGGGTCACGGGGATTGTCATCTATGCGGTGTATCGGTTCCTGGCCTCGCCCCTCGGCTTCTACCTCCGGGCCATGGCCGACAACGAGATCCGCATCGAGTACTCGGGCGAATCCGTGCGCCACGTCATGTACACGACCTACGTCCTGTCGGGCGCGCTGGCGGGGGCCGGGGGCGTTCTGGCGGCGTTCACGGTGGGACACATCGTGCCGGAGTATTCCTTCTGGATCCAGTCCGGCGATTTCGTCTTCGTCGCCCTCCTGGGGGGGTACGGCAGCGTCGTGGGGCCCCTGGTGGGATCCATCGCCTTCGAGTTCATCCGGACCTATGCCTCGAAGTACTTCCCGAACGAATGGCAGATGACCCTCGGGATCATCATGCTCGCCATCATCCTCTTCCGCCCCGGCGGGCTGTGGACAATCTACGAGGAGCTGGCGGCCCGGTTCGGGCGCCGGGAGCGCGAGGTCGAGCGTGCCTGAGGCGCTGATCCTCCAGACCGTCGATCTCTCCAAGTCCTTCGGGATGGTCAGGGCGGCCGAACGCATCAATGTGGAGATCCGGGCAGGAGAGCTGGTCGGGATTGTCGGCGCCAACGGGTCGGGCAAGACCACCTTTCTCAACATCATCACGGGGTACCTGAAGCCCGATCGGGGGCGCGTCCTCTTCATGGGTGAGGACCGGACCGGCCTCCCCCCCCGAGTCACCACGAAGCTCGGGATTGCCCGCTCGTTCCAGATCCCCCAGCTCTACACGAACCTGAGCGTGCTGGAGAGCCTCCTCCTCTCCCTGGCGGCGGAGGCCGGGAAGGGCACGGGCTTCTGGCAGCCGCTCTATCGGCGGCAGTGGATCGAGCAGGGTCTCGAGATCCTCGAGCGGTTCGATTTGAAGCCCTATGCGCACCGGACGGTGGGCGAGCTCCCGGAGGGCGGCCGGAAGCTGCTGGACATCGCGCTGTCCTTCGCGCTCAGGCCGAAGCTCCTGCTGATGGACGAGCCCACCAGCGGCGTGAGCATCGAGGACAAGTTCCCCGTCATGGATACCCTCATGAAGGTCGTGGAGGAGACGCGCCTCACCACGATCTTCGTGGAGCATGACATGGAGGTGGTCCAGCGCTACGGGCGCCGGGTGCTGGCCTTCAACGACGGCAGGGTCATCGCCGATGGCACGCCCGAGGCCGTTCTGGCCGATCCGGATGTGCGGAAGGCAGTTCTGGGCCGCGCCTAGCCATGCTGAAGGTCGAGGGTCTCCAGGTCACGATCAAGGGATTCGTGATCCTCCGGGGGGTGAGCCTGGAGGTCCTGCCCGGTGGGCTGGTGGGCCTCGTGGGCCGGAACGGGGCCGGCAAGACGACGACCCTCAAGGGGATCATGGGGCTCATCCCCGTCACGGGGGGAGCCATCATGCTGGACGGCAGCGATCTGGGCCGCGTCCCGGGCCATCAACGCGCCCAACTGGGCATCGGGTACATGCCGGAGGATCGGCGGCTGATCGGGGCTCTGACCGTGGAGGACAACATCCTGATGCCGGCCTGGGCCACCCGGCGGACCGACGACCGCAAACGGCTCGAGTACATTTACGAGATCATGCCCGAGGTGCCTCCCCTGGCGAGGCGCCGGGCCGCAACCTTGAGCGGCGGGCAGCAGAAGATGGTGGCGCTGGCCCGGGCCGTCATGACGGGAACCAAGCTGCTGCTTCTGGACGAGTCCTTCGAGGGCCTCTCCCCCGCAATCGGGGAGAAGTTCGCCGGAACCATCGAGCGGCTCCAGCGCGAGGGGATTGCCGTCCTGATCGCCGAATCCGACAACAAGCGCCTCGGCTTCGTCAAGAAGCTCTACACCATCGAGCGGGGCCAGATCGTGCAGCATAGCGGGGCGTGATTCCTCATGGGTCGTCTCACGTGGCCGATCGCGGGCGTCCTGGTCCTGCTGGGGGGACTCCCCGCCCCCGCGCTCGACACCCCCAACGAGCGGGTCACGCTGGCGGGTCTCACTGGGGTCCATGTGGTCGTCAACGAGATGAGCGCGGAGGCAGCGCGAGAGGGGCTGACCCGGTCGAGCCTCCAGGGGGAGCTGGAAGACCGGCTGCGGCAGGCCGGCCTCCGCGTCCTGACGGGGACCGAAGCGCTCGCATCGGTGGGACGCCCGACCCTCGAGCTTCGGGTGAATCTGCTCCCGTCCGGGCAAGCGCCGCAGCTCTACGTTTACAGCGTGGATCTGGCGCTGCGGCAGCACATCCGCCTCACCCGAGACCGGACGGTCGAATCGTACGCCATTACGTGGAGCGAGACCCGGCAGGTGGGCGTCGTCGGGGCGGGGCACCTCTCGGTCGTTCGCGACGCCGTGCGCGCCAAGGTGAAAGAGTTCATCACCGCGTGGCAGACCGTCAACCAGCCGGGTTAGGGGTCAGCGGCCAGCGCCCCGAGGCGCGGAGGCACTCGAAGAGCCGGGCGCCCGTGAGGGGCACGCGGTCCACCAGGACCCCGTAGTCCGCGAGCGCATCCTCCACGGCGTTGGCAATGGCCGCCGCCGGGGCGATGATCCCGCTCTCCCCCACCCCCTTGATCCCGAGGGCGTTGACCGTCGACGGATGCTCCAGGTGGGCCACCTCCAGCGACGGCACCTGGTCGGCCCGCGGGAGCCCATAGTCCATGAAGGTGGCGGTCAGGAGCTGCCCCTCCGGACTGTAGACCAGCTCCTCCGCGAGCGCGCTGCCGATCCCCTGCACGATCCCGCCGTGAAGCTGCCCCTCAACGACCATGGGGTTGATCGGGTGGCCGCAGTCGTGAACCGCGACGTACCTCACGAGAGCGACACGACACGTGGCTAGGTCCACCTCGACGACGACGGCGTGAGCCCCGAAGGCCCAGGTGACCGTCTCCGGATAGAAAAAGGCGCAGGCGCTGAGCCCCGGGCCGCCCGCCGAAGCCAGGACCTTGCTCTGGACGGCCGCCCGGGCCACGTCGCCGAGCCGGAGGCTCTTGTCCGGCACTCCCTTGACGAACACGCGCCCGTCGCCCAAGACGACATCCTCGGCGGCGCACTCGAAGAGATCCGCCGCGACGAGCCGGGCTTTCCGGGCCACCTCGCTCGCCGTGCGCGCCACCGCGGGCCCGGCGACGGCCGCGACACGGCTGGCGATCGTTCCCATCCCGTACCCCACGAGGCGGGTATCCCCGCCCAGGACCACCACGTCCTCGATGGGCACGTGGAGTGCGTCAGCACAGACCTGCGCCAGGGTGGTCTCGTGAGCCTGGCCCTGGGATGACACGCCGACGAGCACGAAGACCGTGCCGCTCGGGTCCACCCGGATCTCGGCGCCCTCGAATGGGCCGAGCCCGGTCCCCTCGACGTATGCCGCCGTGCCGATCCCGATCGGCTTCGCGCCTCCCCGGCGCCGGGCCTGCTCCGTCCGCCATCCGGCATAGTCGAGGAGGGCGAGGGCCTTCTCGAAGCCCGCCGGGTAGTCGGCCGGGTCGTAGGTGATCGGAGCGCCGTCGCGATACCTGAGCCCGGAGCGGAAGGGCATCTCCTCCGGCCGGATCAGGTTCCGGCGGCGGAGCTCCGCCGGGTCCATGCCGAGGCGGTGCGCGGCGCGGTCGAGCAGCCGTTCGAGGACGAAGGCCGCCTCGGGCCGGCCCGCCCCGCGATACGCAGCGGCAAAGGTCTTGTGGGTCACGACGTTTCGGCCGAGGGCCCGATAATGCGGGACCCGGTACGGGCCGGGGAGGTGGTTGATCGTGTTCTGGGTGATGGCCTCGCCGAGCGTCGGGTACGCGCCGTGGTCCCGGGTGAACGTCGTCTCCAGGGCCACGATGGTTCCGTCGCGCCGGAGACCAAGACGGGCATGATGCTCCTGGTCGCGATCCGCGGCCGTCGCCAGGAAATGCTCCCGCCGGCTCTCCACCCATTTGACGGGGCAGCCGAGACGCCGCGCCACGGCCGGCACCAGGATGTCCTCGGAATAGACGTGGCCCTTGGCCCCGAACCCGCCTCCCACGTCCGGCACGATGATGCGGACCCGCTCCTCGGGAAGCAAAAGGATCGCGGCGATCGCGCTCCGGACGGCGAACGGAACCTGGGTCGAGACCCAGACGGTGAGGCCCCCGGTTGCGGGATCCGGGACAGCCAGAAGCCCGCGCGTCTCGATCGGCATCGCCGCGACCCGCGGATAGGCGAGCTTCGCCTCCACGACAACCTCCGCCCGGGCGAAGCCCAGGGTCACATCCCCCGTGCCCGACGCGGTGCGGCCGGCCAGGTTGTCGGGCCAGTCGTCGTTCACGCGCGGCGCCTGCCGCGAGAGCGCGGCCCCCGCAGTGGCAGCGACAGGGAGCGGTTCGTATTCGACGACCACGCGCTCGACGGCGTCAGCCACCCGGTAGGGGTCGACGGCGACCACGGCGGCGACGGCCTCCCCCACGTGCCGCACCTTCTCTCCGGCGAGCACCGGCTGGCAGTACGGGCGCAGGCCCGGTGCGGGCACGAGCGGGGGGACGCCCCCCCCAAGCTCCGGCAGATCCTCCCGGGTGAAAACGGCGAGGACTCCCTCCAGCCGGGACGCTTCGGCGCGATCGATCTTGAGGATGCGCGCGTGGGCATGCGGGCTCCTGACGACGCCGAGGTGGACCATCCCCGGGAGTCGCTGGTCCTCCAGGTACCGCCCCCGCCCGACGAGCAGGCGGGGGTCCTCTTTCCGCTTGAGCGGAGCGCCGACCAGCTCAGCCATCCGCCGCGAGATGGACATCCCGCTGCTTCTGGAGCGTGGGATCCACGTACCCCATCAGGTCGGGGCGCGCCTTGCCCAGCATCACCTGGACGTAGGCCGGCTCGAGCCCGACGTTCTCGAAGCCGTGGATGACCCCGGCCGGACAGGAGACGCAGTCCCAGCGGCCCAGCACCCTCTCCGCCCGCCGCCCCTGGTCGTCCTCGAGGAAAACCCGCACCTTTCCCTCCAGGATGAAGAAGACCTCCTCCACCTCGTGCGTGTGCGGCGCGTTGCCCTGCCCCGGGGGCACGAACATCACGCTCAATGTGAAATGCTCGGCGGGGATGACCCGGGCGTCCTGCTTCCCCGAGGCCCCGGTGCCGATGAAGCGGTGCTGCGCGCGCCGGAAGCCCTCGAGGCGCGCGTCGGCGAACGCATCCCAGTCGGGAACCCGGTCGATGAAGCGCGCCACGCGCTGGCTCAAGAGCTCTTCGAGCGTCATCGTCGCCTCCTCCACACTTCAGGAC
>JACQWA010000183.1 GCA_016209425.1 Candidatus Rokuibacteriota bacterium
TCTCAGACAAGCAGATCAAGCTCCTCGAAACCTTCGCCGACCAGGCCGTGATCGCCATCGAGAACGTCCGCCTCTTCCAGGAACTGCAGGCCAGGACCCAGGATCTGACCCGGTCGGTCGAGGAGTTAAAGGCCCTGGGCGAGGTCAGCCAGGCGCTCAGCTCCTCGCTCAATCTGCGCCGCGTGCTCGACAGCGTGGCGGAGCATGCGGTCAAGCTTTCCAATGCCGACGCCTGCGGCATCTTCGAGTCCGATCCGGATCGGCACACCTACCAGGTGGTCGGCAGTCACAACTTCAGCAACGAGTTCATCGAGGCCGTCCAGACGGCTCCCGTCGACCCCCGGCGGAGCGTCCTCCGGCGCGCGACCGAGGCGGTCCAGGCGATCCAGGTTCCCGACATCGCCGCCACGGAAGAGGTCCACGCCCGCGAGATCTCGCTCCGGGAAGGCTTCCGGGCGATCCTCGCTGTCCCCATGGGGGGCGAGAATATCACCCGCGGCATCGTGCTCTTCCGGAGGACCCCGGGCGACTTCGACGAGCGGATCGTCAGCCTCCTCACGACGCTCGCCAACCAGTCCAAGGTGGCCATCGAGAACGCGCGGCTCTTCCAGGAGATCGAGGACAAAGGGCGGCAGCTTGAGGTCGCCAACCGCCACAAGTCGGAGTTCCTCGCCAACATGTCCCACGAGCTGCGCACGCCGCTCAACGCCATCATCGGCTTCTCCGAGGTCCTCTCGGAGCGGATGTTCGGCGAGCTGAACGAGAAGCAGGCCGAGTATCTTCAGGATATCCACTCCTCCGGCCGTCACCTCCTCTCGCTCATCAACGACATCCTGGATCTGTCGAAGATCGAGGCCGGCCGGATGGAGCTCGAGCTCGCGACGTTCGACCTTCCCCTGGCCCTGGCCAACGCCCTCACCCTCGTCCAGGAGCGCGCCGGCCGGCACGGGATCGCCCTCGACCTCTCCGTGGATAAGCACCTCGGCCCATTCGTCGGCGACGAGCGGAAGATCAAGCAGATCCTCCTCAACCTCCTCTCCAACGCCGTGAAGTTCACCCCCGAGGGCGGCCGGATCAGCGTCAAGGCGATGCCCGCCGACGGCTCGGTGGAAATCTCCATCAGCGACACCGGCATCGGCATTGCCCCCGAGGACCAGGAGGCGATCTTCGAGGAGTTCCGCCAGGTGGGGAGCGACTACGCGCGGAAGCGCGAGGGAACGGGGCTCGGGCTGACGCTGACCAAGAAGTTCGTCGAAATGCACGGCGGCAGGATCTGGGTCAAGAGCGAGGTGGGGAAGGGCTCGACGTTCACCTTCACGTTGCCCGTCAGGAGCTAAACGGCGGGTCCGATGGGGAATCAGACCAGCTTGGCCAGAATATCGCGAGGAACCAAGTCGCGCAACTCGGGGTACCCTTCAAGAAGACGGGCGATGTCGGCCAGGTCCTTTTGGCGCTTGCTCGGACGGCGGGTCTCGTCGGTCACGGCCCAGATCTTCCCCTGGAGGACGTCCTCCAGGCGCGCCACCGGCAGCCGCAGGCCCAGCACATCTCGTACCTCGGCCCGATCCACGAAGGCCGAATAGCGGGGATCGGTTTGAACCTGAACGCGGAGACCGGAGCCTGGTACGGACACGTTCAGGCTGTGGGAAAACCGCTCGACGCCGAACGCCTGGCCCAGGAGCGCCTCGACCTGGCCAAGCTGATCGGCGGCGACCGCCACGTCCAGGTCCAGGCTCACCACCGGCTCGGCGTACGCGTTGACCGCCTGCCCGCCCACCACGCAATACCTGACGCCGTGGTCGGTCAGGAGCGCGATCAGCCGGTCGAGGAAGTCGACCCTATCTTCCACCACCGTTTTCCAAAAGGTTTGCGCGCGCACAGAACGATCATAGCACAATAATGCGGGAGAGCCGGTGAGGCCATGGCCAACGAGCTGATTCTCATCGTCGAGGATAACGAGAAGAACCGGAAGCTGGTGCGCGACGTGCTCCAGTTCAAGGGGTACCAGACCCTGGAGGCCGAAAACGCCGAGGATGCCATCCGCCTAGCCCAGGAGTCCCACCCCGCCCTCATCCTCATGGACATCCAGCTCCCGGGCATGAACGGCATCGAGGCTCTCAGGCACCTCCGAGCCGATCCGAGGACGAAGGGGATCCCGGTCATTGCCGTCACGGCTTCCGCCATGACCCACGACCGGCAGAAGATCATGGCCGCGGGGTTCGACGGCTACCAGACCAAGCCGATCAACGTGAAGTCATTCCTGGAAGCGGTGCGGGAGATGCTGGACCGCCCCCGCAGCGGCTGAGGGGTCGCTTGAGCAGTCCGGCCAAGATCCTGGTGGTAGACGACACCCCCTACAACGTGAAGCTCCTGGCCGACCTTCTGACCGTCAAGGGCTACACCGTGGTGACGGCGGCCTCGGGGCCGGAAGCCCTGGACAAAGTGGAGGCCGACCGCCCTGACCTGGTGCTCCTGGACGTGATGATGCCGGGGATGAGCGGCTATGAGGTCTGCCGGAAGATCCGCGAGAACTCAGCCACGGCGATCCTCCCCGTGGTGATGGTCACGTCCCTCGATCCG
This sequence comes from Candidatus Rokuibacteriota bacterium, assembly GCA_016209425.1. Classification (GTDB taxonomy): domain Bacteria; phylum Methylomirabilota; class Methylomirabilia; order Rokubacteriales; family CSP1-6; genus JACQWA01. Next base: position 2,581 of record JACQWA010000183.1, read on the forward strand.
GCCCAGGAGCGGCTCAAAGGGCTCGAGGCCGGGGCCGACGACTTCCTCACCAAGCCGATCAACCAGCCCGAGCTCCTGGCGCGTGTCCGCTCGCTCCTCCGGATCAAGGAGCTGTACGACACCGTCCAGGCCCAGGCCGCCCAGCTCACCGAGTGGAACAAGACCCTCGAGGAGCGCGTCCAGGAGCAGGTGACCCAGCTCGAGCGCCTGGGGCGGCTCAAGCGCTTCTTCTCCCCTCACCTCGCCGAGCTGATCGTCGCCGGAGGCGCGGAGGACCCCCTCAAGACCCACCGGCGGGAGGTGACGGTGGTCTTCCTGGACCTCCGGGGCTTCACCGCCTTCGCCGAGACCTCCGAACCCGAGGAGGTCATGGGTGTCCTCCGCGAGTACCATGCCGAGATGGGCAAGCTGATCCTCGACCACGAGGGGACCCTCGAGCGCTTCACCGGCGACGGCATGATGATCTTCTTCAACGACCCGGTGCCGGTGCCCAACCCGGCGGAGCGCGCCATCCGGATGGCCGTCGCCATGCGGGAGCGGGTGGCCGAGCTGACCCAGAAGTGGCGCAAACAGGGCTACGAGCTGAATTTCGGCGTCGGGATCGCCCAGGGGTATGCCACCATCGGCGCCATCGGCTTCGAGGGGCGCTGGGACTACGGGGCGATCGGCACCGTCACCAACCTCGCCGCCCGTCTCTGCGGCGAGGCCCACGGCGGGCAGATCCTCGTCTCGTCTAAGGTGGCCGCCGCCGCCGAGAACCTGGTGGACGCCGAGGAGGTGGGCCCGCTCGCGCTCAAGGGCTTCCTCAAGCCGGTGCCGGCATTCAACGTGCTCGGCCTGAAGTCGCGCGCCTGAATCGTGCCCAAGTATTACTTCGAGGAGTTCAAGGTGGGCGACGCGTGGGAGCTCGGCACGTGGTCGCTCACCAAGGACCAGGTGATCGCCTTCGCGAGGGAGTTCGACCCCCAGCCCATCCACACCGACGAGGCGGCCGCGTCAAAGACAGCGTTCGGCGGCGTGATTGCCAGCGGCTGGCAGACGACCCTCAAGTGCATCCGGTTGTTCGTGGACGGTCTGATGCGGGACACGGCCGGTCTGGCCTCCCCGGGCCTGGACGAGCTGCGATGGCACAAGCCCGTTCGCCCGGGCGACGTGATCGCCGCGCGGGCCGAAGTAGTGGAGGTGGCCGAGTCAAAGAGCAGCCCCGACCGCGGCCGGGTCCACTTCAGGATTTACGGCGTGGACGAATCGGGCGAGACGGTGATGAGCGCCAAGGGCCTGTTCTTCGTGGCGCGCCGGCCCCGCTGACCCCGTGTTATCATTCGGGTGATGAACCTCACGACCCGGTTCACGTTCGATGCGGCCCACCGGATCCTCGGGCATCAGGGTAAATGTGCCTACCTCCACGGCCACACCTATCACCTGGAAGTGACCATCAGTGCCGAGCGGCTCGATCCCCTTGGGATGGTCATCGACTTCGACGACCTGCGGGCGCTGGTCCGGAAGGCGGTCCTGGACCGGTGGGATCATGCGACGCTCCTTGCCGAGCAGGATCCCCTCGTCCCAGCGATCGCCGGCGTTCAAGCTGAGGCCCCGGAGAAGGTCGTCACGCTCTCCCAAAACCCCACCGCCGAGATCTTGACGCGAACGGCCTGGGAGGCCATCCGCCAGGCGCTGCCGCCGGGCGTGAGGCTCCTGCGGGTAAAGATCGAAGAGACTCCCGCATGCTCCAGCGAGTTGACCGCCGACAGCGCGTGACTGGGCGGATTGCCGAGGTCTTCTTCTCCATTCAGGGAGAGGGGGCCACCGCGGGGACGCCCGCCGTCTTCGTCAGGCTCCAGGGCTGCTCGGTAGGCTGCGTCTGGTGCGACACCAAGTACTCCTGGGATCCTCGAGCGGGCCGCGAAGTGGCGCTGGACGACCTGGTCGAGGAGGCCTCGGCGTTCCCCTGCCGGCGCTGCGTGGTTACGGGCGGTGAACCGCTGGAGTCCCCGTTGTTCTCCCCCCTGGTCCAGGCCCTCAAGGCCCGCGGCTTCACGCTGGAAGTGGAGACCTCGGGCGCGCTCCCGCCGCCCCCCGTGGCCGTGGACCAGTGGAACGTCTCGGTTAAAGTTGCGGGCTCTGGAGTCCCCGAGGCCAAGCGGATCAACCCCGAGGCGATCCGACATTTCCTCGCGCTCGGAGCGTGGTGGAAGTTCGTCGTGGTGGACGCCGCCGACGTCAGCGAGGTGGTGCGCCTGGCGGAGCGATTCGCGATCCCCCGCGGGCGCATTCTTCTCATGCCTGAGGGCGTCCGCCGGGAAGAGATCCTGGAGCGCTCGCCGTGGGTGATGGAAGAATGCAAGCGTTACGGCTTCAGGTATTCGCCGCGACTTCACATTCTCTTCTGGGGCGCCCGGCGGGGAGTGTGACGAAGAAGGCGGTGGTCCTGGTCTCGGGCGGTCTCGATTCCGCCACGACGCTCGCGATCGCGAAGAGTGAAGGCTACGCCTGTTACGCTCTGTCCTTCGCCTACGGCCAGCGACACTCCCGGGAGCTCGAGTCGGCCAAGAAGGTTGCCGCCGCCCTCGGCGCGCTCGAGCACCTCATCCTCACCCTCGACCTCCGGCTCATCGGGGGCTCGGCCCTTACGGCCGACATCCCGGTGCCGAAGGGGCGCAGCGCCGACGAGATCGGCCAGGGCATCCCCGTCACGTATGTGCCGGCCCGGAACACGATCTTCCTCGCCCACGCCCTCGGCTGGGCCGAGGTGCTCGGCGCGCAAGACCTCTTCTTCGGCGCCAACGTTCTTGACGCGGGCGGCTATCCCGATTGCCGTCGGAAGTACGTTGACGCGTTCGAGACAATGGCGAACCTGGCGACGAAGGCCGGCGTCGAGGGAAAGAGCCGGTTCAAGATCCATACGCCCCTGATCCGGATGACGAAGGCCGAAATCATCAAGCGGGGGCACGCCCTCGGCGTGGACTTCGGGCTGACCTGGTCCTGCTATGAGCCCACGGCCGACGGCCGGGCCTGCGGCCTCTGCGATTCGTGCCTGCTCAGGAAGAAAGGATTCGCCGAGGCCGGGCTCACGGATCCGCTCCCCTACGCCCCCCCATGAGCCTGATTGCAGAGCTGAACCGGCTTCAGGCGCGCGACGGCCACCTCAGAGAGGAAGACCTGAGGGAGGCGGCCGAGCGGCTCCGCGTCCCGCTCTACCGCATCCAGGAAGTCGTCTCGTTCTACCCCCATTTCCGGACGTCTCCCCCGCCCCGCGCGGAGGTCAGCCTCTGCCGGGACCTCCCCTGCTTCCTGGCCGACGGCGACAGCTGGGGGGCGAAGGTGAGAGAGCTTCTTGCCGGGGAAAGCGATATCGAGGTACGCGAAGTCTCCTGCCTCGGCCGGTGTGACCGGGCTCCCGCCGCCATGGTCAACGGTGTCGCCGTCGACGCCATCGCCCCCGACCAAGTCGCGCGCCTGGTCCGAAGCCCAGACACGCCTGCTTCCCACGAGCCTCCTCCCGGGCGCCGGAAGTGGCGGATTGATCCCTACGGCGAGGGCGATGAGCCGTTTTCCGTGTATCAGGCGTGGGACCAGCGAGACGGCGAGATCATCGCGACGCTCAAGGCCGCGGGTCTCCGCGGGATGGGAGGGGCGGGATTTCAGACGGGGGTCAAGTGGGAACTGGTTCGGAAAGAGACGGCCGGCCCGAAGTACGTCATCTGCAACGCCGACGAGAGCGAGCCCGGCACGTTCAAGGATCGCGTCCTCCTCGAGGACCTGCCGCATCTCGTCATCGAGGGGATGTGCCTGGCCGCGCACGTGGTGGGGGCCCGGCACGGCTGGATCTACCTCCGCCACGAGTACGACCACACGCGCGCGCCGCTCGAGCGGGCGATGAAGGAGGCGAGGGATCGCGGTCTTCTGGGCCACGGCTTCGACATCGAAATCTTCCTCTCTCCCGGCGGCTACATCCTGGGCGAGGAGACGGCGCTCCTGGAAGCGCTGGAGGACAAGCGGGGGGAGCCGCGGAACAGGCCCCCCTATCCCGGGAGCCGCGGGCTCTGGGGAAAGCCGACGCTCATCAACAACGTGGAGACCCTCGCCATGGTCCCGGTGATCCTCCGCCACGGGGCCGAGCGGTGGAAGGCCCAGGGGGTGCGGGGACACCAGGGGCTCAAGGTGATGGCGGTCTCCGGCCACGTCGACCGGCCCGGCGTCTACGAGATCCCGATGGGGACGACGGTGGCCGAGCTGATCGAGATGGCCGGCGGAATGAGGACCGGCAAGCGGCTCAAGGCCTTCGCCCCCGGAGGTGCGAGCTCCGCCTTCCTCCCCGCGGACAAGGCCGGCGTCGAGATCGACTTCGCCTCGATCCAGGCCGCGGGGAGCATGCTCGGCTCCGGGGCCCTCGTGGCAGTGGCTGACGGAGCGGACATGCTCAGCGTCGCGGCCAACGTCACGCGCTTTTTCCGCAATGAATCGTGCGGCAAGTGCGTTCCCTGCCGCACCGGGACCGAGAAGGTGGTCGAGATGCTCGACCAGATCCTGGCCGGCAAGGGCGACGCCCAGCTCTGGGAGGTCCTGCCGGGGCTCGAGGAAACCCTGGCTCAAACCTCCATCTGCGGTCTCGGCCAGGTGGCCCTGACCCCGCTGACTTCGGTCTTGAAGGCCTGGCCCGAGGACTTGAACCGATGAGCGTCACGCTGACGATTGACGGTCGCAAGGTCAGCGTCCCCGAGGGGACGACGATCTGGCAGGTCGCTCGCCAGGCCGGGATCGAGATTCCCGTCCTCTGCCACGACCCGCGCTTGAGGCCGGTCGGCGTCTGCCGCGTCTGCGTCGTGGATGTGGGGGAGCGCGTCCTCGCCGCCTCCTGCGTCCGGGCGGCCGCCGACGGCATGACGGTCAGCACA
>JACQWA010000184.1 GCA_016209425.1 Candidatus Rokuibacteriota bacterium
AAGCACGTCGGGCCTCACCTGCCCGAGTGGAATCGGGACATCACCGGGCCGCTTGGACACGTGGGGACGCGGAGGACCCTTCGGCTGCTCCTGCCAGTACGCCGAGCAGGGCCCCGTAAATGATGTGGGCGATGAGCGAGGCCATCACGGCCATCAGGCCGCCCGCCTTCGCACTGAACATCCCCCCTCCCATCATGGGGGTAACGACGGCCTGGGAGAGGAACCACAAGATGAGGCCCAGGATGGTCCCTTTCGCCCACGGGTCGCCGGGCAGGACGCGAAACAGGAAGTACGCATAGATCAACGGGAAAATAACGATCCCGTTGAGCAGGTGCATCAACATACCCATCATCCAACTGCCGCCGAGGACCCCGCCGAGCATGCCGGCGACGTCCATCGGCCCGCCGAGCATCATAGGGGCGACGAAGTACATCATCAGGGTCATGACCACCGTTCCGACAAATCCACCGAGGATTGCCTTTCCAGGATTCGGGCGCATTGACTGACTCCTTTCTGAAAGTGGCTGCTCCACGACCAAGGCGTTCATTCTGTTTTCCTCCCAACGCTAGACGGTGCGGCGATAGAAGCTTCCCACGATTCCGCCGTAGACCAAGTGGGCCATCAGGCTCATCATTCCCAGGAGCCACGGGCTCGAGGCCGGCGCGTCTGAGGCTGCGGGCCCGCTGGCATTAGCGGGCGCTGAGGCGATGGCTCCGCAGGGGTTGGCGGCCTTCGGCTGGGTTCCGCACGGATTGGCTGGCTTCGAGACCCCGCAGGGGTTCACGACCTGCTGAGCCTTGGCGGGCGGGTTCACGGCGGCCTCGACCCAGGCCATGGCTGGGGCCATCAAGGTAATGGCGAAGAGCCAAGGCAAGAGGGCGAAGACCGCGCCCCGCGCCCACCTGGGGCCGGGCAGGATGCGCTCAAAGATCACGGCATAGAAGACGGCGAGCGTCACCCCGATGCCGAGATGGATGAGCCCTCCCACCACGTAAGGGGAAATGCCCAGAGGGAACACGCCTCCGAGGGCCTGGAGCAGATCCATCGGAGGAAGGCCCATCAGGGGGGCGGCGTACATCAGAGCTGTCATGGCGAGTGTGCCAACGAGTCCTGCCAGGATTGCTGAACCGAAGCGTACCGACTTCATGGTGTCTCCTTTCTGTTGTTCTGTTGTTGCCCACTCCACGACTAAGAAGGGAGCGGTGGGGAGGAAGATTCGCGAAGATTCCCTGAATCTCCGAACGAAGCTGGACCCTCTAAGGGAACGTCAGGCTGAATCAGCATTCAGTGAAAGGGAGGTGTCCATGAACAACGCGGTGATCGTGGGTGCGGTGAGGACGGCGGTGGGCAAGCGAAACGGGAAGCTCTCAGCCGTCCGCCCGGACGACCTGCTGGCGCTGACGCTTCGAGAGCTGGTGGCGCGGACCAAGGTGGACCCCAATGAGATCGAGGATGTGGTGATCGGCTGCGTGGACCAGGTGGGCGAGCAGGGGTTCAACATCGCCCGCAACGCCGCCCTCATCGCCGGCCTGCCCCTGGACGTGTGCGGGACGACGCTGGACCGGATGTGCGGCTCCGGCCAGCAGGCGGCCAACTTCGCCGCGATGGGCGTCATGGCCGGGCAGTACGAGGTGGTGATCGCGGGCGGCGTGGAGAACATGACCCGCGTCCCGATGGGCTCCAACGGCCAGGGCCCGGGGGATGGGCCCATCAGCCCCAAGCTCTCGGAGCGCTACAACATCGTGCCGCAGGGGATCTCGGCCGAGCTGATCGCCGAGAAGTGGGGGCTCAAGCGGGAGGAGCTCGACGAGTTCTCCGCCCGGAGCCATGAGAAGGCCGGCCGGGCCATCGCCGAGGGGCGCTTCAAGCGGGAGATTATCCCCGTTGGGCTCCCGGACGGGGGCGACTTCGACACCGACGAGGGCGTCCGCGTCCCGGTGAACCGGGAGAAGATGGCCTCCCTCCAGCCTTCCTTCAAGCCCGACGGGCTCGTCACGGCGGGGAACTCCAGCCAGATCTCCGACGGCGCCGCGGCCCTCCTCCTGATGTCGGAGGCGAAGGCCAAGGCGCTCGGGCTCAAGCCGCGCGCCCGCGTCGTGGCGACGGCGCTGGCCGGTGTCGATCCGACCATCATGCTGACCGGCCCCATCCCGGCCACCCAGCGTATCCTGAAGAAGGCCGGGATCCGGCTCGACGAGGTCGACCTCGTCGAGATCAACGAGGCCTTCGCCTCGGTGGTGCTGGCCTGGGAGCGGGAGCTGCACCCGGACATGTCCAAGGTCAACGTGAATGGCGGGGCCATCGCCCTCGGCCACCCGCTCGGGTGCACCGGGGCGAAGCTGATGACGACACTGCTGCACGAGCTGGAGCGGACGGGCGGGCGCTACGGGCTCCAGACGATGTGCATCGGCTTCGGCCAGGCGGTCGCCACCGTCATCGAAAGGCTGTAGCGCGGGGTCGGCAGTCTCAGGAAGGACGGGTCCGAGCGGAGGCAAACCATGACGATTTTTATCCGGCATCGCGCTCTTGTCCTCGGGGCACTCTTCGCCCTGGTCGCCGCTCCCGCCTGGGCGGGACCCGCGACGGAGCAGCTCAAGGGCTCCATCGAGAAGATCATCCCGATCCTCGAAGATCCGGCCCTGACGGCCGGCGCCAAGGCCCAGGAGCGCCGCTCCGCCGTCCGCGCCGTGACCAACGAGATCTTCGACTTCGCCGAGAGCGCCAGGCGCACCCTGGGCCGTCATTGGGACAGCCGGACGGAGCAGGAGCGGCGGGAGTTCACGCAGCTCTTCGGGGACCTCCTGGGGCGTGCGTTCATCTCCAAGCTGGATCGGGAAGGCGGGGTCCGGATCACATTTACCGGCGAGTCTGCGGACGGAGATCTCGGAACCGTCAAGACCAGGATCACTACCAAGAACGGCTCCGAGTTGCCCGTCGACTACCAGGTCCTGCGGCGGGGAGACCACTGGCGCGTCTACGATGTCCTCATCGAGGGCGTCAGCCTCATGCAAAACTACCGCGCTCAGTTCAACAAGATCATCCGGACGTCCTCCTACGAGGAGCTCGTCCAGAAACTCAAGGCGAAACAGCAGAGCCCGTGACCTTTGCAGTCTTGCTTCCGTTGTCAGCAGAGACCGTCGCCAACGCGCGCTCCAGGATCTTCAGGCCGCTCTCGAGCTCATCGTCCGTGATGCTGAGCGGACCGAGGAACCGCACGACGTTCTTATAGGCCCCCGCCTTGACCAGTACCAGCCCGGAGCGGAGCGCTTGCGCGATAAGAGCGCTCGTTGCCTCAGCGGCTGGCGCCTTGGTATGCCGATCCGTCACCAGCTCCATCGCGACCATCGCGCCGAGGCCCCGCACGTCGCCGATCAGCGCGTAGGCGGCCTGCCACGAGCGGAATCGCTCGAGCACCCGCGCGCCGATGGCGCGCGCACGAGCCCCGTAGTCCTCCCGTTCGAGGAGCTCGATCACCTTGAGCGCTGCGGCGCAGGCCACCGGATTCCCGCCGTAGGTGGAGCCGAGCCCTCCCGGGGGCACGGCATCCATCAGATCGCTGCGTCCGATCACGGCCCCCAACGGCAGCCCGTCGGCGAGCGACTTGGCGACCGTCATCAGGTCGGGCGTGACGTCGAAGTGTTCGATGCCAAAGCGCCGACCCGTACGATAGAATCCCGTCTGGATCTCGTCCGCGATGAGGAGAATGTGCCGCGCCCGGCAATATCTGGAAACCTCCTGGACGAACGATGCCGGTGGGACTACGAAGCCGCCTTCGCCCTGGACCGGCTCCATGATCGTCGCCGCGATGCGGGTCGGGCCGAGTTCCTCGACCAGATGGCCAAACGCCTCGAGGCACGAGGTGGCCGTTTCGTCAGCCGAGGCGGAGCTGGAGCGATACACGTCCACCATTGCGACCAATTCGAACCACCTTCCGGGGCCTCGAGGAGATCGAGGACCTGGAGGGTGGTCTCGGATTGGTAGTACGGCTTTTCTACTTGAGGAGTCACGGGCACCAACCGGATCGGCCCGAGGATCCGACGTAGGATCAGGCGCACTCCTCGTCGCGTCGATCGTCTTGCTGGTGGACGCCTCCGAGCTATTCTAGTGGCCTGATCCGAGGAAGTGGCCCGACAACGGGCGTTAGTCGCGAAGGGCGTTTGTTCCACCTATGCGCTCACAGCAGCTCCACAGGATCGCCGACGGCAACGCGACCCCCCTGCACGACATACGTGTCGAGGGCCAGCCGCCCGCCCATGTCCCGGACAATCCGCCGCAGGACGGTCGGATCGTGCTCAAGCGTGTCCGGGTCATACGTCGTCATGACG